>CANCIL010000009.1 GCA_947378095.1 Betaproteobacteria bacterium
GTTATCAATCTTTCAATCAAAGCAAAAGACAGCTCTGATCAACAAGATGCAATGAGCAAGCTCCAAGGTGATGCGCAGTCTGGCACTACCAATTTGGGTGCTTTGTTAAAAGCAAAATTGGACAATCAAGGCTAAATCAATATCACCGCTTTCCATGAGGGAAGCGGTGATTTTTTATTGATAGATCATGACAGATCAAGAGCAACAAGCCATTACTCGCTCCGAACTCGTGGAGAGCCTTGCGGAACAGTTTCCGCAGCTTTTGCCTAGGGATGTGGAGTTGGCGGTAAAAACCTTGCTGGACACAATGACTCAGGCCTTGGCTGAGGGTAAGCGCATCGAGCTACGTGGTGTGGGTAGCTTCGTGTTGCATCATCGTCCTGCACGAACTGGCCGTAACCCAAAGTCGGGTGAAAAAGTATTAATTCCAGAAAAACGTGTTCCACACTTTAAGCCAGGCAAAGAGTTGCGTGAGCGTGTGGATTACAAGCCTTTGAAACAGGCGGGCCCTAAAGAGGGTTCTGGTGCCTAGTATTCAGGCTCATCCTCAGTGGTCCTTCAGGACCATTTTTTTATTTAAAGTCTGCGCATTATGATTCAGATAGAGACAGCTTGGCTATTAATTTTGCCAGTCATGTTCGGGATTGGCTGGCTGGCTTCACGCTGGGACTTGCGCCTTGAGAATCGCATGGATGAACGTGAGCGTATGCGTCAGCAGCGTTCGACCTTTAAAGGTTTAAGTCTCTTATTAAATGAGCAGCCTGATCAAGCAATTGAGACTCTGGTCAAGATTGCGCAGTTAGATCCTGAAACCATTGAATTGCATTTCTCTTTAGGGAATTTATTTCGTCGCCGTGGCGAGACTGAGCGTGCTATTCGGGTGCACCAACATTTAGCGAATCGTGATGACTTGAAGCCGCGCGATCGTGATCATGCCGCCTATGAATTAGGGCGAGATTTTTTGCGCGCAGGTTTATTAGATCGTGCTGAAGCTTCTTTAAACCGCGTTGGTCATGGCAAATTTGCTGCGCCTGCTAAAGAGAGTCTGCTAGAGATGTACCAGGTGGAGCGCGATTGGAAAAAGGCGATTATTGCTGCTTCCGAGCTAGAGTCCCTGCAAGGTAAGTCGCACCATACCGAGATTGCTCAGTTTTATTGTGAATTGGCTCAAGAATCACTGCATGCAAAAGATTTGGCTAGCGCTGAGCGCTCTATACAAGAAGCATTACAGGTGGTACCAAACCACACCCGCGCATTAATTTTGCAGGGCGATTATTTGATGGCATTAGAGCAGCCTGCACAAGCGATTGATGCCTGGAGTATTGTGGCCACCTCACATCCTGCCTATATGCATTTGATTGCTGATCGCTGGATGAAGGCGCATACGGATTTGGGTAAGGGTGAGGCCGGCTTAGATCGTTTATGCGAGTTGCTCAATACACAAGCATCTGGTGAGCTATTGGATGTAGTGCATAAGCAAGTGATGCAGATTCGAGGGATTCAGGCAGCAAATACAATGCTTTCCCAAGTAATGCAGCATTCACCGAGCTTGAGTGCGCTGTCTAAATTAGCAGAGACACGACTAGCTTTAGAAGAAGGTAATGCCAATTCCGACAGAGTGCAGGAGTTGAAGTCAATTTTGCATCTCTTGCGTCAAAGAACAACCAGCTTGGCGCGATATACCTGCGGTAATTGTGGCTTCAGAGCCAGACGTTTTTATTGGCAGTGTCCGGGATGTAACAATTGGGAGGCATACTCCCCAAGACGAAGTGAGGGCGTTGCACCTAGCGGCCCTTCAATGTAATAACATTTGCCAAATGTGTTTTTATAGGAATCCATTTTGAAAGTCACCATCATCGGTAGTGGTTATGTAGGTTTAGTGACAGGCGCTTGCTTGGCTGAGCAGGGCAACAACGTCTTTTGTCTTGACCTCGACCCGAGAAAAATTGAGATCCTTAATTCTGGCGGTGTTCCTATCTATGAGCCTGGCCTCAAGGAAATGATTGAGCGTAATCGTGCTGCTGGTCGTTTACAGTTTTCAACCGATATTGCTGCTTCAGTAGCGCACGGCGATATTCAATTTATTGCGGTAGGCACCCCTCCCGATGAGGATGGATCTGCAGATCTGCAATATGTTGTTGCCGCTGCTCGTAATATTGGTCGCCACGCAAGTACTCCTAAGGTCATCGTAGATAAGTCGACTGTTCCTGTGGGAACTGCGGATAGAGTGACAGCTGCAATTACTGAGGAGCTAGAGAAGCGTGGGCTTCCTGTCGATTTATGTTCAGTAGTCTCCAATCCTGAGTTCTTAAAAGAGGGTGCTGCAGTTGAAGACTTTATGCGCCCAGATCGCATTGTGATTGGGACGGAGAATAGTCCAGCAGGACTGCGTGCTAAAGAGCAAATGCGCAAGTTGTATGCCCCATTTAATCGTCACCATGAGCGTACTTATTACATGGATGTCAAAAGTGCTGAGTTGACAAAGTATGCTGCCAATGCCATGTTGGCAACGCGTATCTCCTTTATGAACGAGTTGGCTAACTTAGCGGATTTAGTAGGCGCTGATATTGAAGCGGTTCGCCAAGGCATTGGTTCAGACTCTCGAATTGGATTTGGCTTCTTATATCCCGGCACTGGTTACGGTGGATCTTGTTTTCCTAAAGATGTTTCAGCCTTATCCAAGACAGCTAACGAGCACGGTAGAGACTTAAAGATTTTGCAAGCAGTTGAAGCGGTCAATGAAGCGCAGAAATATACCCTCGTTGAAAAGATCGAAAAGCGCTTTGGTAAAGACCTTGGCAAAATGAAGTTTGCATTATGGGGATTGGCATTTAAGCCAAATACTGACGATATGCGTGAAGCTCCAAGCCGTGTGATTATTGGTGAATTGGTAAAACGTGGCGCACAAGTGGTTGCTTATGACCCAGTGGCAATGAAAGAAGCGCAACACTGTTTAGATTTAGATTTTAAAGGCAACCCAGAGGGCTTGAAAAAGGTTTCAATGGTCAATGATCCAATGATTGCTTTGGATGGCTGTGATGCACTGGTGATCGTGACTGAGTGGAAAGCCTTCCGTAGCCCAGATTTTGATGTTGTGAAACAAAAACTCAAGAATCCGATTGTCTTTGATGGCCGAAATCTCTATGAGCCAAGTGCTATGGAAGAGTTAGGTATTGAATACCAGGGTATTGGGCGACATAATTAAGTCAGCCAATTAAACAACAGAACACATTAGAAAAGTCTGCCGTGGAAAAAGCAAACCGTGAACAATTCTCCAAAACACGCCTTCTCGTCGTGGGCGATGTCATGCTGGATCGCTATTGGTTTGGTGATACAAATCGTATCTCTCCAGAGGCGCCAGTACCAGTGGTTCAAGTTGGCAAGATTGACGAGCGCTTGGGGGGTGCTGCAAACGTTGCGCGTAACGTGGCTGCATTAGGTGCTCAGACAACGATCTTGGGGATTGCCGGAAACGATGAACCTGGAAAGAGAGTAGTTGAGTTACTCAAATCAAGTGGCGTTGATAGCCAGCTTGAGATTGATGCCAATGTGCCAACGATTGTGAAGCTACGGGTTATTGCTCGCCAGCAACAATTGATTCGCTTAGATTTTGAAGAAACCCCTAGTGAAAAAGCCTTGGCACATAAATTAGAGCGCTTTGAAAAACTGGTTGGTAGTGCAGATGTCGTCATTTTGTCTGATTACGGCAAGGGTGCTCTTGGTCAAGTTGCTCATATGATTGAGCAAGCCCGCGCGCAAAACAAAGTGATCTTGGTTGATCCCAAGGGCGAAGACTATGAAAAATACCGCGGTGCAACAGTCCTTACACCTAACCGTAGTGAATTGCGTCAGGTGGTTGGTCAATGGGCTAGCGAAGAAGACCTCACACGTAGAGCGCAAGATTTACGTCGCTCACTTAATCTGCAGGCTTTGCTATTAACGCGCTCTGAAGAAGGTATGAGCTTGTTTACCGAGCAAGGCGTCAGTCACGTTAAGGCGCAAGCTAGAGAAGTATTTGATGTCTCTGGCGCAGGCGATACGGTGATTGCTACTTTGGCAGTAGCTTTGGCTGCAGGCTGGCCGCTTGAAAAGGCGATGGGATTGGCGAATCGTGCTGGTGGCATTGTCGTGGGCAAATTGGGTACAGCAACCGTGACTTCAGAGGAATTACAGTGACTATTATCGTAACTGGGGCAGCAGGATTTATTGGTGCCAACATCGTTCAGGCGCTGAATGCCCGTGGCGAAAAAAATATTATTGCCGTAGATGATCTTCGTCCGGCAGATAAGTACCGCAATCTAGCCGATCTCGACATCATTGATTATCTCGATAAAGATGAGTTCTTGGAAGCTTTTAGAAGTGGTCGTTTTGGCAAGGTAAAAGCTGTTTTTCATGAAGGCGCTTGTTCTGACACCATGGAGACCGACGGGATCTTCATGATGGCAAATAACTATCGCTACACCATGGATTTGCTGGATATCTGTACTGCACAAAAAGTACAGCTTTTGTATGCTTCTTCTGCAGCGACTTATGGTGGCTCGGATGTGTTTGTTGAGAGTCGCGAACATGAGAAGCCACTAAATATCTACGGCTATTCGAAGTTTTTATTTGACCAGGTGATGCGTAAGCGTTTTGCAGAAAATGCGAATACAGCTCAAGTGGTTGGGTTTCGGTATTTCAACGTCTATGGACCACGAGAATCCCATAAAGGCCGTATGGCCTCAGTTGCTTTTCATCAATACCATCAATACAAGGCCAATGGTCATGTGAAGTTATTCGGTGAATATGGCGGTTATGGACCTGGCGAGCAAAGTCGCGACTTTGTATCTGTTGAAGATGTCGTCAAGGTTAATCTTTTCTTCTTAGATCACCCTGAGATTAGCGGTATCTTTAATTTGGGAACTGGTCGTGCGCAACCGTTTAATGATGTTGCTTTTGCGGTAGCGAATGCGATGCGCAAGTTAGATCAAGCCAAGCCAGCCACTTTAGCTGAATTGGTTAAAGAAAAAGCCATTGAGTACATTCCATTTCCGGATGCGCTCAAAGGTAAGTATCAGTGCTTTACTCAAGCTGACTTGAGTAAGTTGCGAGCTGCAGGATATACAGAGCCTTTCTTGAACGTAGAGCAGGGCGTTACTCGCTATATTGAATGGCTTGAAGCCAATGCTGGATTTTTGGCCAATCCTCTAGACGCTAAGTAGGCCGTATCTTGAGTAAGTTATTTCTTGCACTTACTCTTTGGGCACTCAGTTCATTTGCGCATGCGCAAGTCTTTGATGTGCCTCATTCAGACGAAGCGCCCACACGAACCTTATTAATTGAAGCGTCAAAGCCGCGAGCTTTAGTGCTTCTCTTTCCTGGTGGCGGTGGAATGGCTGGCATTTTTGATAATGGTTCCGTAAAAAGTAAGCATACCTTTATCCGCTCTATGGCGATGTGGGCTCAGTATGGGATTGATGCTGTACTGGTTGATACCCCATATGACCTTGGTGATCAGCGACGTGGAAATTTACGAGGCCGTAAAGATCACTTAACTCGCGTTGATGAAGTGGTCACGTTTTATAAAAATAAGTTCAAGCTACCTATTTGGGTTTTTGGTCACAGCATGGGAAGTTCTACGGCAACTTATTATGCGAATGAGGTTGATCAAAGCAAAAAGAATCTGGCTGGAATCATCATTGCTGGAACCATTCGTACAGCTTCATTAGATGACGAAGTGACATTACCAGTATTGGCCATACATCATCAATATGATGCTTGTGCAGGTACGCCAGTCTCAGCTTCATCCAAAATTATCGAGGGTAGACCTTCAAATTTAGTTTCTAAGCTTGAGTTGATTGAGGGTGGCATTACCGAGGGTGAAGTTTGTCAGTCCTTTGCCTTTCATGGCTTCAATCAAACCGAAGCTGAATTCGTTAAGAGGGCTGCAAACTTTATCTTGAGCCACTAATACGGATTTACTTGTAGTCCAGTCAACATTCACCTGTTCTTTTCGTTGTAAATGATCCATGTAATTTAGCTGCATGGATTTTTTATTTACTTCAGGAGAAAAAATGACTCAATACTTTAAGGTGCGGGCAGCACAAGGTTTAATGAAGGCATTGGTATTTTCGACGGCGCTTTTCTTTGGCGGTTTGGGTATGGCAGGCGCTGAGCCTATCAATGTGAATACAGCCACTCAATCAGAGTTAGAAAGTATTAAGGGCATAGGTCCAGCAAAAGCCAAGACGATTATTGCTGAACGCTTAGACGGAGGCCATTTTCAGGATGCCAATGATTTACAAAAGCGCGTTCGTGGGATTGGGATGAAATCCGTTGAAAAAATGGTGGATAACGGACTCACTATCGAATCTCCCAGCTCTTTTCGTGAGCCCCATGGCAAAACCAAGAAAGAGGGTTCTAGTAGACGTGGCGCTCGTGGTCAAAATGGTGCTCGCTCTCAGCCGGAGCGTTCGGGACCTAGCCGCAGAAATTAAGCCTTATAGAGCTTAGGCTTGCTTGTGGCTAAAATGGCCATATGAGCAAACCATCTTATTTAACAATTTCACAAACTGTAGGCAATACGCCATTAGTGCGCTTGCAGCGTATTCCTGGCCAAGACAATATCGCTCGCAATAATGTGATCTTGGGTAAATTAGAAGGTAATAATCCAGCCGGGTCGGTTAAAGACCGACCTGCGCTGTCGATGATTATGCGTGCGCAAGAGCGCGGTGAAATTAAGCCTGGCGACACTCTGATCGAAGCTACTAGCGGTAATACCGGTATTGCATTAGCTATGACAGCAGCAATGTTGGGTTACAAGATGATTTTGGTCATGCCAGAAAATCAAAGTATTGAGCGTCGACAAAGTATGGCTGCATATGGTGCTGAGTTGATTTTGACTGCGGCATCTGGCGGCATGGAATTTGCAAGAGACTACGCACTCCAGCTCCAAAGAGAAGGGCGCGGTAGATTGCTGGATCAATTTGCCAACCCCGATAACCCACGCGCTCATATTGAAACCACTGGCCCAGAAATTTGGCGAGATACTGATGGTCAGATCACACATTTCATATCCGCAATGGGTACTACAGGAACTATTACAGGTGTATCCACCTATCTGAAGTCTATGAATCCGAGTATTCAGATTATTGGTGCCCAGCCTGAAGAGGGGTCGCAGATCCCAGGAATACGAAAGTGGGCGCCAGAATATCTGCCTAAGATTTACGAAGGCGATAAAGTAGACCGTATTGAATATGTGACGCAGGCCGATGCCGAAGAGATGGCAAGGCGTTTAGCTGCTGAAGAGGGAATCTTCTGCGGCATCTCTGCTGGCGGTGCATTGGTAGTTGCCTTGCGGATCGCACGCCAAGTGGAAAATGCCACGATTGTGTTTATTGTGTGCGATCGCGGTGACCGCTATTTATCTACCGGAGTCTTTCCGGCTTAATTGTGTTTTGCTTTTTTCTTAGCCTTGGCGTTTTTGGGCTTTGATTTTGGGCTAGCACTAGTAGTTGATTTTGGGCTAGTTAAGGCTGAGACAACACTTTGATTCTTGTAGCCTAACTCTTGCGCAAATTCAGCAACACTTTGCGCATAAAAATAGCTGCGGTTGTATTGAACAATTGTCAGAAAATTATTTAAGCCTACAACATAATAAACTTGGTCATTACCCTCTTTATCTGGGTAGGGTAAATCGACAATGAGTGCTCTGCTCTGAGGGGCAACACCACCGGCCTGTAAGTCACCCTGAGCACCAGTCAGTATGCCTTTGTCGATAAGTTCTTGAACGGTGTATTTGAGCTGAGGCTCACCATCAGCCAATATTCTCGCTTCTGGAATTGCTTTTTCTTGCACAGGAAAATAAATAGGCATGCCCGTTTGCCAGCCATGCATTTTCATAAAGTTGGCAACGCTAGCGATCGCATCTTTTGGGCTTTGTCTTAGGTCGATCCGTCCATCTCCATCCCCATCAACAGCAAAACTACGAATGCTGCTTGGCATAAATTGGGGTAAGCCGATAGCCCCGGCATATGAACTGTTTTGATTGAGGCAGGCATTAAGGCGAGATTGGTTTACGCCTTGCGAGCTGTTATTGGAAGGTAATTTACCTCCAGCCTCACTCCAACACATCAAGATGAGCTCTTTGAGTTGATCTTTAAAAAGCTGCTCTCGAGCAGATTTGTTGGGGGTGTCCGGATAACTAAACGCCAAAGTAGAGAGCACATCCTTCACTCTAAAAGTGCCGGTTTGACGGCCATAGATGGTTTCAATACCGATGATGGCAACAATCAGCTCGGCGGGAACGCCTGTGGCTTGTTCGGTTTGGCTCAAAAAGGCTTTGTTTTGCTCCCAAAAGGCACGGCCAGCCTTGAGGCGGACTGGCTCTATAAAGCGCTGGCGGTAAACCAGCCAATTCTTCTTAAAGGTGGCCGATGGGGGTAATACCAATTTGCGTATGGATGAAATCGTTTTAGCATCTAAGAGGCCAGCTTCTAGGCTTGAGAGCGGGATTTGTTGGGTTTGGGATACCTGGGCGATCAGTTCATTTAGATTTTGGCTGAAACGGGCCTCAGAGACCGTATCTTCAGCTTGGTTTACGATGGGCTGTTGAGCAATATTAGGCTGACTAGTGGGTTGTATGGGGGTGCTTGAGCATGCTCCCAAAAGCAGGGCAATAAGCAGGTAGGAGACGCTAAATTTCATGTCGAGATTAGATTATAAAAATGACGATTTTGCTATTAAGGAATTCGAGTAATGACAACAGGATACATAACTCATCCAGACTTTCTCAAACATGAGATGGGTAGCCACCATCCAGAGTGCCCCGAGAGAATTCAGGCAATCAATGATCAATTGATTCGTAGCGGCATTGACCGTTTTTTACATCATCTAGATGCCCCCTTGGCGACAGAAGATCAACTAGAGCTCGTGCACAGCCCTGATCACATTAACTTTGTTAAAGAGCGCTCGCCAGAAAGTGGCTATTTCATGTTGGATGGTGACACCATCATGAACCCGCACACCTATAGAGCTTCCTTGCGTGCGGCAGGCGCAGCGATAGCGGGTGTGGATGCCGTAATGAAGGGTGAAGTCGAAAATGTATTTTGTGCAGTGAGACCGCCAGGACATCATGCTGAGCCAACGCGCTCTATGGGTTTCTGTGTATTTGATAATGTTGCCATCGCTGCACGTTATGCCATGGAGACTTATGGCATTGAGCGTGTCGCCATCATTGACTTTGATGTTCATCATGGCAACGGAACTGAGGCTGCGTTTTTCAATGAGCCAAATGTGTTGATGTGCAGTTTCTTTCAGCATCCTTTTTATCCTTATAGCGGTTTAGATCACGCAAACAATATGGTGAATATTCCCTTGCCTGCCTCTACTAGGGGGGATGTTGTGCGCTCGATTGTGGAAGAGCGCTGGCTTCCAGCCTTACGTAATTTCGAGCCACAGCTGATTATTATTTCTGCGGGCTTTGATGCGCATCGTGAGGATGACTTAGGTCAAATGGGCTTGGTTGAAGATGACTATGTATGGATTACTCAACGTCTTAAAGAAATTGCTAAAGAATATGCGCAAGGTCGCATCGTGAGTTGTCTAGAAGGCGGTTATAACCTTTCTGCCTTGGGCAGGAGCGTTGTGGCTCACGTGAAGGCGCTAGCAGATATTTAAAAATATGATTGAAGGTAAATGATGGCCAATATATATGAACAAGGTTTAGATCGTAATCCTGCGAATTTCACACCCATAACGCCGCTGTTATTTCTAGAGAGATCAGCAGAAGTCTATCCAAATCGTGTGGCGGTGATTCATGGAAAGCTACGCCAGACTTGGCAGCAAACCTATGAGCGTTGCCGCCGTCTCGCTAGTGCCTTACAAAAGCATGGCATTGGTTTGGGTGATACGGTTGCTGTGATGCTGCCTAATACGCCGCCGATGGTAGAAGCCCATTTTGGAATTCCGATGGCTGGTGCCGTATTGAATGCCTTAAACACCCGCTTAGATCCAGAGTCAATTGCCTTTATGCTCAATCATGGTGAGGCTAAGGTAGTCATCGTGGATCCAGAGTTTTCTGGTGTAATGAAAAAAGCATTAGAGCTTGCCAAGAAAGAAGGCGGCCGTGACATCTTGGTGATTGATGTCGAGGAAAATGAATTTGATGTGCCAGGCGAAAAATTAGGCAAGCTGACTTATGAGAAGCTGCTCTCTGAAGGCGATCCAAATTTTGCATGGCAGGTGCCCGCTGATGAGTGGCAAGCCATTTGCTTAAATTACACCTCTGGCACTACCGGCAATCCGAAGGGCGTGGTTTATCACCATCGAGGTGCCACCATTAATGCTGTCTCTAATATTCTTGATTGGGACATCAATAAGCATCCTATCTACCTCTGGACTCTACCTATGTTCCATTGCAATGGCTGGTGCTTCCCATGGACGATAGCTGCACGCGCAGGCGTCAATGTGTGCTTGCGTCGCGTCGATGCACAACATATTTTTGCTGCAATTAAGGAGCATGGCGTCACACATTACTGTGCCGCCCCAATTGTGCATAACCTATTAGTGAATGCCCCTAAAGAATTAAAGGCTGGCGTGCCTTCAGGGGTTAAAGGCTTAATTGCTGGCGCAGCGCCGCCCGCTTCGATTATTGAAGGTATGGAGAAATTAGGTTTTGACTTAACCCATGTCTATGGTTTGACTGAGGTTTATGGTCCTGCTGCAGTTTGCGTTAAGCAAGACGAGTGGAATGATATGGATATTGGAGAGCGTGCTCGCTTAAATGCAAGACAGGGTGTGCGTTATCACATGCAGCAGGCGATTACCGTATTAAATCCAGAAACGATGGAGCCAGTGCCTGCTGATGGTGAGACCATGGGCGAAATTATGTTTAAGGGCAATATCGCCATGAAGGGTTACCTCAAGAATGAGAAAGCCACGAGAGAAGCTTTTGAGGGTGGCTGGTTTCATTCTGGTGACTTAGCAGTCATGAATCCCGATGGTTATGTGAAGATGAAAGATCGTAGTAAAGACATCATCATTTCTGGAGGTGAAAATATTTCTTCTGTTGAGGTAGAGGATGTGCTTTATCGTCATCCTGCAGTCAATGCTGCTGCAGTGGTTGCTAAGCCTGATCCAAAGTGGGGAGAAACGCCCTGCGCCTTCTTGGAAATTAAGCCTGGAGCTGAAGTGACTGCTGACGAGATCATTACCCACTGTAAGCAACATTTGGCAGGCTTTAAGGTTCCTAGGGCTATTGTGTTCTGCGAACTGCCCAAGACTTCAACCGGCAAAATTCAGAAGTTTGAGTTGCGCAAGCAGGCTGGATCTGCCACGGCTATTGATGTCTAGAACTTTAGCTCCTGGGGCGGATAAAATAGATCATTAACCATTATTGAGAATTCCAAATGAAAATCTTAGTAGCTGTAAAGCGCGTTGTGGACTACAACGTCAAAGTACGCGTCAAGTCTGATAACACCGGCGTAGATATCGCCAACGTCAAAATGAGCATGAATCCTTTTGATGAGATTGCTGTTGAAGAAGCGGTGCGTCTCAAAGAGGCGGGTGTTGCTACTGAAGTCGTGGTGGTTTCTGCTGGCGTTGCTCAGTGTCAAGAAACGCTGCGGACAGCTTTGGCGATTGGTGCTGATCGTGCCATCTTAGTAGAAACTGATGCTGACTTACAGCCTTTAGCAGTAGCCAAGATTCTGAAGGCGCTCTCAGATAAAGAGCAAGCTCAAATCATTATCCTAGGAAAACAAGCCATTGATGATGACAGTAATCAAACTGGTCAAATGTTGGCTAGCTTGCTTGATATTCCACAGGCCACCTTTGCATCTAAATTAGTAGTAGCAGATGGCAAAGCAACTGTCACACGTGAAGTGGATGGCGGCTTAGAGACAATCGCGCTCCATTTGCCTGCAGTTATCACTACGGACTTGCGTTTGAATGAGCCACGTTATGTGACTTTGCCAAACATCATGAAGGCCAAGAAAAAACCTTTAGACATCGTCAAGCCTGAAGAGCTTGGAGTAGATATTGCTCCACGCTTAAAGACTATTAAAGTTGAAGAGCCACCTAAGCGTAGCGCTGGTGTAATGGTTGCTGACGTAGCGGCCCTTGTTGATAAATTAAAAAATGAAGCGAAGGTGATCTAAATGGCTGCTCTTGTTATTGCTGAACACGACAATCTGTCTTTAAAGCCCGCAACCCTCAATGCGGTAGCTGCCGCTTTGCAGTGCTCTCCAGATGTGGATATTTTGGTTGCTGGTAACGGTGCTGATGCAGCAGCGGCTGCGGCTGCTCAAATTGCTGGCGTCCGCAAAGTTATTCAAGTGGATGCGCCTGCTTTAGGGGATCAGTTAGCAGAACCTTTGGCTGCACAAATCCTCTCTGTTGCAAGTAACTATAGCCACTTGCTAGCACCTGCCACTGCTAATGGTAAGAATGTCATGCCACGAGTTGCTGCTAAATTAGATGTGGCTCAACTATCAGATATTACAAAGGTAGTAAGTGCTGATACATTTGAGCGCCCTATCTATGCAGGCAATGCGATTGCAACTGTGCAATCGGGTGATTCCGTCAAAGTGATTACAGTGCGTACCACTGGTTTTGATCCAGTGGCTGCTACTGGTGGTACTGCTAGTGTAGAGAAGCAGACAGCTGCTGAGAGCGCGGGCAAATCTGCTTTTGTAGGTCGCGAACTAACTAAGTCTGATCGTCCAGAACTCACTGCTGCCAAGATTATTGTTTCTGGTGGACGTGGCTTAGGATCGGGTGAAAAGTATCAAGAGATCATCACGCCTCTCGCTGATACATTGGGCGCGGCACTAGGTGCTTCTCGCGCTGCGGTAGACGCAGGCTATGTATCTAATGATTATCAAGTAGGTCAAACCGGCAAAATTGTGGCCCCACAACTTTATGTTGCCGTTGGTATCTCTGGTGCTATTCAGCACTTAGCAGGCATGAAAGATTCCAAGGTGATTGTGGCCATTAATAAAGATCCTGAAGCACCAATTTTTGGAGTAGCTGATTACGGTTTGGTAGCGGACTTAAATACTGCTGTGCCAGAGTTAACAAAAGCACTCAGCTAGATCTGAGGAACTAGGAGTAGTAATGCCATATGTAGCCCCCGTTAAGGATATGTTGTTTGTAATGAATGAATTAGCGGGGCTTGCGGAGGTTGTGGCTTATCCCTCTTATGCAGAAGCGGGTGCTGATGTGGATTTAGCGCCAGCTATATTAGAAGAGTCAGCCAAATTTAATCAAGATGTAGTAGCGCCACTGAACTGGCCTAGCGATCAGACTCCGAGTTCATTAAAGGATGGTGTTGTTACTACCACTCCTGGCTTTAAGGATGCTTTTGCGCAGTTCGCTGCCGCGGGATGGCAGGGGGTAATTCATCCTGCAGAGTTTGGTGGACAAGGCCTACCAAAGCTGATTGCAACTGCATGCTTTGAGATGGTTCACTCAGCCAGCCTATCTTTTGCTCTATGTCCGATGCTGACCGATGGTGCAATCGAGGCTTTACTCACAGCGGCTAGCCCAGAACTTCAAGAACAATTTGTGCCGCAGATGATTGCTGGAGAGTGGACTGGCTCAATGTGCTTAACCGAGCCTCAAGCTGGATCGGATTTATCGATGGTTCGCTCACGTGCCGTCCCAGAAGGTGATGGAACTTACCGAATTTTTGGCACAAAGATTTATATCACCTATGGTGAGCACGACATGGCTAAAAATATCGTGCATCTTGTCTTGGCTAGAACGCCTGATGCTCCAGAAGGTGTCAAGGGAATTTCTTTATTTGTAGTGCCCAAGTTTATGGTGAATGCTAATGGATCCTTAGGTGAGCGTAATGATGTTCATTGCGTATCCATTGAGCATAAGTTAGGTATTAAAGCGAGCCCAACAGCAGTATTGCAATTTGGCGATCATGGTGGTGCCGTTGCTTATTTAGTCGGCGAAGAAAATCGTGGTCTGGAGTATATGTTCGTGATGATGAATGCCGCTCGATTTGCGGTAGGCATGCAAGGCATTGCAGTAGCAGAAAGAGCGTATCAAAAAGCAGTTCAGTATGCCAAGGATCGAGTCCAAAGTCGTGACTTAGCGGGGTCTCCTGGTCCAGTTGCTATTATTCATCAGCCGGATGTGAAGCGCATGCTCATGACGATGCGCGCCTATACAGAGGCTTGCCGAGCTTTGGCTTACTATGCGGCTGCGGCCTATGATGCGCAACATGCTGCACCCGATGAGACTGAGCAAAAAGCAAACCAAGCTATCTATGAGTTTTTGGTTCCTATCGTCAAAGGCTTCTCGACAGAGATGTCGATTGAGGTCGCCAGTCTTGGGGTGCAAGTTCATGGCGGCATGGGATTCATTGAAGAGACCGGTGCTGCTCAGCACTATCGGGATGCACGCATTTTGACAATATATGAAGGCACTACTGCTATTCAGGCAAATGATTTAGTTGGCAGAAAAACAGTTCGCGATGGTGGTACGACCGCTAAGGTGCTTGTGCAAAAGATTATGCAAACTGAAAAAGACCTGGCTGCTAGCGCTACAGAAGATGCAAAAGCCGTTCTGAAACAACTTAGTGCAGGGCGCATGGCTTTCGAAGAGGTTGTTACTTACATTCTGGCTAATGCCAAGAGTGATGCCAAGGCGGTGTATGCAGGCAGCGTCGCGTATTTGCGTTTATGCGGTTTGGTATTGGGTGCATGGCAGATGGCTCGTGGCTTATTGGCAGCGCAGCGTTTACGTGAAGCCGATCCTAGTTTTTATGATGCCAAAATTACTACAGCACGTTTTTTTGCTGAAAATTTATTGCCACAGTCACAAGCGCTAGCTATATCGATTATTGAGAGCGGTCAGTCTACGAATGCCTTAGCGGTAGAGCAGTTCTAAGACTATTTCTTGATATACAAGCAAAACTATCCGCAATTACTGAGATAGTTTTTTTGCTTCATAGATTTGAGAAATAAAGAATTGCTCAAAAGAAATGGCTAAAAAAGTCATCATGACACCAGCGCCGAACACTAAAGAAAATATTACGGTCAGTATTACGGGCCAACCTGAGCGGGTACGCTTGGATTCTTCGATACCGGGATTAAATTGAGCATCCCATTTTTCATCGGGTCGTAAGCCTAAAGCAATTGTCGTTAACCAGCTCGCTTCAATTGCAATAAAACCAAAGGTAATTAAGACCCAGCCTGGCGCTGAATGAAAGTGCGCTGCCTTCAATAGACCCCAACCTGCTATTCCGCCAAGAAGGGCGATGAATTGAACCCAAGCCCAAAATGATTTGAAGCCTTGCAAGTAAAAGCAATTCAAACCAGTGCCTGGAAAAAAGAATCCAAGTGCGCAAAAAATCAGTTTCGAGTTTTTCATGAATGATTCAACTTATTTACTAGGTACTGTGTTGCTGCGCTGAGTAAAACTTAAAACTTCACGGTCAGTGCCAATCATGAGTAATTGATCGCCATTGCGCACAATGCTGCGATAGTCGTTGAGCTCATATAGAAAGTCATTCTCGAGTTCCATGCGTGCAGGGGAGCATGACATTTTGGTGCTGATGATTTGTTTAAAGGTAAACCCTTTTGCATCTTCATCTAGGCTGGCGGTAAAGCGATTGCATCCTGTGGAGCCGCTGACTCGATCGCCTTTGACATCAAAAATGATCTGGATGGGATTGCTATTTTCACCTTGAGGTATCTGGCGCGTGCGGACCTCCCCATTGGTGTTGGGGGGTAAATTCCAGCGCGTTAACTCCCACTTGGTATTGCGCAACTCGCTACTGGGCGGACTGGTTTTCGCTCCGCAAGGGGGTATTACGTTGGCGCAAGCCGTCAAAAGCGACAATCCAAGGCAAGAAATCGTCATCAATAGACTATTTAAGCTGCTTTTAGAGGGGCTAGAAATCACTATTTTGGCAGTCATTTTTTATAAGTTATTGATTTATATATATTTTTTACTATTAATGGTTTTCTATTCTACTGGCTTAAACGCTTAAATAGGTGGAAGAAGTAGGGGTTTTCGTCTAGAATATGAGGTTTTCCGCTCTACCGTGCATTTGCTTGGTGAGCTGGAGCCCAAGGTTTTTTGTAGAAATTTCATTGGGTTGTAATCAACCTGTTTTCATTTTAGATTTTAAGGAATAAGTATGGTCGTCATTCGACTGGCACGCGGCGGCTCTAAGAAGCGCCCTTTTTACAGCATCGTTGCTACTGATAAGCGCAACCGTCGCGACTCGAACTTTATCGAGCGTATTGGTTACTTCAATCCACAGGCAGCTGAATCTGAGCAAGCAATGCGCATTGCTCAAGATCGTTTGACCTACTGGACTGGTGTTGGTGCTCAAGTATCTCCAACGGTTGTTCGTTTGATCAAAAATAATCCTGCTGTTTAAATTTCATTTATCTAAAAACTTCATTTTCGGAATGGAGTTTTTAGTAGCAGGATTTTTAGTAGTTTTTATTTTGGGAAAATAAGGTGTCTTTCACATGAGTACACCTTCCCTTAATGACTTGATTGAACTTGGCGCTATTTCTGAAGCGCAAGGTTTGCAGGGACAAGTGAAGGTTAGACCTCACTCATCTGATCCTGTAGCACTTCTATCTTCCAAACAAGTTTGGCTCTCTTTAATCCCACGCAGGGATGCTGGCGTTTCTACGTCTGTAGAGCAAGCCTCCTTGACGCAATATAAAGTCAAGAGTGCCAAGATGCACAGCGGCAATGTTGTGATGGCATTAGAGGGTGTAGCAGATCGAGATCAAGCGCTAGCCTTAAAAGGTGCTCGTATCTTGGTAGCTCGCGATGCGTTTCCAAAAGTGGATGGTGATAGCTATTACTGGGTAGATTTGATTGGATGCCAAGCGATCAATTTACAAAATGAGGTTTTAGGTGAGGTTGTTGACGTCACTGAAAATGGTGCTCATGGCGTGATTGCGATTGGCGATGCCGCTACTAAAGAAATGAAGTACCTGGTTCCCTTCGTAAAAGAAGTTGTAAAAAATGTAGACTTGCCAAATAAATCCATTACGCTGGATTGGCAATTGGACTGGCAATAAGTCAGAAAATAAAACATGCGCTTTGATGTTGTGACCTTATTTCCGGAGATGTTCTCTGCACTCACGCAGTGGGGTGTAACTGGTCGCGCTTGTGAGCAATCTCTTGCCAGTGTTCATTTATGGAATCCACGGGATTTTTGTTCCGATGCTCGTAAGACGGTTGACGATCGCGCCTATGGCGGGGGTCCGGGCATGGTGATGATGGCAAAACCGCTTGAAGATACTCTTGTGGGGATCAAAGCGGCACATCAGGCTGCAGGACTGAAAAGCGGCCCTCTTTGTCTTCTAGCACCCCAGGGAGAGCATTTTTCACAAAAAATAGCCGGAAATCTTCTGGATTACGGCAATATCAGCTTTATTTGTGGTCGTTATGAGGCGGTTGACCAACGTTTTATTGATCGCAATGTTGATTTACAGCTTTCGATCGGTGATTTTGTGCTCTCGGGAGGTGAAATACCCGCTATGGCCATCATGGATGCGGTTATCAGGCTTATTCCGGGGGCTTTGGGGGATGGGGAGTCTGCAGCTCAGGATAGCTTTATGAACGGCCTTTTGGACCATCCACACTACACCCGCCCCGAAATATATGAAAATTTATCCGTCCCAGACGTGCTTTTGGGCGGACATCACGCTAAAATAGCGGATTGGCGTCGGCAGAAGTCTTTAGAGCTGACGTTCAAGCTAAGGCCAGATTTAATTGAATCTGCCAGAGCAAATGGGTTGCTAACCCGAGAAGATGAACAATTTCTTCGCTCGCTGTAAATACTTTTAGTAATGCGCAGTAGTGATTTAAAGGTTTGGTTTTTGGTTTAGTGAAATTGTTTTAACTGCATCCTCTGTTAGGTCCGTTGATTTATATCTCGGGATTAAACGCTAACAAGATGTTTAAGGATTAAAAATGAATTTGATCGAAAAAATTGAGCAAGAAGAAATTGCTCGCTTAAGTGCTAACAAAACTTTGCCAAGCTTTGCGCCTGGTGACACAGTGGTAGTTAGCGTAAACGTTGTTGAAGGTACACGTAAGCGTACTCAGGCCTTTGAAGGCGTTGTGATTGCTAAACGCAATCGCGGACTCAATTCCAGCTTTATCGTGCGTAAGATTTCTTCTGGTGAAGGCGTTGAGCGTACTTTCCAAACATACTCACCATTGATCGCTAGCGTTGAAGTGAAGCGTCGCGGTGATGTACGTCGCGCTAAGTTGTACTACTTGCGTGATCGTTCTGGTAAGTCAGCACGTATTAAAGAGAAGTTGCAAGCGCGCACTAAAACAGTAGCTGCTCCAGCTGCTGAATAAATTGCTCTGCTGCACACGAAAAGGCGGCCTAGGTCGCCTTTTTTGTTGCCTTAGAATATGACCATGCCTAAGATTCCAACGCCTGAAAAAGATGCAATCAATGTAGCTGCGCCTCCAGGCTTTGATGCTCGGGCGATTCCAGTTCATGCGGTTTGCTCTGATCAAGTCAAAGTCTCTCCTGAGATTTTGGTGCCAGAAGTGTTGCGGCAGCGTTTTCAAACTCCGCCAATCTGGCAACCCGAAATTACCGATGAGAGTCGACAAGTCATGGTGGCGGACATTATTGCTAAACGTCAGGCCGCAGGAAAGATCACTGAGGCGGCTGTGCTGATTCCTTTGTTGCTGAAAGAGGATGGCTTATCTGTTTTATTAACCCAAAGAACAAATCATCTACGCGATCATGCTGGGCAAATTAGTTTTCCGGGTGGCAGGATGGATCCCGGAGATGCTGGGCCTAATGACACGGCCTTGCGGGAAAGTGAAGAAGAAATTGGTTTGGATCGCAATCGGGTTGAGATTATTGGTCATATGCCTCAATACCTCACGGTTTCTGGATACAGCGTAACCCCAGTGGTTGGTTTGGTTCAGGCTCAGGCTCAGGCAGAATACGTATTAGACGAGTTTGAAGTGGCCGATGTTTTTGAGGTCCCCTTACAGTTTTTGATGGATCCAGCCAATCATCAAGTCAGAATGTGGCAAAGTGAGCAGGGTAGTCGCCGTTTTTATGCGATGCCCTACGAAAATCGGTTTATTTGGGGCGCTACTGCTGGAATGTTACGTAACCTTTATCATCTATTAAAAGTATGACTTTCTTTTCTATCCTCTTCGCCCTCATTGCTGAGCAATATCGCCCGGTAACTTCTAGCCACTGGATCGCTCGAATGAGTGCTCGTTGGTTAGATTGGGTCGCTGGTGAATTCGGCGGCAAGACGGAGGCAGGAGCAAGTCCGGTTGGTGCACGCATGGCTTGTATGGTGGCCTTTATTCTGCCGACCTTTTTGGTGTTTGTGATTTATGTAGTGTGCATGGTGACCTATCCGGTTTTAGGCTTCATCTGGAACATCATCATTGCCTATCTCTTTTTTGGATTTCGTCAGTTCAGTCATTCATTTACCTTAGTGCATGAGGCAATCGAGAGTCATGATCTGCCAGCAGCACGCGCAGCACTTGGTGAATGGTATGGGCCTGAGTTAGATACGTCTAACCTGACAGAAACTGAAGTGATTTCTTTAGCGCTAGAGCGTGCGATTATTGGTTCACATCGTCATGTCTTTGGTGTGCTCTTTTGGTTCCTGATGCCAATGGGCCCAGCTGGTGTTGTCTTATATCGTTTAGCTGATACAGCAGCACAGCGCTGGTCTGAGCGTGGCGACTTTAATCTCAGTGAATCTGCGCGCCACTTCTTCTACGTATTGGATTGGATTCCGGCACGTATTACTGCCATGGGCTTTGCGATTGTGGGTAACTTTGAGGGTGCAGTGTATGGCTGGCGTTACCTCACCCAGAAATGGGGCGATTCATTATCAGGCGTGATCTTGGCTGCAGGTAGTGGTGCGCTTGGAGTTCGCTTGGGCGAGCCCTTAAGTGAGCCCGATAGTGATGAAGCTTTGCGCATGGCTGAGGCTGGTGAGCCTTTGGTCTATGAAGTGGGTATGGAGCCTACGGAGCGTACGATGCGTTCTGCTGTTGGCTTGGTATGGCGTTTAGTTATCGCTTGGATGGCTTTGTTGCTAATGCTGACCATCGCTGTTTGGCTTGGCTAATACCCTGTAATTGCGTATCTGCTGTTTTTGAATCCGAACGCAGCTGTCTAAATAGCGCCAGTCTCTCTGGCGCTATTTCATTTCTTTCTACCGCTTCTCGCACTGCGCAATCTGGCTCAGCCTGGTGGGCGCAATTATGGAAACGACATTTACCTAAGAGATCTTTAAATTCTCTAAAGGCATGCTGTAGCTCACTAACGGACATGTGGGCTAAACCAAACTCCTGAAATCCAGGCGAGTCAATTAGGGCGCCTAACTTTCCGCTGGCATCCCGTCCCCAGGCTTCGGGTAACTCAAAGTAACGACAGGCAGTTGTCGTGTGTTTGCCAGTATCTAATCGAACGGAATATTCCTGGGTTAGGGCTGCGGCATTAGGTACCCAAGCATTGAGCAAGCTCGATTTACCCATGCCTGATTGGCCAACAAAAACGGATACTTTGCCTTGTAGGGCAGGCCGGAGTGCATCAATGGATTTGGCATCAAATTTAGCTGAGACTTCGCTTACCGGGTAGCCCATACGCACATAGGGCTCAATGATTTTGCGGGCATGCGCCAAGTTATCTTTTAGATCACTTTTATTGAGCAAAATATGCAAGCCAATTTGGTTTGTCTCGGCAGCAACCACTGCTCTGCCTAACAAGTCAGGCGAGAATGCAGGCTGCGTTGCCAGCACCACCAAAATTTGATCAACGTTAGATGCAATCAGCTTACTTTTAAACGCATCGGAACGATAGAGTAAATTTTCTCTAGGTTCAATTTCAATAATGCGCGCCTGATCAGCCGAGGTACTCTCTAGCAATAATCGATCACCTACTGCACCAATATGTTGTTTAGCAGGTGTGCTTACCTGAATCAGTTCATCACCGAGAATCTGATTCCCTAGAGCATCCTTGCTAATGCGTTGCGCTAAATAGTGTCTTCCATAAGAAGCTGTCAGTAGCGCAAGAAATGAATCCATAGTCTCTAGTGAAAGCGCTGCAAATTAGCAATGCGCAAAGGAGCAGGAGGGTGTGAGCTATAGAAAGCGGTATACAGAGGATCTGGAGTCAAGGTCGATGCATTGTCTTGATAGAGTTTGACCAAAGCCGAGACTAAATCTTTCGATGATGATTTTTCTGCAGCAAATCCATCGGCCTCGTATTCATGTTTACGTGAGGCTAAACTGGATAAGGGAGTGAAGAAAAAGCTAAATACTGGCGATACCAACATAAAGAGTGCCAGTGCCAGCCCGCCGTTGTATCCACCCAGATTGGGCATAACACCCAGATCGGTGTAGAACCACACTTTGGTGCTAATCCAACCTAGTAATGCAAACATGCCAAAGCTCAAGGCAAAGGAAACTAGGAGACGCTTACGAATATGGTTGCACTTGTAATGCCCTAGTTCGTGGGCAAGCACAGCCTCTACTTCGCCTGGATTGAGCTTTTCAATCAAGGTGTCAAAAAACACAATACGCTTTGCTTTGCCCATGCCAGCAAAAAAGGCATTGCCATGTGCACTACGCTTGCTGCCATCCATCACAAACAAACCTTGGCTTGCAAAGTCGCAGCGTTTTAGTAAGGCCTCAATTTGGGTTTTGAGTGGCCCTTCATCAAGCGCGACAAATTTATTAAATAGGGGTGCAATAAAGGTCGGAAAAATCCACTGCATTAATAGACTCACTGCTGAAAGAACGCCCCAAGCCCAGAGCCACCAAAAGTCACCAGCTTTGGCCATGAGCGTAAGGATGACCCACAGCAAGGGAACGCCAATCGCACCGCCAACCCCAATGCCCTTCACCATATCACTAAAGAATAATTTTTTATTCATACGATTAAAGCCAAAACGCTCTTCCAGATGAAACTGTTTGTACCAAGAAAAGGGGATATCAAGAATGCCGGAGATCAGCACGATCGATATTAAGAGGGCCATTTGTTGAGGAATGCCAGCGCCTAAGAGCTGAAGCAAGGCCAGATTGAGAATCTCTAAACCACCTAATAGGGTGAAAGAAATTAAAATAATGGCGCTAACGCCATTCTCTAAAATACCCAAGCGTAATTTAGCAATGGTGTAGTCGGCTGCTTTTTGATGTTCCGCTAAAGTGACTTTTTCAGCGAATTCGGCTGGCACGCTATCGCGATGTTGTGCCACATAACGAATTTGGCGTTGGGAGAGCCAGTGGCGTAGGCCAAAACTAGCGATAAAGGCAATGAGAAAAATAATTGTGAATGTCATGAGATCATTATAGATATGAGCGAACAATCAAACATGAGCAGTCCCCTTACCCCAAAGACAGCCCCAGCAAGCGAGCATTTGATCTGGGTAGACATGGAGATGTCGGGCTTAAACCCAGAAACCGAGCGTATTTTGGAGATTGCCATCATCGTGACTGATGCCCATCTCAATACTATTGCAACCGCACCCGTGTGGGTGGTGCATCAGGAGGATTCTGTTCTGGATGCCATGGATGCTTGGAACAAAGGTACCCATGGACGCTCGGGATTAATTGATAAGGTCAAAGCATCTACTCAAGATGAAGCAACGGTTGAGGCGGAGTGCATTGCTTTTTTAAAGCAATATATCAAAGCAGGTATTGCTCCCATGTGTGGCAATACGATTGGTCAAGATAGGCGCTTTATGGCTAAGTACATGCCAAAACTAGAGGCCTATTTTCATTACCGAAATATTGATGTCTCCACTCTGAAAGAGTTGTGCAAGCGTTGGCATCCAGAGTTAGTCAAAGGATTTACTAAAAATCAGGCGCACACTGCTTTGGCTGATATTGAAGAGTCGATTGAAGAACTGAAGTATTACCGCGAAAAATTTATTGTTCCCTTGCCGCAGTAGGTTTTTTACTTCTTAATAGCGCTCTTAGGTCTAAACACCTTGATCACAGATTCATCGGTTTCCATGTAGGGGCCACCAATCAAATCGATGCAGTAGGGAACGGCTGCAAAAATACCAGGGACAATCGGTTTGCCGTCCGCATTTTTAAGGCCTTCCAAAGTCTCAGCAATTGCTTTAGGTTGGCCGGGCAGATTAATGATTAAAGCAGCGTGACCCTCAATTTCTCGCAGAACGGCAGTCTGGCGAGACAAAATCGCGGTCGGAACAAAGTGCAGGCTGATTTGTCGCATTTGCTCCCCAAATCCCGGCATTCTGCGGGTTCCGGCCTCTAGGGTGGCCTCGGGGGTGACATCCCTGCGTGAGGGTCCTGTGCCGCCTGTGGTGAGGACTAGATCGCAACCTAAGTCATCCACAAGCTCAACAATCGTTTCTGTAATGATTTCTGCTTCATCGGCTATCAGCCGTTCATGAAAGACGCAGGGATTGGTCAGGGCTTTCATAAGCCAAGTCTGAAGGGCTGGAATCCCCTCATCTTGATATACACCCTGACTGGCTCGGTCAGAGACCGAGATCAAGCCAATTTTGATTTCATTTGGAGCGCTTCGCTTCCAGGCTTCGGTATGCTTCATGTTTCTATTCTAGCTATTATTAGGGCATGTTTACATATACATCGAACCAGTTTCAAGAAATCGTGGATTTCATGCTTAAAGAGGCCAAAAGAAGGGGGGCTTCGGATGCGGTGGCAGAGATTTCAGAGGGCCAGGGTCTTTCTGTGACCGTCCGCAAGGGCGAGGTTGAGACGATTGAGCAAAGCCTCGATAAACAGGTTGGCGTCACCGTCTTTTTGGGCCATCGTCGTGGAAATGCGAGTACAAGCGACTTTTCGAAAGATTCTCTTAAAGCCACAGTGGAGGCTGCATACCATATCGCCCAGCATACAGCTGAAGATAACTGTGCAGGTCCAGCAGAGCGTGAATTATTAGAAAAGAATCCTTTGGATTTAGATTTATTTCATCCATGGAATCTAGATGCTGCTCAAGCAGTCGAGATTGCTCGGGCTGCTGAGGGAAGTGCCTTTGCAGTAAGTAAGCAAATTCAAAATAGTGATGGCGCATCTGTTTCAGCACATCATGCGCATTTCATGATGGGGACATCTCATGGATTTATGGGAGGTTACCCATTTTCAAGACACTATATTTCTTGCGCGCCTATTGCTACTGAGACTGGAAAGCAGGCCAAGATGCAACGCGACGATTGGTACTCCAGCTCTCGCATTGCTGAGGAGTTAGCTGATCCTGCGGCCATTGGTAAATATGCTGCTCAGCGTGCCCTATCTCGTCTGAAGGCAAGGTCTCTCACAACCCGTCGTTGCCCTGTGATCTTTGAGGCGCCGCTTGCTGCGGGCTTATTAGGTGGCTTGGTGCAGGCAGTTTCTGGGGGCGCACTATATCGCCGCTCTAGTTTCTTACTCGATAGCTTGGGTAAACAAGTATTACCAAAACACATCAGCCTATTTGAAGATCCGCATTTGAAATCAATGACTGGAAGTGCACCTTTTGATGAGGAGGGTGTTAAGACTTCTGCTCGTACTGTAGTGGATAAGGGAATCCTTGAAGGATATTTTTTATCAACCTATTCAGCGCGTAAATTAGGAATGAAAACTACGGGTAATGCGGGTGGATCACACCATTTAACAATCCATAGTAAAAAAACGCCTAAGGGTGGCTTACCTGCCTTATTGAAAGAGATGGGCACTGGTTTATTGGTTACTGAACTCATGGGGCAGGGCGTGAACTACGTGACGGGTGATTATTCTCGCGGTGCCTTTGGTTACTGGGTTGAAAACGGTGAGATTCAATATCCAGTAGAGGAATTTACGATTGCTGGCAACCTACGCGATATGCTCTTGGATATTGAAATGGTTGGAAGCGACACATTAATTCGAGGAACCAAAGAAACCGGCTCCATTTTGATTGGCTCAATGACCGTAGGTGGCAAATAAAATAGACATCTAAGATATAGGAGATTGAAATGCAAAGACGTTCCTTTTTAAAGAAAGCGACTATAGGTGCCGGCGCTGCAGCACTAGGGGCTCCAGCCATTGCGCAAAATTTGCCAACCTTGAATTGGCGCTTAGTCTCCAGTTTTCCTAAATCTCTAGATACTCTGTACGGCACCCCTGAAGTTTTTGCTAATGCACTACGCAAAGCGACCGATGGCAAATTTAACGTCAAAGTATTTGCCGCTGGTGAAGTGGTTCCAGCCCTTCAGGTATTGGATGCCGTACAAAATGGCACCGTTGAGTGTGGCCATACTGCTAGCTATTACTACTTAGGAAAAAATAGCGCCTTCATATTTGATACTGCTGCGCCTTTTGGTATGACTGCGCGGCAACAGTCTGCTTGGATGCTTCAAGGGAATGGCATGAAGTTAATGCGCGAGCTATATGCCACCTACAATATTGTGAATTTTCTGGGTGGCCAAACTGGTACTCAAATGGGCGGTTGGTTTCGCAAGGAAATTAAATCGCCTGCAGATTTAAAGGGTCTGAAATTTCGGATTGCTGGTTTTGCCGGGCAAGTATTGGCTAAATTAGGTGTCGTCCCACAACAATTGCCTGCAGGCGAGATTTACTCTGCATTAGAGAAGGGCACCATTGATGCTGCAGAATTTGTTGGTCCTTACGATGATGAAAAATTGGGTCTAGCCAAGGTTGCGAAAAATTATTACTACCCCGCTTTCTGGGAAGGCGCTGCGGCACTCTCTTTCTTGGTGAATAAAAAGCAATGGGATTCCTTACCTCCTTCTTACCAGGCTGCCTGGGAAGCCGCAGCCATTATGGCGCACCATGATATGTGCGCTAAATACGATGCCCTCAATCCTCCAGCCTTGCAGCGTCTTGTGCAAAACGGCGCGGTCTTACGTAAATTCAATTCTTCAGTGCTCGATGCTTGCTTCAAAGCAGCGGAAGAGACCTATGCAGAAGAGTCTGCAAAGAATCCTCAGTTCAAAAAGATTTTTGAGGACTATCGCGTTTTTAGAAATATGGAAGCGCAATGGTTTGGTTTGGCTGAAGAGGCCTTTGCCCAATATAGCTTTAGTAAAAAACTGTAGGACAGATAAAACACTCAATGTAAAAAGGCTCCTTAGGAGCCTTTTTTATTTACGCTTTAGAGTCAGAAAGTGAAAGGTGGTATCCCCTTCAGAGCCAGGTGTGCGTTCAATCTCAATCCATTCCTCAGGTTTGGGAACCTTAAAGAAGGTATCGCCGCCGTCAACATCCATGTCGATTTCGGTAATGTAGAGTTGATCTGCTTTTGGAAATGCCTGTGTAAATAATTGTTCGCCGCCAATCACAAAGACGCGCGGAGTATCACTGAGGCGATTGAGTGCCTCATCTAATGATCCAGCCACTTCGGCACCTGTGAGCGTGAGATCGGCATTGCGACTAACCACAATATTGCGACGTCCTGGCAATGGGCGTCCGATAGATTCCCAAGTTTTGCGTCCCATGATTACTGGAAAGCCCATTGTGACCCGCTTAAAGAATTGCAGGTCAGCAGAAATCTTCCAGGGCATTTGATTGTCGCGACCAATGACATGGTTGCGTGAGCGTGCCACGATCATCGAAATAGCTGGTTGAGTCATGTAGAGATTTTCTTAAATAGCAACTGGCGCTTTAATGTGCGGATGACATTCGTAGCCAGTAATTTCAAAGTCTTCAAACTCGTAATCAAAAATAGAGTCCGGTTTGCGCAAAATATTCAACTTAGGTAGCGGGAAGAAATTGCGAGAGAGCTGAAGTTCTACTTGCTCAAGGTGATTGCTGTAGAGATGGCAATCACCGCCTGTCCAAATAAAGTCACCTACCTCGAGATTGCATTGCTGGGCAACCATGTGCGTGAGCAAGGCATAGCTGGCAATATTAAAAGGAACACCCAAAAAGATATCAGCACTTCGTTGATATAGCTGGCAAGATAATTTGCCATCGGCTACATAAAACTGAAAGAAGGCATGGCATGGCGCTAGAGCCATACGGGGAATATCGGCCACGTTCCAAGCAGAAACAATAATTCGACGTGAGTCTGGATTTTTCTTGATTGTTTCGATGACTTCAGCAATCTGATCAATGTGCTGGCCATTTGGTGCGGGCCATGAGCGCCATTGGTATCCATAGATAGGACCCAATTCACCATCAGGTGCTGCCCATTCATTCCAGATGGATACACCACGCTCCTTGAGCCAATTGTTATTGGTGCTGCCTTTGAGGAACCAAAGTAATTCATAGATGATGGACTTCAGGTGCAACTTTTTAGTAGTCACCATCGGAAAGCCTTCAGCCAGATTAAAACGCATCTGGTGCCCAAATACCGATATCGTCCCTGTACCAGTTCTGTCCGACTTTTGGACACCTTTGGCTAGAACTTCTTTCATGAGATCGTGATATTGGCGCATAAGAAAATTGGCTAAAAATTAAAGGTTATTCGATAGCTTACTCGAATGTGGGCGACTTCACCCCGAGGACCTTGTGTAGTTTGGGGGAGGTGGTGGTGTATTGCAGTTGAATCTGCTTTTCAGGGTTGAGGTACTCAGCTGCAGCAAAGGCGGCTAAGGCTGCCTCATGAAAGCCTGAAAGAATCAATTTTTTCTTGCCGGGATAGACGTTGATATCGCCCACGGCATAAATGCCTGGAATACTGGTTTGAAACTTTTGGGTGTCCACCGTAATTTGCTTACGATCAATCTCAAGTCCCCAATCGGCTATAGGACCTAACTTGGGCGAGAGCCCAAAAAAGATCAGGAGATCATCTAGTGCAATGGCTTGTGAGTTGCCATCAATATCTTTGAACATTACTTCAGTGAGGCGATCATTCTGAGTCTCATAGCCTGTAATTTGACCAATGAGTAAGCGCATCTTGTTAGCGGCGCAAAGTTCACGCATCTTAGTAATTGATTGCGGCGCCGCCTTAAAGTCATCACGTCGATGAATTAAGGTAACGCTGGATGCTTTATCGGCAAAATGCAAGGCCCAATCTAAGGCGGCATCCCCACCGCCACAAATCACTAGATTTTTCTTGGCAAATTGCTCTGGATGTTTTACTCGATAGAAAACTTGCGAATCATTAAAGGCGTCTAAGCTCTCTAAGTTGAGGATGCGAGGCTGAAAGGCGCCAACTCCTGCAGCAATGAAGATGGTTTTACTCAGAAAATGTTCATCCTTGGAAGTCGTTACTAAAAAGCGACCATCAGCTTGTTGCTTTAATTCTGTGACTTCTTGGCCAAGATGAAATTGAGCGCCAAATGGCTCAATTTGCTTCATTAGATTTTGGGTGAGCTCGCGTCCTGTGCAAACCGGGATCGCTGGAATGTCATAGATCGGTTTATCTGGATAAAGCTCGATACATTGGCCGCCTACTTCAGGTAGGGAATCGATGACATGTGCCTTAATCTCTAGAAGGCCTAACTCAAAGACTTGAAAGAGACCCACAGGGCCGGCACCAATAATGAGTGCATCGGTTTGAATGGGTGAGTGCAACACAAATTCTCGAGAGGATGGGTGAAGGCTTACTTCACCAGCTGATCAAGCTTGTTTTTGACTTCTTTCCATTCATCAGCATCTGGCAGGGCGCCTTTAGATTTAGTAATCGATGTCCAGCCTGGTGAGAGTTCAGCATTGAGTTTAATAAAGGCTTGCTGATCTCCAGGCACATCATCTTCTGCATAAATAGCATTTACCGGACACTCAGGAACGCAGACAGCGCAGTCAATGCACTCATCGGGGTCGATGACTAAGAAATTGGGGCCTTCGCGAAAACAGTCAACTGGACAAACATCAACGCAGTCGGTGTATTTGCAGCGGATGCAGGATTCGGTAACAACGTAGGTCATGATCAGTGATTTCAAAAGCCCCAATCAAGGGGTGTAGGTGTTAAAAGCATCATTTTATCCGAATTGGCCTATTTTTCAGGCGAAAGGGACGATTTACTTGAGGTAAAGTCTCCCCTATGAATACACAGCCAAAACCCCAATCCAGTGGTGCTAAACCCAAAATCCTTGTTGCCAGGGCAATTTTCCCTGAAGCCTTGGCTAAGTTGGAAGAATCCTTTGAGGTACATTCAAATCAAGCAGATCGAATCTTTGCTCCTGATGAATTACAAAAAGAACTCGCAAATGTTGTAGGGGCTTTGGTTGCTGGAAGTGAGCGTATCGATGCTGCAGCACTTGCCCACGCTAAAAATCTCAAAGTCGTTGCGAATATTTCAGTGGGCTATAACAATTTTGATGTGCCTGCAATGACTGCAGCTGGTGTGATGGCAACTAATACGCCTGATGTCCTAACGGATACAACCGCAGATTTTGGTTTTGCATTATTAATGGCAACAGCAAGACGTATTACTGAGTCCGAGCATTGGGTTAGAAATGGCAGCTGGGATAAGTGGTCAATTGTCCATAATCCCCTGGGAATGGATTTGCATCACAGCACCATCGGCATTATTGGTATGGGGCGTATAGGTCAGGGCATCGCCAAGCGAGCACTCGCTTTTGGAATGAAAGTGATTTATAACAATCGGAGCCGTCTTTCCGAGGCTCATGAAAAGGCCTGTGGGGCAACTTATGTTTCCAAAGAGGAATTACTTCGTACTGCCGACCACGTAGTCCTCGTCTTGCCCTATACCGCTGAGAGCCACCATACCATTGGCGCAAAAGAAATCGCGCTAATGAAACCTACTGCAACCCTTGTCAATATTGCCCGTGGTGGCATCGTGGATGATTTGGCCTTAGCGCAAGCGCTCAAAGAGAAAAAGATCTTTGCTGCAGGGTTAGATGTCTTTGAGGGCGAGCCTCAAGTAAATCCTGAGTTACTCAAACTCAGCAACGTAGTATTGGCGCCGCATATTGCGAGTGCTACCGAAAAGACGCGTAGAGCAATGGTGGACTTAGCAATTGAAAATTTGCGCGCTGCACTAGCTGGCCAAAAGCCGCCGAGTTTAATTAATTCAGAATTATTAAAAGCTTAGTCAAAGCCAGATTCGCAAACTACGCCGATTACTCGGCGTCGATTTCTTCTGGGAGCTCGCGTAAGGCCAATTCAATTCCGCCGAACTTACCGGCTACCCAGTTATAGACCTTGCAGGCAATCCACAGCAACCCAAAGCCGAGCAGCGCGTTCAGAATCAACGCTGACAGCACGGTAAACCCTGGAATAGCGCCATCGCGGACAAACGCTACAAAGAGTGCCAATAAAACGATGGGAACTGAGAAGCATAGGTAGACCAAGACTAAGGTTTTGGCCGTATGCATGGGGTCGAGGAAGACGAGTTCTTTTTTGCTAAGTTTCATGATGACGCAATCTTAAAGCAGTCCATCAAAAAGCGCTACATCTACCCAATCACCAGCAGCAATATTGCCTTGCTCATGATGAAGGATGACAAAACAGTTTGCCTCACTCATCGAGCGCAAAATACCGGCACCCTGACTCCCCGTCAGTTTGACGCTGGGTCGACCATCGGGACTGCGCCCCAAGATGGCACGTTGAAATTCGGTGCGACCTGGTTTCTTTCGGATGGGAGTCTCTGAGATCGCCTGGATCAAGGGCACTTCAGTCTGACTTACACCATTCAGCTGTAAAAGTGCAGCACGAACAAACTGATAGAAGGTCACCATGACTGCTACAGGATTCCCGGGTAAACCAAAAAATAGGGTTTTGCGAGCAGGGAATTTTCCTGGAACAGGCTTAAGCGTACCAAAGGCCATCGGGCGTCCAGGCCGCATAGCAATTTTCCAAAAGCCCACATCACCTAGCTCTTGCATGATTTGCTTAGTGAAATCGGCCTCGCCAACGGAGACGCCTCCAGATGAAATCAATACATCCGCTTCTTGAGCTGCCTTGCAAAAGGCCTCCTTCAGTGAGGCCGGATCATCGCGCACAATACCGCAATCAATGATCTCCATATTGAGGCGGTTTAATAATCCCGTCAGGCTATAGCGATTACTGTCATAAATACTGCCAGTATCTAGTGGCTGACCCAAGGAACGAAGCTCATCGCCGGAGGACAAAATGGCTACTTTTAATTTGCGATGGACTTGAAGTTGTGCAATGCCAAGAGAGGCCGCTAATCCTAAATCGGATGGACGTAAAAAACGCCCAGCAACAATTGCTGGCTTCCCTTTTTCCAAATCTTCACCGCGTAAGCGGCGGTTTTCACCGAGCTTCACTTGGTTTTGCTTAAATCGAATCACAGCTTGGTCATCCGACTCTGTGAACTCTTGTGGAATGACGGTATCGCAATCGTTTGGCATTAAGGCGCCAGTCATAATCTTGAGACATTCCCCTTGACCAATCGAGCCTGTATATGGCTTTCCAGCAAAGGCTGTGCCAATGACGCGCAAACTAATCTCTGGAGATTGGGTATTAAGGTATTGACCGTTAAACGCAAATCCATCCATTGCCGAGTTGTCAGCAGAGGGAACATCAATTGGGGACAGAACATCTTCTGCTAGAACTCGATTAATCGCCTGATCTAGAGCAATAGTCTCAATATCAGCAGGATTCTGAATTAAACGAGATTCAGTAATGAGTTCACTAACTAATTGCGCAATGGCTTTGCGAGCCTCATCTACATGCAAAGAAGAGCTGAGAAGCATCGGACTATTGGGTGATAGATTCATCGTGATGCCTCTTCTAGGTTCTTGAGTTCCTCGGGAGTGTTCACGTTTGCAAAGGCAGTGGCATTGTCAAATACCACCGTACTTGAATGCAGTTCTTTAAACCAACGATCGATCTTCAGATCCCCTTTATCTAAAAATCCTTGTAGTGACTTCAGTAAGTCAGCGCGCATTAAACAGAAAACGGGTTGAGCCCAATCCTTTTCATCAAACTCTTTACTTGAGGCATAGACTAATTGAAAGCCCCCGCGCTCCATTTCATTTGCCAGTTTTATTCCAAGGTCTAGCGGAAGAAGTGGGGAGTCGCAAGGAGACGTTAAAAGATAAGGTGTTTTGCAGGTCTGCAGCCCAACTAAGAATCCCGCCAGGGGCCCTGAAAAATCTGGAGTTTCATCGAGAATGACAGGGTAGCCGTAGGCAGCATATTTAGTGATATTGCGATTGGCGTTAATCAGAATCGCACCTACTTGATGCTGGAGGCGACTGATAGCAGAAGCAATTAAGGGTTGCCCAAGAAAGGGAATTAAGCCTTTATCAATTCCACCCATTCGCTGTGCTCGCCCGCCAGCAAGGATTAAACCAGTCATATTTTCTGGAGCAATCATTAGCCGCCAATATAAGACATTTCGACTTTGCGATTGCCGGTCGATGGGTTGGCGGTATGAGATCCACGAATTTCAGAATAGTGATCGTCGCGATGAGACCAGGTATTCATAATGGCATTCGCAATTTCCAAATCACTACTTCTAGAACGCAACATGGTTTTGAAATCGTAACCTTGATTGGCGAATAAGCATTGATACATTTGCCCATCGGTCGATATGCGTGCACGGGTGCATTCATGACAAAAAGTTTGGGTCACGCTAGAGATCACGCCAATTTCACCGGAGCCATCGACGTATCGCCAGCGCTGAGCAACTTCACCCGAGTAATTTGCTTCTATAGGCTCTAGTGGGAATACTTCATTAATGCGCGCAATGACGTCTTTCGATGGCAGCACTTCGGCCATATTCCAGCCATTAGAGCTACCGACGTCCATGAATTCAATAAAGCGCAGGATGACACCGCTGTTTTTGAAATGCGTAGCCATTGGAATGATCTCGTGATCATTGGTTCCTTTTTTGACTACCATGTTGACTTTAATATTTTCAAAGCCCGCTTCTTGAGCAGCAGCAATACCATCCAATACATCGGCGACTGGAAAATCAACGTCATTCATCTTTTTGAAAATCGCATCATTTAAGCCATCTAAGCTGATGGTGAGTCTTTGTAGTCCCGCCGCTTTTAATTCGGCCGCTTTTTTGCGCAAGATACTGCCATTGGTTGTGAGGGTCAGATCTAGCGGTTTGCCAGCGGGTGTTCGAATGTCGGCCAACATGCCAATCAGTAATTCGAGATTTTTGCGCAGCAATGGTTCCCCACCGGTGAGGCGAATCTTTTCAACACCTAAAGTAGAGAAGATAGAAGTGAGTCGAGTGATTTCCTCAAAGCTCAATAATTCTTGATGTGAGAGGTAAGGATAGTTTTTATCGAATACCTCTTTTGGCATGCAATAGGTGCAGCGAAAGTTGCAACGGTCGGTCACCGAGATCCGCAGGTCGCGTAATGTCCGACCTCGAGCATCCTTGGTATGGCCATGGGGCGCAATCAGCTGTCCGGGAATAGACGGAGTCAGGCCTCTGCCTTCATCAATACGAATAGGGATTACTTTTTCAACCATGTTCTCAATTATGGCCGTGAAACGGGGTTTCTGCCAAACCGCCAAGTATCCTTATGGGATAAATGGCGGTCTGGAGAAAAAGCTTTAGACCGTTTTTTCTTGGCCGCCGGTTTCAACTAAAACCATTGGGCCTTCAGGCAGGCTTGCAGCAGGTTTTGGTGTTCTACCGAGATTTTCTACAATAGGTTCAGCCTTAATTTGGCCTTGGACTTCAGCATGCTTGCTAGAGTCAGTCGCGACCCAAATCATTCCTGCAGATTGCACAACACTATGAAGTGGAGTTTCTTCAAGCGCCTGGAAGGCCACTTTAGGAAGCTCTGGCATAGGCTTCACAATCACTTCAACTGTAGAAACTGCTGCTACTGCCACTGGTGCTGGAGCAGCTGCTGGAGTAGCGCGTGGCGCACGTGGCGCACGCGGTGCTCTTTCTTGTTTTTCAGTTACAGGTTTTGCGTTACCAAAACTATTGGAAAGATTTTGCATTGGCATAGTTGCTGACGCGCCTGCCATTCCAGATGGAGGTCCTGAGAAAGTAGGTGTATTGACTGCTGGAGTCGCAACTGCATCAGTAGCGCCTTCAGTACGTTCACCACGTTCACGTTGACCACGACCACGACCACGACGCTCTTCACCATCAGCACCCGTTGCTACATCAGCGCCTGGGGTTGCTTCCGTTGCTGGTGTGACAGCTGCCGGAGTAGCTTGATTGCGAGCACCTTCTTGACGTTCTGGTTTTGGACCATTCTGGCTATTGCGATTGCGGTTATTGCGATTGCGGTTGCCGCCTTCGCTTGGGGCGCCTTCAGTGGCAACTACTGCTGCTGGTCGTTCCGCACGATCACCTCTATCGCCACGACGTCCGCGGTTACGGTTATTGCGATCACCATTACGACCTTGATTGCGTCCGCGACTATTGCTTGGCGCTGGCTTCTCTTCTACTGCAGGGGCAGAGGAGAAGAGGCGCTTGATAAATCCAAATAAACCACCAGAACTCTCTGTGACTACTGTTTCAGTGCGAGTAGGGCGTGGTTGGCTAATAGGTGCAGGTTGAGTTGGGGTAATGCCTTTAACAGCAGCTTCAGGACGCACTTTAACGTCAGCATCTTTTTTGCTTACTGTTGTGTCTGTCTCGAGTTCGCGCGCAGCTTCTTCAGCCATGACATAACTTGCTTTTTGATCGTCAAGACGTGGATCGTCGTGGCGTAAACGCTCAAGTTTGTAATGTGGAGTTTCAAGATGCTTATTTGGCACCATCAAGACGTTGACTTTGAAGCGTGTCTCAATCTTAATGACTTCAGCACGTTTTTCATTCAAGAGGAATGCAGCCACTTCAACTGGCACTTGAGTATGAATGGCGGCAGTGTTTTCTTTCATTGCCTCTTCTTGAATAATGCGCAGAACTTGCAATGCAGAAGATTCAGTATCGCGAATATGCCCTGTGCCATTACAGCGGGGGCAAGTAACGTGACTACCTTCAGATAATGCAGGGCGCAAACGTTGACGTGACATCTCCATCAAACCAAATTTGGAGATCTTGCCCATTTGGACACGTGCACGATCGTGACGCAAGGCATCGCGTAAGCGATTCTCAACATCCTTCTGTGCTTTGCTTGACTCCATGTCAATGAAGTCAATGACGATGAGGCCGCCCAAGTCACGTAAACGTGCTTGACGCGCGATTTCATCGGCAGCTTCTAAGTTTGTGCGGGTAGCAGTCTCTTCAATATCAGAGCCGCGAGTTGCGCGTGCAGAGTTCACGTCCACAGAAACTAGCGCTTCAGTGTGGTCAATCACAATGGCGCCACCAGAAGGTAAGGGCACAGTACGTGAATAAGCTGTTTCAATCTGATGCTCGATTTGGAAGCGTGAGAACAAAGGTACATCGTCTTGATAGCGCTTCACTCTTGGCAGATTATCTGGCATCACTACTGACATAAATGCAGCAGCTTGTTCGTAGATGTCATCGGTGTCGATGAGAATCTCGCCAATATCGGGCTGGAAATAATCACGGATCGCACGAATCACGAGACTGGATTCAAGGTAAATCAATAATGGAGCAGAGTTACCTTTAGCAGCCTCATCAATGGCTTTCCATAATTGCATCAAATAGCTTAAGTCCCACTGTAGTTCAGTGGCATCACGTCCAATGCCGGCAGTGCGAGCAATAATGCTCATGCCATCTGGCACTTCCAATTGAGACATGGCTTCACGGAGCTCTTGACGATCTTCACCTTCAATGCGACGAGAAACGCCGCCTCCGCGTGGGTTATTTGGCATGAGTACTAAATAACGTCCAGCCAGAGAGATAAAGGAGGTTAGCGCAGCGCCTTTTTGGCCGCGCTCTTCTTTTTCTACCTGAACAATAATTTCTTGACCTTCGCGCAGCGCATCCTTAATGGAGGCATTGCGGACATCTATACCTTCTTTGAAATAGCTGCGAGCCACTTCCTTGAATGGCAAAAAGCCGTGACGTTCTTCGCCGTAATTGACAAAGCAGGCCTCAAGAGAGGGTTCAATGCGGGTAATAACACCTTTATAGATATTGCCTTTACGTTGTTCACGACCGGCAGCTTCGATATCAATATCAATCAGTTTTTGACCATCAACGATGGCAACTCGCAACTCTTCTTGTTGAGTTGCATTAAACAACATGCGTTTCATAACACTCTCCTATGGGGGAGGGCGAAGTAAGCGCGCTGCGTTAGGGGACAAGTTAGATGCCGCTTGGGAGTAAGCCCATGGCGGTTTATGAGTGTGGATCTTGCTAATCTGAGCTTCTTTTGCTCAGTCCACCAAATTAACGTTCGGTTAAATCAGTGCCACACTTGACGATCGCCGCAGAGACCTCCTTTAGGTCATCAATGCAGGCGCGCGCCTAAAAACTGTCTTCTATCGCGGGTCGCGGCATACGGCACACCAACCCTGCGCCTCATTACAACGGGGGAGGGGCAACCCCGGGAGTCTTTTAAAGGGCGACTCCAAGCTCCACGATTCAAACCTGACTTCAGGTTGGT
>CANCIL010000010.1 GCA_947378095.1 Betaproteobacteria bacterium
CAGATCCGCTCTTTTGTTGCCAGTACTGATGGTAAAAACATCTGCCTAGCTCAAGGCAGTGGGGCAGTCGCCTCAGTAGCAGATGCAGAAGCCCTAGGATTAGCAGTAGCCCAAGATCTGCTGGCGCAAGGGGCGGCGGCGTTGATACCGCAAATTCCAAAACAATAAGCATCCATCTAAAGCATGAGCGCTAAAACAATCATTGTGACTAGGCCCAGTGGGCAAGCGCGTCAACTGATTGAGGTGCTCTCTCAAGCTATTGAAAATAGTGGTGTTGCCAAGCGTGGTTTTCCCGACATCATTTCTTTACCTTTGTTAACAATCGTACCTAAAGCCGATGCTGCATTAGCCGATCACATTGCATCAGTTTTAAGTGATGCAGACCTTGCGATTTTTGTGAGCCCAAATGCAATCGAGAGTGTGATGCGTTTATTGGAGCGAGATTGGCAAGAATTTTCCAAGAAGATCATTCCCATTGGAGTGATGGGCGGTAGTAGTCAGCTCGCTCTACAAAATCATGGGATAGGTAATGAAGCAAAGCCTACGCCTATCATCATTCCTAAACATAATGCCCAGTGGGATTCCGAAGGGCTATGGCATGAGTTAAAAACATTGGGTTGGGATTGGGCAGGTAAGAAGGTAGTGATATTTAAAGGTGAAGGTGGGCGTGATTGGCTTGCGGACACTTTAAAAAATGCTGGAGCAAACGTTGAGGCCATCTCAAGCTATACACGTATACCTTTGGATATTGATAATCCGGCATGGCAAGCGATTCATGAAATGGATTTTTCAAAATCGCTATGGTTATTAACCTCCTCCGAAGCTGTACGTTATTTAGGCACTGTGATGAAAGATCAATTCACTCAAGACTTGAGTGCTGCAAGCGCACTCTGTCCGCATCACAATATTGCAGACGCTGCAGAAATCATCGGTTTTGGTGAGGTGTTTACTACTGAGTCGGGTGATGAGGCGTTGGTCAAAGCCAGCTTGGCCTGGTTAACACTTTAAGCCTGCGAATACTGCAGTAACTCAGGTAGAAAAATTTCATTGACTAGGATCGGGTGACCCTTGAGGCTATAGAGTGTGCGTCTTGCCCATAAAGGAGAGTCGAGTCCCGGATAGTCGCGGGCACACTTTCTCCATAGGGCGCTACTTTTATCTAGACGCGCGATATCACGAGGTGGTTTAGGTTTTGAATGTTTACGGGTTTTGGCAAAGAGAACTGCACCAAGAGGCTTTTTACCCAAACGCAAAATAGCATGATTGCTGCCGCTTGAGCTCAAGGTAGGAATAACGCTATGAGCAATGACTAATGGGACATTATTCGCACAAAGAAACACTTCTCGAACACGACAACGTCGAATGCGCAAATGAAAATAGCGACTTTCATCGCTATTTAAAGATTGAGGGTAGTCGCGCAAAACTTGCACTTCTAGTTTTTGACCAATTGCTTTCTCAATTTTTTGAGTGAGAGAACCAGTGTCGCTCAACCAAGGCTGCCACTGACGTGGCGCCCGATGAATCTCACCGGAACCGACTCGATTCCATGCAGAACGGAGACGATTACGGTGATTCATTTTTAGCTGCCGCTAAAGTTTCTGCGTTGGCCGCCAGACTTTGGTTTAGCAAAGCGTGGACCAGCTGGACGTGAATCAGCAGAGCGCGCAGGACGTGAGTCAGCGGAACGTGCAGGACGCGAATCAGCAGAGCGAGCTGGGCGTGAATCGGATGAACGACTACCGCCAGCATTGCCACCACCGCCGCCACCAAAGCGTGACTCAGAGCGAGCTCCAGAGCCATAACGACCACCACCGCCACCTGAGCGATTACCGCCAAAGCCGCCGCCAGAGCGACCACCAGGACGACCACCGCCACCACCAAAGCTCGGTTTAGCTTGGGGCTCAAGGCCAGCGATCACCGATGCCACGATATCTTGCTGTGTAAAGCGCTCTATATTGCGGATCTTGGCACGATCACGATGTTCAACCAAAGTAATGGCCACACCATTGCGTCCAGCACGACCTGTACGACCGATACGGTGCGTATAGTCTTCTGGTTTCATTGGCAAGCCAAAGTTAATCACGTGACTAATGCGTGGTACATCGATACCACGAGCCGCTACGTCAGTTGCTACCAAAATCTTGGTATGACCTTTACGTAAGGACTCAAGGCGGCGCATACGCACAGCTTGAGGCATTGCACCATGAAGTGCGCTTGCTTCGTAGCCATTAGCACGCAATGTATCAGCGATCTTTTCGCTTTCAACTTGGGTGCTAGCAAAAACAACTGCTTGATCCAAAGTGGCATCAGCCAAAATGTGTTCGAGCAATTTATGCTTGTGTGACATGCTGTCAGCCCAATGTAACTTCTGTTCAATGTTGGCGTGCTTTTCGCCTGCGTGAGCAAGTTCAATACGCTTTGCATCTGTAGTCAATGCATTAGCCAAAGACATAATCTTTGGCGCAAAGGTTGCAGAGAACATCAAAGTTTGGTTACGGCCTGCGCAACGCTTGTCAATTGCCTCGAGATCATCGGCAAATCCCATGTCTAGCATACGATCTGCTTCGTCAATAACGAGTTGTTTAACATCATCTAAGCGAATTGCTTTGCTATCGCACAAGTCGAGTAAACGACCTGGAGTTGCAACAACTAACAATGCACCTTTTAATGCTTGGATTTGTTTACCGTAAGGCATACCACCCATAACAGTCGCAATGCGGATGCCTTTCATGCCGCGAACTAAGTTCACTGCATCAGCGGCAACCTGTTGAGCCAATTCGCGAGTAGGGCAAAGCACTAACACTTTAGGTTGTGCGCGACCTGGTACTGGCGAGTTGTTCGGGTTGTCTTCGATGAGTTGATTAATCAAAGGCAATAAAAAGGCCGCGGTTTTACCGCTACCGGTTTGGCTGCTGACCAATAAGTCACCACCAGCTAAAGCAGCAGGAATAACCTGAGCTTGAACAGGAGTGGCTTGGGTAAAACCCAGTTCAGCAACGTTTTTAAGAAGTGGCGCCGCAAGGGCGAAAGACTGGAAAGAACTTCCAGCGTGCTTGGAGTCTTGCGACTCGTTTTTAGTTTCTTTAGAAAAAGTCATGCTATTACACATCCCCTCTAAGGGATGTCTCCGTATGTTGCACCCATGGTTTGTATAGGGTGCGATGGTCAAAGGCATCGACCATCAGACAGGCGGCAGCGCGTTTTTTGAACTTCGATGTTTATGACTTCTAAACGGTACGCTGAAATATAGCTGGGGGGCGATGAATCAAATTGCTTTAAAAAGCCTCCTATTATGACAGTTTGGGCGCTTGATTACAAGGGTTTTCCCGAATTAATTCAGATTACTTCAGAAAGCGTAATAAACGTTCTACGCCCTTCCCGTAGGGTGGACGCGCAAGCTTGCTGCCTTTCCATAAATTGAATCCTAAGAATCCCCGCGCTTGTAAAACGGATTTGCGGTGACTAAAGGTATCAAAACCTGTCTTGCCATGATAGGCGCCAAATCCGCTTGTGCCAGTGCCGCCAAATGGAAGTGACTCTACTGTGATGTGTAATAAGGTTTCATTGATTGTTACCCCGCCCGATCTAGTCTCTGATAAGACCTTTTGCATATTCTTTTTATCTTTGCCAAACCAATATAGCGCAAGAGGATGTGGCTTTTGATTCACTACTTGAATTGCAGCATCGGTATTGGCGACGGTCACAATAGGTAATATAGGTCCAAAAATTTCTTCATGAAGCACGCGTGCTTCTGCAGGCACATGAATGAGTGCTACAGGTTCAAATCTTCTAGCGCCTACTGAAGTGTTATTCAATAATCGAACTACCTGCGCTCCACGGTCAAGAGCATCAGCAAGGAGATGTTGCCAAGATTGCAATTGCGCATCATCAATCGGGCCTGTCAATTCATCTGGATGCGAGAACTGTTCTTGTGCGGCGGTCTTGAGTTCTTCGATAAAGCCCTCTAGATTTGCTTGCTCAATCAAGACATAGTCAGGCGCTATGCAGGTTTGGCCGCTATTGAGTAATTTTCCGTAAATGATGCTCGCCGCCGCATCTTTGAGATTAGCGCTTGGATCAATGATGACAGGGGATTTGCCTCCTAATTCTAATGTCAGTGGGGTGAGATGCTCCGCCGCCGCACGCATGACTTTTTTGCCATGGATCTCTGAACCAGTAAAAAAGAGGTGGTCGAAAGGCAGCGCAGCAAATTGTTCTGCAACATCTACGCCACCTGTAGTGACACAAAATTCAGAGGGGTGAAAATATTCCTGAATCAAGCCCGCTAAAAATCCTGAAGTACGTGAACACCGTTCAGAGGGCTTAAGCCACAATCGGTTTCCTGCAGCAAAGGCTGCAATCGCAGGAACAAGGGCAAGCTGTACTGGATAGTTCCATGGACTCATGATGCCAACTACGCCCAGTGCTTGGTTTTGAATCCAAGCCTCCGAAGATCCTAGGGTGATAGGGGTCTCTACTTGTTCGGGCCTCATCCATTGCTTGAGATGCTTTTGGGTAAATTGACAGGCTTGATAAATCATCTGAAATTCAGCCAGGCGCGTTTCAATAGAATTTCGTACGCCAAAATCAGCCGAGACGACCTTACAAATTTTTTCCTCATTAGCCCGAATCATCTTTTCAATCCGAGCGATTCGGTCAAGTCGAACTTCTAGCGTAGGATTGGGTTCAGCAGCAAAAGCAGCTTTGATTTCTTCAAGTTGGAGGGTAAAGCGGTTCATAGCGTTTGAATAGTTGGCAGAGATTGGAATAAGGCATTAGGATAAAGCCATGAATGAAAACCCAAACAAAACCCCTATGGATTTAGAGCGAGCCACCCTAGGCGGTGGATGCTTTTGGTGTCTTGAGGCTGTTTATCAGCAAATTCAAGGCGTTCAATCAGTAGTCTCTGGGTATGCTGGCGGTGCTCGCCCAAACCCAAGCTACGAGTCAGTTTGTACCGGCGCTACTGGCCATGCTGAAATTGTGGATATCTTATTTGACCCCAAGGTCGTCTCTTTTCGAGATTTGCTAGAGATCTTCTTTGTGATTCACGACCCCACTACCTTGAACTACCAAGGCAATGATCATGGCACTCAATATCGCTCCGTGATTTTTACTCATAGCGCTGAACAAAATCAGATAGCACGTGAAGTAGTAAAAGAGCTTGAGGACGCAAAGATTTATCCATCTTCAGTGGTGACACAGATTGAAGTGGCACCCATCATTTATCCTGCAGAGGAATATCACCAGAATTATTTTCAGCAACATCCCAATCAAGGGTATTGCATGGCAGTTGTTGCACCGAAGTTAGCTAAATTTAGGGCGAAATTTAAAGCGCTGATTGCGCCAAATTACGCTTAGGGCGCTAAGCGCTCAATCTTCCAGTTAGATCCCTCTAGCTTGTAATGAATGCGATCATGAAGTCGGGAGGGGCGACCTTGCCAGAACTCGATTTCAGTGGGCTGAAGACGATAGCCTCCCCAATGCTCAGGACGAGGTGGAGTATCTCCAAACTCAGCATGAAAACGTTTTTCAGCTTCCTCTAAAAACTCGCGATTTGGGATCGCAGAACTTTGAGGGGAGGCCCAGGCGCCTATTCTGGAAGCTGCTGGTCGAGAATGAAAATATGCTTCACTTTCGGCTGGGCTGACACGCTCCACGATTCCCTTGATACGAATTTGACGCTCTAGCTCATGCCAGTGGAAAAGAAGGGCAGCTTGTGGGCGAATAGCCAATTCACGCCCTTTTTGGCTCTGGTAATTGGTAAAGAAGGTAAAGCCGTTCTCGTCAGCGCCTTTTAGTAAGACAATACGGGCTGATGGATTTCCGGTTTGATCGGCTGTAGCCAAAGTCATAGAGTTTGGCTCTGGACACTGCGCTTGAACAGCTTGGTCAAACCAGAGCTGGAATAGTGGCAAAGGATCGCGTGGCACCTCGGTTTCAGAAAGCTGGCCGAAGGTATAGTTTTTGCGAAGTTGTGCGATGGAGTCCATTTGTTCAGTATAAAGAGAAGCTATGGCAGAAGACAAGGTTGAAGACACTTTAGAAAGTCGGCGTTTTGGTGGAGTTTCGAGGCTCTATGGGGCCGATTTGCGCGCACGTTTTCAGCAAGCAAGGGTGGTGGTTGCTGGTTTAGGTGGCGTGGGATCTTGGGCTGCTGAAGCTTTGGCCCGAACGGGTGTTGGCCATTTGATCTTGGTTGATTTTGATCATATTGCTGAGAGCAATACGAATCGTCAATTGCATGCCCTAGAGGGGCAGTATGGCAAAGCAAAAGTGCAAGCTATGAGTGAGCGCATTCGACAAATTAATCCTGACATTAAGCTTACTGGCTGCGATACATTTTTAGAGCCAGAGAATCTAGATGTCTTAATACCTCAAGACGCATTGGTGTTAGATGCTACTGATTCTGTACAAACCAAAATTGCTTTAGTGATTTGGGCTACTCAAAATAATCGCTCGTTAGTGATGTGCGGTGCAGCTGGCGGTAAAAGTGATCCGACCTCAGTGCGTTGTGATGACCTCTCTCGAACTGAGCAAGATGCTTTGTTAGCTAAAGTTCGTCAAGGGCTGAGACAAGATCATGGATTTTCAAGAAACCTCAAGAAGAAAATGGGAGTACGTGCTATTTACTCTCAGGAGCCTCGTGCTGGCGCTTCTAGTGGTGGCTTGGCTTGCTCAGGTTATGGATCTACAGTCATGGTGACTGCGGCTTGTGGCTTGGCCGCTGCAGCTGAGATTCTCAATCTCATTGCCACACCTCCTGCAAGCGATGCTTTGAAAAAATAAGCGCAAATTCCTTAAGGGGATTCCCTGTAGGAAATTACTGATTCTTTTGCAGTCAACCACAAAATATTTTTATACCGAGCCTTTGTTTCTGGGGCGATCCCTTTTTTAAGAATTTACTTTTGTTCAATTAAGTACTTTAGATATTTTTTGGCTCTAGTGCTTACACAAACTCCTCCCTAGACTTTGCCTCGTTGGTAAATCGCCAACGACAAATCGAAAGGAGGTCTCTTTTGCAGACTGAACATAACGGCTTAAAACGCCACCTTAAAGTGCGACATATTCGCTTGATGGCTTTAGGCTCAACAATCGGTGTTGGCTTATTTTTAGGATCAGCGAGTGCTATCAAAATCGCTGGGCCATCGATTCTCTTGGGTTATCTATTGGCGGGCATTGTGGCATTCATCGTGCTGCGCACCCTAGGTGAGATGGCGGTACATGAGCCAGTGGCAGGTTCATTTGCAGCCTATGCCAATACCTATGTCGGACCGCTTGCCGGATATATGGTCGGTTGGGGTTACTGGACCTATTGGATTGTGGTTGGTATCGCAGAGGTGACGGCTGTAGGAATTTATATGGGTATTTGGTTTCCTGAAATACCTCAGTGGGTCTGGGCGCTTTCATCCATCGTGCTCATGGGTTTGATTAACCTCATTGCAGTCAAAGTTTTTGGCGAGTTTGAATTTTGGTTTGCCTTAATTAAGGTGGTAGCCATTGTTGCCATGATTGCCTTGGGTGGTTCGGTCATTCTCTTTGGATTTACTAATGATTGGCAGCCGATAGGTTTGAGTAATTTATGGCAGCACGGAGGATTTTTCCCTAATGGCATTAGTGGGATGTTGTTGTCATTGCAAATGGTTTTATTTGCCTATGTCGGTATAGAAATGATTGGACTGTCAGCTGGTGAGGCAGAGAGTCCACGTAAAACAATTCCGATGGCGATTGATTCATTGGCTTGGCGTATTCTCATTTTTTATATGGGTGCCATCCTGGTCATCTTGGCTATCTTTCCATGGAATGAAGTAGGGCAGCAGGGTAGCCCATTTGTGGTGATGTTTGAGCGCATTGGCTTAAGAGAAGCCGCGGGACTCATTAATTTTGTCGTGATTACTGCTGCACTCTCCTCTTGTAATGCGGGGTTATTTAGTGGAGGTAGGTTGCTCTATGCCCTGTCAGTTAATGGCTATGCGCCTGCACCATTTGCCAAACTCTCCCGATATGGTGTTCCCCATCGCGCAGTCATTGCTACGGTTGCAGTTTGTATGACTGGCGTTGTTCTGAACTACTTTGTTCCTGACAAAGCATTTCAATACATCATGGCAGCCGTCACTTTTGTTGGCTTGATGGTGTGGATTGCCATCTTATTTACTCAAATGAAATTCCGTCGCTCATTAACGCAAGCTCAGATAGCTGAGTTGGGTTATCGGGCACCTTGGTGGCCCTATTCCTCATGGTTTGCATTGGCATTTATTGGTTTAGTGGTGGTGCTCATGGGCTTTCATGAGGATGCGCGGATCGCCTTGGTATTAGGTCCGTGTTTATTAGGCGTGTATTTCGTGATGTTCTACATCGTTGGTTTACATCGCAAAACAAAAAACGATCATGAATTTAAATAATAGGAGATCAACATGATTATTGGCGTGCCACAAGAAGTAAAAAATAATGAGTTTCGAGTCGGCCTCACTCCAGGTAATGTGAGCGGGCTATCCAAGCAAGGTCACTCTATATTGGTGCAGCGAGGGGCAGGTGAGCAGATTGGCTTAAGTGATGAGTCATATCAAGCTGCTGGAGCAACTTTAATTAATAGTGCGGCGGAGGTGTTTCATAAGGCGGAGATGATTGTCAAAGTCAAAGAACCGCAGGCACAAGAATGTGCCATGCTTCATGAAGATCAAATCCTATTTACCTATTTGCATTTGGCTCCAGATCCAAAGCAAACTAAGGCTTTAATGGATTCTGGCGCGACTTGTATTGCATACGAAACGGTAACGTCTATGCAAGGAGCCTTACCATTGCTGGCCCCAATGAGTGAGGTGGCCGGTCGAATGTCCATTCAGGCGGCTGCATCCCATCTTGAAAAGACCAATGGTGGTCTAGGAGTGCTGATGGCGGGCGTACCCGGTGTATCTCCCGCAAAGATTGTGATTTTGGGCGCCGGTGTAGTAGGGCGAAATGCCTTGCAAATGGCCGTGGGGATGGGTGCAGATATTTGTATCTTTGATCGTGATATTGATCGCTTGCGTCAGATCGATTTGCTATATGGCAATCGAGTGAGAACTTTTTATTCTGATAGTTTGTTAATTGAGCAAGAAATTGCTGAAGCGGATGTAGTGATCGGCGCAGTACTCTTGCCTGGTGCGGCAGCGCCTCAGTTGGTATCACGCGATATGGTCAAAAAAATGAAAGCAGGTGCAGTGGTAGTCGATGTTGCTATTGATCAAGGCGGCTGTTTTGAAACCTCCAAGCCGACTACGCATGCTGACCCCACATTCGTCTTGGATGGTGTAGTTCACTATTGTGTTGCCAACATGCCCGGAGCTGTTGCCAGAACTTCAACCTTTGCCCTAACAAACGCTACCTATCCATTTGTTGAGGCCTTGGCCAATCGGGGTGCGATGAAAGCCTTAAGCATTGACCACCATTTACGCAATGGACTCAATGTACATAAAGGAGTACTAACTTCGCAGCCGGTAGCACAAGCTCAAAAGCTGGACTTTATGTTGGCTGAGGAATTTTTTGCCACCTAAGTGGCGAGGAGAGGTTGAAGTGGCAAAGCAAGGCGGGCTTGATGCCCGTCTTTCTATTTGGACTACCCCTATTCTTTATTGCAGATGTGGCTTAATAGAAGGGTGTATCTTTGCATCCCTTCGATTAACTGCCTCTTCATCACTGACTAAATGGATTATTCCGCATTATTGCTTTCTACGGGCGTTGTTGCTTTGGCGGAAATGGGAGATAAGACCCAGCTGCTCTCTCTTATGTTGGCAGCGCGCTATCCCAAACAAGCTTTGGCCATTATTGCAGGCATTTTTATTGCCACGATTGCCAATCATGCTTGCGCCGCTTTGCTTGGACATTGGTTAACTACCTTGCTTTCTCCAGATGTCATGCGTTGGATCTTGGGCTTAAGCTTTTTAGGAATTGGCCTATGGCTACTCGTTCCGGACCACATAGATGATGCTGCTGGCTCTAAAGTGGCAGATAAAGCATTACAAGTCTTCTTGTTAACTGTGGGCTTATTCTTTTTGGCCGAGATGGGGGATAAGACTCAAATCGCCACCATTGCTCTGGGGGCTCGATATACAGATGTGTTTTCGGTAACGGTAGGCACCACATTAGGGATGATGTTGGCAAATGCCCCTGCGGTTTGGGTAGGCCAGAAATTTACAAAGCGGATGCCAATTAAGTGGGTGCATGCTGTTGCTGCAGTTACCTTCATTGCCATTGGTATTGCAACTTTGGTCTGGGCCTAATGAGCCTTGCGAATACAACAGTAAGACTTAAAATAAAACCATGAAAACTGATCTACCCCTGAGCTTTCGTCGGCTTGAGTACCTACCTCCTGTTTATACCTTTGAGCAAGTCGAGCTTGACATTGCACTGGATCCTGCGCGCACGATTGTGAAAAGTCGGCTTGAACTAGTGCCAGGAAAAGGTTTTGAACCTGGCGCACCCTTAGTGCTATTAGGTCAAGAACTAGAGTTTGTCAGTCTTCGTATTAATGGCGAGGCTCATCGCCATTTTGAGCTCACTCCGGAAACCTTAACAATTCATAGTCTGCCTAATCAAGGTAAAGATAAATGTATTGTAGAAATTATTTCGATCTGCGTTCCAGAAAAAAATACCTCGCTGATGGGTTTGTATGTTTCAAATGGAAACTTTTTTACCCAGTGTGAAGCGGAAGGCTTTAGAAAGATTACCTATTTTCTAGACCGCCCCGATGTGATGGCCCGCTATCGCGTGACCCTTAGAGCGCGTGAAGTCGAGTGCCCGGTTTTATTGTCGAATGGCAATTTACTCAATACTGAAAAGTTACCTAATGGTTGGCATAGTGCGACTTGGGAGGATCCATTCCCGAAACCATCCTATTTGTTTGCCTTGGTTGCAGGAAAATTGGAATGCATTGAAGAAACGATCACTACTACTAGCGGCGCTAAAAAATTATTACAGATTTGGGTTGAGCCACATGATCTTCAGAAGACCCGACATGCGATGGATTCTTTAATTGCGTCCATTCATTGGGATGAGAAACGATTTGGCTTGGAGTTAGATCTTGAGCGCTTCATGATTGTTGCGGTTAGTGACTTCAATATGGGCGCGATGGAAAACAAGGGTTTGAATATTTTCAATACTAAGTTCGTCTTAGCTCAGCCAGAAACTGCAACCGATGCAGACTTTGCCAATATTGAGAGTGTTGTAGCGCATGAGTATTTTCATAATTGGACTGGCAATCGTGTGACGTGTCAGGATTGGTTTCAGTTGTCCTTAAAAGAAGGTCTGACAGTCTTTAGGGATCAGGAGTTTTCAGCTGACCAAATGGGTAGTGAGTCTGGAAGGGCAGTCAAGCGCATTGAAGACGTTAGATTATTGCGTCAACTGCAATTTCCTGAGGATGCAGGTCCAATGGCCCATCCGATCCGCCCAAATGAGTATCAGGAAATTAATAATTTCTATACCGTGACGGTTTACGAAAAAGGTTCGGAAGTGGTGCGGATGTATCAAACTCTATTAGGTAGAGATGGTTTTCGCAAAGGAATGGATCTTTACTTTAAACGCCATGATGGACAAGCAGTCACCTGCGATGATTTTTTAGCTGCTATGGCTGATGCCAATGGTCGTGATCTGACTCAGTTTCAAAATTGGTATAGCCAAGCAGGTACACCCAGAGTCAAGGTTGAAGAGCGATATGACGCAGATCAACAGCAATTTCATCTGACTTTGACGCAGAGCTGTGCACCAAGCCCAGGCCAAGCAGATAAAAAACCTTTCCATATTCCTTTGAGAATGCGTTTGATTACGTCTGAAAACAAGTGCGAGGAGATACTACTTGAGCTAACACAGCCAAAACAATCATGGACCTTTGAGCATGTTACGGAGCGTCCTGTACTCTCGATTAATCGCGATTTCTCTGCCCCTGTTCATTTAGATTTTGAGCAGAGCGAGACGGATCTATTAGCCCTATTTACTGGCGATGATGATCCTTTTAATCGCTGGGAGGCCGGCCAAAAATTGGCGATGCAAATGATTTTGAATCATCGCTTGCCAGACGCTAAGTTAATAGAGGCCTATCGAAGCCTGTTGCTGGATTCCAATTTGGATCCAGCATTCAAGGAGCTTGCATTAACGCTGCCTGCCGAATCTTATCTTTACGAGCAATGCGCTAGCGTGGATCCGCAGCAGATTTTTACTGCGCGGCGCGCTTTCAGAAGAGAAATTGCCAAGCAATTACAGCTCGAGTGGGCGGCCTTGTATCAGCAGATGCAGACACCGGGACCATTTAAGCCAGATGCGATCAGCGCAGGAAAGCGCGCGCTTAAAAATTTGGCTTTGAGCATGTTATTGGAAGCAGATACGGCTACCTGGACTCCGATGGCAGTCAATCAGTATCGAACAGCTAACAATATGACGGATCGCTATGCTGCATTGGCTGCATTAGTGATGCATGGAGCAAAAGCAGTCAATGAATGCTTAACTGACTTTTTCAGTCGTTTTGCTAATGATGCTTTGGTGATTGATAAGTGGTTTGCTTTGCAATCAGCTCGCCCTCCAGTTGATGGTCTAGAAACTACCTTGAGCGATGTAAAGCGTTTGCGAGAGCATCCTGCTTTCAAACTCAATAACCCCAATCGAGTTCGTAGCGTCATTCATACTTTTTGCTCTAATAATCCAGCTAGCTTTCATCAGAAAGACGGTAGTGGATATGCATTCTGGGCAGATAGTGTGCTGGCATTAGATCCGGTAAATCCTCAAGTTGCAGCACGTTTGGCTAGGGCATTAGATCGTTGGCGTTTATTTTCCCAGCCTTACCAAAACCTCATGAAAGCGGCTTTGGAGAGGGTAGCAGCATCTCAGACTCTATCTCCGGATGTCCGTGAGGTGGTTGGTAAAGCGCTTGAAAGTCAGTGAAGCTGAGGATTAAAAGATATTCCCAGTGGAAGTGCGAGGCTGTCTAATTGTTTGTCTATAGTCCACAGCAATGTGTTTTCTGAGATCAAGCTGGATGCTAGCAAAGAAATATCAACAGCCTCACAGCCTGAATCAAACAACTTATTTTTTTCGATAAATTCTAAGATTTCAGTTTGTGTAGCTACTTTAGCTTGCTGCAGACCTTTCAAATAGAAGAGTGTCTTCGCTCTAGGCGAGGGCGGACTTCCACATGCTATTTCAAGTATGACTAAAGGATGGCAAAGAATTTGATCGTTGAGCAGTAGTGCTTCAAGAACTGGATTGGCTTTTCTAAAATGCGCCACCCATACTGAGGTATCCGCTAGTACCATCGTCATTATTAAAGTCCGTTTTGTGATTTGCGTCTCGGAATACTTTTCATTTGGGGCGCCTTCCCGCCAAGAGCTACCAAACGTTTGCCTATCTGAATTCTGACAAAGACGTTCATTGCTTCGCGAAATAAATCGGCTTTATCCATTCCTGGGTCTGCAAGCTCTAAGCCACGTTGATATAGCTCATCATCAATGGTCACGGTCGTTCTCATCTTTCACCTTTCTCATTAAAATTGATGCATTAATGCACCAATTTTAGCATCAAATTACCTAAAAGCGCTCTAAATGAAGATTCGTTGAGCTTGGACTAGAACAGGGCAAAATAGAGCCTATCAACTAATTTGGAATCCAAACGGAGAAATTCCCTTGTCCACCAGCAATAACACCAATTTCAAGCAATATTTAGCAACAGCAAAGCCTCTTGGCGCCCCAATTTCTGCCGGTCTTCAAGAGTTATTGATTGCTGTGGTCAACACTTGCTCCACTTTGAGTCATGAGGTTGCTCAAGGAGCTTTGATCGGTTTGCTAGGATCTGCTGGCACTGGGAACGTGCAAGGAGAGGTTCAGCAAAAGCTCGACATCATCGCCAATGATTTATTGATTGAGGGCGTACAAACTTGTAAATCTCTTGCTGGATTAGCCTCTGAAGAAATGGAACTGCCAGTACCAGTTCAAGGAACTGGTGATTACCTACTCTTATTTGATCCGCTCGATGGCTCTTCTAACATTGATGTGAACGTATCGATCGGTACAATTTTCTCAGTGCTAAAGAAGCAAGATCCAAGTGCACCTTTAGAGACAAATGATTTCTTATTGTCAGGACGTCATCAAGTTGCTGCTGGTTACGTGGTCTACGGCCCACAAACCACGATGGCCTTAACTTTGGGCGATGGCGTAGTGATGTTTACCTTAAATAAAGTCACCGGAGAATTTTTGCTGATCAAGGATGTGGTCACCATTGCGCATTCCACTAAAGAATTTTCTATCAATATGTCTAATATGCGTCATTGGGCAGATCCTGTACGCCGTTATGTAGAGGAATGCTTGGCTGGCACTAGTGGTGCTCGGGATAAAGATTTCAATATGCGTTGGATTGCCTCGATGGTGGCTGATGTACATCGCGTTCTTTCTCGTGGCGGCGTCTTCATGTATCCATGGGATCAACGTGAGCCACACAAGCCTGGAAAGTTGCGCTTAATGTATGAGGCCAATCCGATGAGTTTCTTGGTAGAGCAGGCAGGTGGTGCATCGACGAATGGCACCCAGCAAATCATGGATTTGCAGCCTACCGACCTTCATGAGCGTGTATCAGTCATGTTAGGCTCTAAAGAAGAAATTGATCGCTTGCAGCATTACCACTCGTAATGCTTAGTTGCGATAGCTCAATAAAAAACCCAATCGCTTGATTGGGTTTTTTATTTGAGAGAGTAGTGTTACTAAGGTCGAACTTGTTGTTTGAGGTAAGCAAGCGATTCTTCGACCTGATCAATCAGAATGAGGCAGATATCTCCAGCAGATAATTCATTTAATGCGGTATCAATAGCCACAAATTCCCCATGAATTTCTTTAATATTCTTAGCCTTCGTAGCACCTACAAGACCTTCTTGCAAAAGCTTCAACACTTCGCCATCTTCGCGACCACGTTGGCAGGCATCTTGATACAGGATGATATTGTCAAATGAGTTACCCAAAATGCGGGTGAGATCACGAATATCTTGATCACGTCGGTCACCTGCACCACTAACTACTACATGACTCTTCTTGGGTTTCATACCTTCAATAGCGCTTGTTAAAGCGCGCATGGCATCTGGGTTATGCCCATAATCTGCAATCACCGTAGCACCTTTGTGCTGGAACTGATTAAAGCGCCCCGGTACAGAGTTGGCAGTACTTTCAAAGCTATGCAGGCCTCTAGCAATCTTTTCAGCATCTAGACCTAAGGCCCATGCTGCTCCAATTGCTGCCATGGCATTTTCAATTTGAAAACCTAATACCCCATTTTGAGTTAAAGGAATTTCACTCACTGGGAAGCGGTACATCACCCGAGAGCCTTTCGACGCAACGATATATGTTCCATCGCAGTAGATTACTTTTTTATTCTTAGCGCGATGAGCTGCAATAACAGGGTGATGCTGATTCTGAGCAAAGAAGATCACGCGGCCAGAGCATTTATCTCCCATTTTTGCCACCATCGGATCTGCGGCATTGAGAACAGCAGCACCAGTGGGCGCTACATTTTGAACGATCACACGTTTGAGAATCGCCAAGTCTTCAACGCTAGTAATGTAGTTCAGGCCTAAGTGATCGCCTTCGCCAATATTGGTGACAACAGCTACTTCACAGCGATCAAAACCTAGACCTTCGCGTAACATGCCGCCACGAGCAGTTTCTAGAACGGCTGCATCGACATCGGGGTGCATCAATACATTGCGGGCACTCTTGGGGCCACTGCAATCCCCAGTGTCAATCAGGCGATGATTAATGTAGACGCCATCAGTGCCAGTCATACCTACGCGTAGTCCAGTCTCGCTCAGTAAATGCGAGATCAAGCGGACAGTAGTGGTTTTACCGTTGGTGCCTGTCACTGCTACCACAGGGATACGTCCATCCTCTCCGGGAGGGAACATCATATTGATAATGTCTTCCCCAACTGGGCGACTTTTGCCGTATGAAGGCTTTAAATGCATCCGTAGACCAGGAGCAGCATTGACTTCCACAATGCCTCCACCTTGCTGCTCTAGTGGTTTATAAATTGCTTCACACAGAATATCGACGCCTGCTATATCCAAGCCAATCATTTGTGCGGCAGCAACGGCGCTTGCAGCCACATCAGGATGAACATCATCCGTCACGTCGGTGGCGGTGCCCCCAGTGCTCAGATTGGCGTTATTGCGTAAAAGTACGCGTTCACCTGTTTTGGGAACGTAACGTGGGCTCAGCCCTGAGCTTGCTAAGTGAGCTAAAGCAACATCATCAAATTGAATTTTGGTAAGCGCTGTAGCGTGGCCATCTCCGCGCAATGGATTTTTGTTTTCTATTTCAACGAGCTCGGCAACGGTATGAGTACCATCACCAACAACTTGCGCTGGTTCACGACGTGCAGCAGCAGATAGGCGATTGCCAACAACCAATAAGCGATAGTCAGCACCAGGGAGGTAACGCTCCACAATTGTTTCTCGGCCAAAGGCCTGCGTTACAACAAAACCAGCACGTACTTTTTCTTCGGACTGGATATTTGCTACCACCCCTTTGCCTTGATTGCCATCTTTAGGCTTAAGCACAATCGGGCCACCAATTCTTTGTGCAGCACGCCATGCATCATCCGCATTGGTGACTACTTCACCGATCGGAACAGATACACCAGCGGCAGCAAGTAAATTTTTGGTGAGTTCTTTATCCTGAGCAATGGCCTCAGCAATCGCACTGGTATCACTCGTCTCAGCAGCCTGGATACGCTTTTGTTTGCTACCCCAGCCAAATTGCACCATGCTGCCTTCGGTCATGCGACGGTAGGGAATATTGCGTTGAACTGCCGCATCCACAATCGATCCCGTGCTAGGGCCAAGTCGGACATCTTCATACAAGGCCTCTAATTCAGAGAGGGCGGCAGCTAAATCAAATGGAGCATCATTTAGTGTTGCTTGAATCAATGCAAAAGCAAAGTCAAATGCCATGCGGCCAACAACTTCTTCGATGTACTCCACCACCACTTGATGAACGCCAACATCTACAGTTTGCAAAGTACGACTAAATGTCACAGGACAACCAGCTTGTGCCTGTAATCCAAGTGCGGCATGTTCCAGAGCATGTGCAAGTGATAACACTTCGTTGTGACCGCCACGACGCATACTGCCTAATTGAGGAAAGCGTTCGCGAATCTTATTTTCAAATTCAGGAATAGAGTCGATTGAGCGCTCTGATTCATCGCAGAACACAATCGCCTCTAAAGCGGTATGGCGGCTCCAAAGATTAGGGCCGCGCAGCATACGAATACGGGTGATTTCCAATTAAGCCCCTGTTGCGTTGATAGTGTCGGCGACAAATGTTTCAGCACCGGCTTCAATGACGTTAAATGGTATCTCAAGAGCCCAAGCTGCAGCAATGGCAGCCCCTAGATTCATTGCTTTCCAAGGGGAGGCGGCTGTAGATTCAGAGTGACGTGGGACTGGAATATTCTTCTGTTCAAGCTTGCCAGATTTGAGTGCGATTTGTTGTTTACCAACTATGACTGCGCGGCCACCGTTTTGCAGGTGGGTTTTCACTAGATCAGAGTCAGGATTTTCACTAAAGAAGATCACTTCACCGTCACACAGCTCAGCCATTTGCACGACCATTGGATCATCTGCATTCAATACGCCAACGCCAGTAGGTAGAACTACGTCAATTTGCGTACGAACAATACTAAAGACTTGATCTTCATCGTAGATAGCATATTGAGGGAAGTTGGCTTTAGGATCAACATTCAAAACGACGCCAACTTGGCAACGATCGTAAGCTAATCCTTCAATCAACATTGAAAGATGGTTGTTTTCAACCACTGCTGCTTCGACTGCGCGATTGAGTAATGTGCGGCGAGCATTTTCCCAATTAGATACATTGGTATTGGGAATGGCTCTGTTGCCAAAAAATAAACCTTTGCTGCAAGAGAGGCCAACATATAAATTGGTCAAGCGCAGGAAGTGCGCAACCATTTCAGCAACCGGTGTTTTACCTTTTTCACCGCAAATACCAACAACCGGAATGCGGAAGTCTGCTCCCGGCGGGAAAAGATGGTCTGCAATTTCTTTGCCAACAGGTTGGGCTTTGCCGCTGGCTGGTTTTAAATGAAATATTAAGCTAGGCCCTGCATTGACTTCCACGATGGCCGCATTCTGTTCGGCCATCGGCTTGCTGATATCTTGCGCAACCAAATCAATGCCAGCTATATCCAGACCAACAACGCGAGCTGCAAGCGCTACTTGACTGGCCACATCAGGGTGCACTTGATCAGTGACATCAAATGCGACATTGCCATTGCTTTGTATCAACACTTTTTGATCAATAATTGGAATGCTATCTCCCGTGAGCTTTTGGCGTGCAAGCTCTAGCTCAACTGCAGAATCAATTCGCGCAGGATTGAGAGGGTGCTCTTCGGATGTACCGCGACGTGGGTCAGAGTTAATTTGAATATCAATTAATTCGCGAACGGTATGTTTGCCATCACCAGTAATCCAAACGCTTTCACCTTTAGCCGCAGCAACTACTTTGTTGCCAACAACTAATATTCGGTGCTCATCACCAACAATATGGCGCTCAACTAAAACCTCACTACCTTCTTCGATCGCAACTGCGTATGCCGCTTCAATTTCTTGTTGGGTGTAGAGATTGATAAAGACGCCGCGACCATGATTGCCGTCAATTGGTTTAACAACCACAGGCAAGCCGATATCTTGCGCGGCATCCCATGCATCATCAGGACTGGTAACGGTTCTGCCTTCTGGAATAGGAACACCAGCGCTGGCTAATAAGCTTTTGGTGAGATCTTTATCTCTAGAAATGGTTTCTGAAATAGCACTAGTGTTGTCGGTTTCAGCTGTCCAAATGCGGCGTTGCTTAGCGCCGTAACCTAATTGAACTAGATTTCCTTCAGAGAGACGAATCGACGGAATGCCACGCTCTTCAGCTGCATTCACGATACAAGCTGTACTTGGCCCAAGTAATAAATCATCACCAAGATCGCGCAATTTTTCTACTATGTCCTGAACCAGCTCTACAGGATCTTGTGTATCTTGAGCTAAAGCTAAGTAGAGATCACGAGCATATTTGAGTGCAGTTAGGGTTACTTCCTCGTTGTTTGCACTCACCATCACTTTGTATACGCCGCGACGATCGCCATCGCGGGCTTTACCAAAACCTCCGGGTATGCCCGCTAAATTTTGTAACTCCAAAGTGAGGTGCTCAAGAATATGAGCAGGCCATGTGCCCTCTTCGACGCGTTTGAGAAACCCACCAGCCTCTCCATAACTGCAACGATGTTCTTGAAGGCTGGGCAACGCTTTAACTAAGCGATCATAAAAACCGGGGATTAGGTTAGAGGGGTAGTCCTCAAGATCGCCAATATCGAGCCAGACTTCAATGACTGGGTAGTAGGTCCACATATTGGGACCGCGCAGATGCTTGACACTCAGTATCTCGATGGATTTATCTAGTAATTGGGGCATGAATGGTGTTGCGAGGGTCAGCACCTTACTCGGCGGGGACGCTTCAGACAGTCTCTCTGTTTCTAGTTGTTATTGAAAATCCACAAAATCAGCAAAAATACATAAAAAGGCTTACTTTGATAATTTAACGGTTTTCAGCCCCCTAAAGTTGACAGCGGGAATAAATCTAAAAAACCCAGCTCCCACTATACTTTTAGAGTCGATGAAGCCAGAAATCCTACCTTTTGCCCCCATATTGCCTGCTTACTGGCAAACAGCGCTGGCAACCATAAAATCGCCGCTTCCCAACCTGGATGCACCATTGGCTTGGGTGGAATTGGATCTGGATGCCGATTTGCGTTTTGTAAAGAGCCTGCTGCTGCTAACGGAGCAGGGCTTAGTTTGGACTAATGGCAATGAAGTTGAGGTCTGGACTCTTGAACAGGGTGAGCGACTGGTTCATGGAGATCATGCAGGGGTAGGGCACTTAAAGCTGGAGCTTTCTGATCGTTTATTGAGAGTTTGGCACTTCACCTTAGCAGTCAATCCACAGGTTTTACGCCTCCAGTCCAGCTTCAAGCAATTAAGCAAAGGCCACCAAGAAGACCAGCATGAGGTAAGTGAGTACGACAAGCAAGTCTGTCCAGCCTGCCTCAGTCCAAAGCCTGCGAATTCTGAGTCTTGCCCAACCTGTGATCCCGAAGATGATGTGCCTCCATCTACCTGGACTCTGTTTAAGTTGTGGCGTTTTGCTCGCCCTTATAAAAAGCAACTTTTACTTGGCTTTGTACTGACTCTATTGTCTACAGGTGCCACATTGATACCTCCTTATCTCACGATGCCTTTAATGGATCATGTGCTCATTCCCTACGAGCGTGGCAATCCAATTGATTTTCATTTGGCCAGCCTGTATCTATTTGCTTTATTTGGGGCTGCCATTGTTGCTTGGGGCTTAGGTTGGTGGAAAACGTATTTACTCGCCCTAGTGAGTGAACGAATTGGTGCCGATTTACGCAATACTACTTTCGAGCATTTACTTAAGCTATCGCTTGAGTATTTTGGTGGAAAACGAACAGGCGATTTAATTGCCCGCATTGGTGCTGAGACTGATCGCATCTGCGTTTTCTTATCACTCTATGCCTTAGATTTTGCTACCGACGTATTAATGATTACGATGACGGCAGCGATTTTGTTTTCAATTGATCCACTCTTGGCTCTGGTCACCTTGGCTCCTTTGCCATTCATCGTGTGGATGATTCATGTCGTACGTGATAAATTGCGTTTTGGCTTTGAGAAGATAGATCGTATTTGGTCAGAGGTAACCAACATCTTGGCCGATACGATCCCAGGCATTCGAGTAGTCAAAGCATTTGCTCAGGAAGATCGCGAACTAAAACGTTTTGTCGATTCGAATAAACACAATCTCCAAATTAATGACCGTGTCAATCGGGTTTGGGGTTTGTTCTCACCAACGGTAACTCTGCTTACTGAAACTGGATTGTTAGTGGTCTGGGGATTTGGTATCTGGCAAGTTGCGCATCAAAAGGTAACAGTTGGTGTATTGATTGCCTTCCTTGCCTACATTGGCCGCTTCTATGTGCGCTTAGATTCTATGAGTCGAATTGTTTCGCATACTCAAAAAGCTGCTGCAGGTGCAAAACGAATTTTTGACATTTTGGATCATGTCTCCAGTGTTCCGGAGCCGATCAATCCAGCGCCCTTGGGCAAAGTGGAAGGACGCATTTCTTTGCGCGGTGTCGGTTTTCGCTATGGCAACCGGGCTGTTACCAAAGGTATTGATCTTGATATTGCTCCCGGTGAAATGATTGGCTTGGTTGGACACAGCGGCTCTGGCAAGAGCACGCTTGTGAATTTAATATGCCGTTTCTATGACGTTAGCTCAGGATCTATCTCTTTAGATGGGCGTGATATTCGCAGTATTGGAATTGCTGATTACCGCAAATGTATTGGCCTAGTATTGCAGGAGCCATTCTTATTCTTTGGCACGATTGCTGAAAATATTGCATACGGCAAACCAGATGCCACTCGCGAAGAAATTATTGAAGCTGCTAGAGCGGCCCATGCTCATGAATTTATTCTCAGATTACCCTTGGGTTACGACTCCTTAGTAGGGGAGCGTGGCCAATCTTTGTCTGGTGGTGAACGTCAGCGTATCTCTATTGCAAGGGCGCTCCTGATCAATCCAAGTATCTTGATTTTGGATGAAGCTACTTCTTCAGTAGACACGACTACAGAGAAAGAAATTCAACGCGCGCTGGATAACTTGGTTAAAGGGCGCACCACCATTGCAATTGCGCATCGCCTATCCACTTTAAGAAAAGCGGATCGATTGGTTGTTTTGGATAAAGGCGAGATTGTTGAGATAGGCTCTCATGAGCAGTTGATGGAAGAGCAGGGCGCTTACTACACCCTGTATCAAGCTCAGTTACGTCATGCTGCGGAGTTGGTTGAGGGTGGCGCTATTGGTGAAAGTCTGGAAGAGCGTGAAGAAGAAAAGCTTCAAGTTATCGCCAAAAATATTGGGGGAGGGGTATGAGTAAACCTCATCAACTAGAGCGTGATGCATTAGGCCGATTGGTGTTTATAGATGCCAATGAAACTCGTCATCTTGGCGTTCACCCAGTGCGGGCTTTTCCGATTACCGCTCCTGGGGCTGGAATAGGGATCATGGACCAAGCTGGTAAAGAGCTTTATTGGTATCCAGATGTTGCTGCCATCCCTGAAGCGGAGTTGGGTTTGATAGAGGAGGAACTCGCCGCTAGAGAGTTTATGCCTGTGATTGAGAAAATTACCGCTGTCTCAACCTATGCGACGCCGAGCATATGGGATATTGAAACTGATCGCGGCCCAACCCGTATTCGTCTTAAGGGCGAAGAGGATATCCGCAGGATCGCTGGAAACACCTTGTTGATCGCTGATTCCAATGGCATGCAGTTCTTAATCAAAGATGCCACTGAACTAGATAAAGTCAGCAAGAAACTCTTAGATCGTTTCCGCTAGAATTTATTTCAAGTCGCCGCTTTAGCTCAGTTGGTAGAGCAGTTCATTCGTAATGAAAAGGTCGCCAGTTCGATTCCGGCAAGCGGCACCAGGCTTCTGCTGTTAAGGGAAAACCCTTAATAAATCATCCTGCATTTTTTATTCAATCTGAATAAAACCAATAAATCTCAAATGGGTATTTGCAGTGCATTAAATCCGGTTTTCAATTGCAGATGAAAGTACACTATCTATTGTCTTTGGCTTGATTGATCGGGGTTTCTACTAGTTTACGGAACCCCTTGTGAAGCGTTTTTAAGTTTATTGATGTCAGTCAAGTACTACATTGGCATCTTGTTTAAAAATCACTCTCACATTAGAAGAGCCAAATTTAGATTGGCAAACCACTTTAGGAGGCATATTTATGAAGATGAAGTTAAAAAGGGCATTGATTTCTACCGCTTTAGCCCTCGGCGTTGCAGGGGCTGCTCCCGCATTTGCTGCTTGGGAGCCAAATAAACCTGTTGAATTCATCATTCCCGCTGGTCCTGGTGGTGGTGCTGACCAAATGGCTCGCATGATTCAGGGAATCATCACCAAAAATAATTTAATGAAGCAAGCTGTGATCCCTGTAAACAAGGGAGCAGGTGCTGGCGCAGAAGGTTTCTTGGCAATGAAAGAGGCTAAAGGCGATCCTAATAAGATCATCATTACGCTTTCTAACTTGTTTACTACGCCATTGGCGACTGGTGTTCCATTTAACTGGAAAGACATCACTCCAGTAGCTATGTTGGCTTTGGATCAATTCGTTTTATGGGACAACGCTGATAAGCCATACAAAACTGCAAAGGAATATATCGATGCTGCAAAAGCAGCTGGTCCTGGTAAGTTCAAAATGGGCGGTACAGGCTCAAAACAAGAAGACCAAATTATTACGGTTGCTTTAGAAAAGGCGACTGGTGCGAAGTTCACCTACATCCCATTCAAAGGGGGCGGCGACGTAGCAGTTCAGCTCGTTGGTAATCACATTGATTCTTCTGTCAACAATCCAATTGAAGCGGTTGCTCAATGGCGCGCAAACAAGTTGCGTGCACTATGCGTGTTTGATGACACTCGTATGCCTTACAAAGAAAAGGTTACCGATACGCAATCTTGGTATGACGTTCCAACTTGTAAAGAAGCTGGTGTTTCGACTGACTACGTGATGTTGCGCGGTATCTTCATGGCGCCTGGCGTAACTCAAGAGCAAGTAGACTTTTATGTTGAGTTGTTCAAAAAAGTGCGTGCTACACCTGAATGGAAAAAGTTCATGGCTGATGGCGCATTCAATCAAACCTTTATGACCGGTAAAGAATTTACTAACTGGTTAACTTTGAATGAAGCACTACACAAGCAGCTCATGGCTGAAGCTGGATTTTTGGCTAAGTAATCAGTAAGAAGTGAAATAGGACCTCCATTTGGGGGTCCTATTTTTTAAGTAAGTGTATTAACAATTTTTATTAGTGAATAAAGCAAATGTCTGAACATACAAATAATTCAAATCAAGATTCAGCAATCAGCGTTAGAGCAATGGATATCATCACAGCGATTGTGTTCCTTGCAATTGGCGTCACCGTCATGGTGGGTAGCCTGAAGTTGGGTGCTAGTTGGGGGGCTGATGGTCCTGAAGCGGGATATTTCCCGTTCTATATCAGTTTGATCATTCTGCTTTCAAGCACGGTTACTCTTTACCAGGCTGCAATCGTCAATAAGAAAAAGAAAACAGAGTCATTTGTTGATCGTGAGGCTTTAAAGCAGGTCATGGCCGTTTTGTTGCCAGCAACTGTTTTTGTGTTGGGTGTGCAGCTAATTGGTATTTATGTTTCTGCAGCCCTCTATATCGCCATCTTTATGGTGTGGCTTGGAAAGTATCCAATTTGGAAGGCAGTTGCAGTTTCCATTGGGGTAAGCGCAGCGCTGTATCTCATGTTCGAGTTCTGGTTTCAAGTTCCATTGCCACATGGCTCTTGGTTTAACCCGCTCGAGTTCTTGGGTGTGCAATAAAAAAGAATAACTATTAAAAAAGATTAAAGAAGGAGTTCCAGTTGGAAGAAATTAGCGCTCTATTCAACGGCTTTGCCGTTGCAATGACACCCTTTAACTTGCTGTTAATGTTGGTTGGTGTAACGCTCGGTGTGATCATCGGTGTGTTGCCAGGATTAGGTGGTGCGAACGGTATTGCGATTCTGTTGCCGTTGACATTCACCATGCCACCAACTTCCGCAATTATCATGCTCTCCTGTATTTATTGGGGCGCATTGTTTGGTGGTGCGATTACATCTGTGCTGTTCAATATTCCAGGCGAGCCCTGGTCAGTTGCGACAACCTTTGACGGTTATCCAATGGCCCGTAATGGTAAAGCTGGTGAGGCATTGACTGCCGCGTTCACATCTTCATTCGTAGGCGCATTCTTTGCGATCGTGATGATTACTTTCTTGGCTCCATTGGTTGCGAAGTTTGCGCTCCAATTTGGTCCACCAGAGTTCTTCTCGGTCTATCTACTCACCTTCTGTAGTTTCGTAGGTATGAATAAAGGATCACCATTCAAGACTATTTCAGCAATGATGTTGGGCTTTGCATTGGCAACGGTTGGTATGGATACCGTTACCGGCCAATTGCGCTTGACATTCGGTAACCCAGAGTTGATGCGCGGTTTTGACTTCTTGATCGCAGTGATCGGCTTGTTCGGTATCGGCGAGATTCTTCTCTCAATGGAAGAGGGCTTAGCCTTCCAAGGCGCTGCAGCGAAGATTCGCGGCAAAGTGGTTTGGGAAACTTGGAAGCAATTGCCTAAGTACTGGGCTACTTCATTACGCAGCTGTTTGATTGGTTGCTGGATGGGTATTACTCCAGGCGGTGCAACACCTGCATCTTTCATGGCTTATGGCGTAGCAAAACGCGTATCCAAAGAAGGCGATAAGTTTGGTACCGGAAAGATGGAAGGCATCGTTGCTCCAGAAACAGCAGCTCATGCTGCGGGTACTGCGGCGCTTCTGCCAATGTTGTCTTTAGGTATCCCTGGCTCACCAACTGCAGCTGTATTGCTTGGTGGTTTATTGATTTGGGGTCTACAACCTGGTCCATTGCTATTCGTAGAAAAGCCAGACTTTGTTTGGGGCTTGATCGCCAGTATGTATCTAGGTAACTTGGCCGGCTTGTTTGTTGTCTTAACTTGCGTGCCACTGTTTGCTTCCATCTTGAGAATTCCGTTCTCTATCATTGCGCCAGTCATCATTGTGATTTGTGCGGTAGGTGCATATACCGTTCACAATGCGATGTTTGACGTTTGGTTGATGATGGGCTTTGGTGTTCTAGGTTATGTCTTCAAGAAACTCGACTACCCAATGGCGCCAATGGTATTGGCCTTGGTGTTGGGTGACCGTGCTGAGGATTCTTTCCGTCAATCCATGTTGTTCTCGCAGGGAAGCTTAGATATTTTCTTCTCCAACCCATTAGTAGGTGGTATTACATCTCTTGCGTTGCTATTGCTCTTCTGGCCACTGATTGGCAAGGTGATCAGCAAGAAAAAGGCTGCAGCTGTATAAGTAAATCGCTAGAAGTAGTGATTTCATAGGAAAAAGGGGCGTCAGCCCCTTTTTTTCATGCCGAAGAGAAAATCCGATAAAATTCTCTCACCATGAATTTCCATAAAAACCGCCTCATTCACTGGATTGCTGCATTTGCAATTGCGATGAGTGCGCTTTCCCCGGCAGTCTCTCAAGCAGTATCGATTGTGCAGGGTGGGCATGGTTTTGCTATGGAGATTTGCGCGGTTGATGGCAGCAAGTTGCAAATCAATGTGCAGAGTGATGAGCAGGAAGTAGCGGAACAAGCGCAGCCTTGCCCTTATTGCGTCGCCCAAAACAGCATTACCCCAGCTTTTAATACCAATCTAAAGTTTGGGGCGCCACAATCGTTTGCTTTCTTGCCTCAACTTTTTTATCAGTCTCCACAACCTCTCGCCGCTTGGGTTTCTCCCCCATCAGCAGCCCCTCCAGCACAAGCCTAAAACACATTTAGGGCATCGCATTGCGATGCAATTGGCAACCTAGTTGCCGGTATTGAGTTGGAGAATTTCAAGTTGTTTAAGCATAAGAAAATCAGCGCCTGTATTGGCATGTTATTTGGGTCGTTTTATATTGGAGTGCACGCTCAAATTGCGCCACCACCAGATTACGATCAGAAATTAAAAAGTGTGACTGTGTCGGCGACCCGCTCCGGTACGCCTTTGGATGAAATTCCACTGAACACCACCATCCTCACTAAAGAAGCTTTAGAAGTCTCTCCAGATCAAACTATTGATCAGGTTCTGAAGAACGTTCCTGGTGTGATTTTGAATGACACCCCTTATTACCAAAAGGATCCAACTGGACAAAGTATTAATGTGCGAGGTTTAGGTAATGCCAGAACCTTGGTATTGATTGATGGCTTGCCTGCCAATGATGCGTTTTATGGAACGGTGCAGTGGAATTTAGTTCCAATGTCTGCGATTGATTCAGTTGAATTTATTCGGGGTGGTGTATCCAGTCTATGGGGTAACTACGGTATGGGTGGTGTGATCAACATCAAAACTAAAACTCCTGTGAATAGCCAGCAAGATGCTTCAGCCAGTATCGGCGCATTTGGAACTTATAACGTAGCAGCTTCAAAAGACATCATTGCATCTGAAGCTTTGCAATTAAGAGTCTCGGCCGACTACTTCAATACCAATGGCTATCAAAATATTTCTACGCTGGCACCTGCTGCTGCCAATAGCATTAAAAATGGTCAAGGTGATGCAGCTTCGCATAACTCTAACGTAAGACTGCAGGGCTACTTCAAGCCAACACAAGATACCAATGGGTTCTTCCGAGTGGGTTATCACACTATGTCGGATTTATCCTCGGGCTATTCATTTGCTACTAACCTAATGCAGGAAACGGATATTGCCGCTGGTACGACCACGAAGTTGGCTGACAAAGCCAAAGTTGATGTGAACTTTTTTTATGAAAACACCAATTTCAATAAGCAAAATGGCTCTACTACCACTACCAAGTCCAATAATATTGCAGCCAATACGCCCTATATTAATGCCACCTATAAAGACCCCTATAACACCATAGGCGCCTCGGCTCAGTACACCAAAGAGTTGACTGGGATGATTGATCAGTATCTTGTTGGTGTAGATGCACGTAATATTGCGGGCTCCAATTTAACCAACAATCTAAACAACAATGGCACGGTAGCAGCCGTCAATTATGGTCAAGGTTCGCAAACTTTCCTAGGTCTTATGGGGCAGTTAAAATCTAAGGCAACATCTATACCGCTTGAGACTACTCTAGCAGCGCGCGTTGACCAATGGAGCAGCCAAACACCTACGAGTTATAACGCAGGTATTAATGGCGCTAATCCTCAATATCAAAACATTCCAAATCAGAGCAAAACCCAATTAAGTCCCACCTTAGGTTTTTTATACAAAGCAACAAATAATTGGGATTTACGAACCGCCGCTTATCAAGCCTTTCATGCACCAGGTTTAAATAACACTTTGCGTTCTTATGGTTCATCAGCCGGTTATAGCTTTGCAAATCCAAATTTGACTCCTGAAACGATGACAGGTTATGAGGTGGGGACTGACTACCGCTGGAAGGGGGGCTTTGCTCAACTGACAGCTTTTAACAACTACATTCAAAATGCGGTGGCGACATATAGTCTGTCATCAAAGAGCTCTTCGGATGTAGCCTTAGCAAAAAGCCTATGTGGCGCTACTGGTAATCCATTGACTGGTTCTGGCAATGTCGGTATTTGTAATTCCACGAACATTAGTTACTACACGAATAATCAAAACTTATTGAGCCAAGGTTTGGAATTCCAGTTTCATCACGACATTAATTCAAAATGGGCAACCGATGCGAATTACGCCTTCACTAGTACGAAGTTAACCATGAGTGCCACGAGTGATCCGACGGGCAGGCAGGTTGGGGGGGTGCCCCAAAATATTTTGGGTGGCGGTTTGACATACTATCCCGTACCTAAAGCAAGCTTAACTGCAACTGTCCGTTACGTCGGTAGTTCTTGGTTAAATACTGCGAACACATTACCAGTGGCTTCTTATGCGGTCGTAGGTTTGCGCGCTAACTACGAGTTTGATAAGTACACGACGATCTATGCATCTGCGGTGAACTTATTGAATCGCCAATACAACACCTTCGGGACGGGCGGCAGTAATACCAGCTATACGCTTGGCTCTCCACAGGCGATCAGCGTTGGAGCACGTATCATCTTCTAATGATGAAATCAATTCATTCCATTTCCTGGCGGTCTTTGCTACCTAAAGTCCTCATATTAGGGGTTGTAGGAGTGTGTCTGCATGCACATGCACAAGTGGAGCATTCGAGTCATGCTGTAAAGAGTGCGCCCACTCAGGTAAGCAATACATGCCAAGGAACTGGTCTTGAGTGTGCTAATGCAGCCACGCCATTCTTTACTACTGACGGCAAGTTGCTGCTGGCTTGGACAGCTAATGGGCTTGTTTCTGTTGCCAAGTCTACTGATCTAGGTAAATCCTTTGCGCCAGCGGTCAGCATTGCAGAGCATGGTAAAGCGCTAGATACAGGGAGTGATGCGCGCCCACAAATTGTGTCTGATTCAAAAGGGAATATCTTTTTGGTCTATGCTTTTTTTAAGGACTCACAATGGAATGCGCAAATTAATACTGCTCGCTCTAGTGATGGAGGCAGCACTTTTAGCCCGCCGCAATCATTGGTGCAAGATGGATCAAGTCAACGCTTTCCATCGATGCTATTGAAATCAGATGATTCTATTTTTATCTCTTGGATTGATAAGCGTTTAGTCACAGCAGCAAAACAAAAGGGCACGCCTCGACTTGGTGGATCGATTGCATACTCCAAATCCTATGATGGGGGCAAAACTTTTCAGGCTGAGAAGTTTGCAAATGAAAGTAGCTGTGAGTGCTGCCGTATTGGGGTAAGTCTTGATCCAAAAAATCAAGCAGTCATTGCATATCGTGCCATCTTTCCTGGAGGCATTCGGGATCAGGCGACCCAATTGATCACTTCCAAAGGCGCTGAACCGATTCGTCGCGTTGCCGATGATAATTGGAAGACCGATGCTTGCCCTCATCATGGACCTTCTATTGCTGTTTCCGGATCAGGCAAATACCATGTGGCATGGTTTACTCAGGGCACAAAGCGAGCCGGGGTGTTTTACGCCAATTCAAGTAATCAAGGCTTGAGCTATTCCAATCCAGTTCGAGTTGGTGGGGAGGGCGCTAATGTTTCAAGACCTTATCTCTTAGCAATCGATCGTCAGGTTTGGTTGGTGTGGAAAGAATTTGATGGTACCGCTTCCTCGGTTTATCTTAAACATTCCCAGGATGATGGTGTGAGTTGGTCTGAACCTAGGGCACTTGCAAAGACGACGTCTTATAGTGATCATCCTTTGCTACTGCGCCAAGATCAAAACGTCTATTTATCCTGGCTTACGCGTACGGATGGCTATCAACTGATTAAAGTAGGGCATAAGTAATGAAAGCAATTAAACAATATTGGCTAGTCTGCGTACTGATCTTTGTCGCAGGTATTGCTGGAGCAGCCACAGCGCCTTTAAAGCCTTATCAATCTGGCGACTGGTTACGTTTACTCAAGACCAGTAATGGTGCGCCGATGGCAATTCATTTCTGGGGTGTCACTTGTCCAGCTTGCGTTAAAGAGATGCCGCAATGGGGGGCATTTATCAAGCGTTATCCAAATGCGAAGGTCATTTTCATTCAGGTGGATGATGTATCGCCAGAGATGATGCAAAAGATGCTGGATAAAGCCGGATTAGAGAAGGCAAATAACTATTACATTGCCTCATCCTTTGATGAGCGTTTACGTTATGAAATAGACCCCCAGTGGCATGGAGAAACGCCTACAACGATATTCATTGATAAAAATGGTAAGTCCAGTCGAAAAACGGGCTTAATGAATTTTCAACAATTACCTAGCAAACTGTAAACTGATCCAAGGTAAATCAAAGGAGTAACGATATGAAATCCAATGCACTACTCACTATCTGTACGGCCATCAGCATCACTTTTAGTGGTGCTGCATTAGCTCAAACTGCCTCTGTTGGGGCCATCAAGATTGAAAATGCCTATACCCGTGCCACTGTGCCAGGGCAACAAGTTGCTGGTGGATTTATGAAGATTGAAAATAAAGGTGCCACTGACCAATTGTTATCCGCTAGCTCACCAGCGGCAGGTGAGGTACAGCTTCATGAAATGGCTATGGATGGCAATGTCATGAAGATGCGCCAGGTGAAAGACATTGCAGTGCCAGCAGGCGGCGCAGTGGAATTAAAGCCAGGCGGATTGCATTTAATGTTTATGAATATCAAGGCACCTTTGGCTGCGGGTGAAACTGTGCCAGTGAAATTAAAGTTTGCAAAAGCAGGTGAGGTTGAAGTGAAGATGCCTGTCAATGCAATGGGTCAACATGGCGGCGCGATGAAGCACTAAGATTTAGATTCAGGAGTAATCCTGAGGTATTAAAAAAGCCCCTAGTTTTACTTAGGGGCTTTTTCTTGTGCGATTGAGCTCAGATTTTTAAATCCAAATCCGTCACCGCGCCTTTGCTAGCGCTACTTGCAAGGCTTGCGTATTTAGCAAGCAAGCCGCGGGTGTAACGTGGCTTAGGTTGAACCCAAGCTGCACGACGCTTAGCGATTTCTTCCTCGTCAACGTTGAGTTGAATCAGCAGTTTGTGTGCATCGATAGTTACTGAGTCGCCTTCGTTGATGAGGGCAATTGTGCCGCCGACATATGCCTCAGGTGCAACGTGACCTACTACCATGCCCCAGGTACCTCCAGAGAAGCGACCATCCGTAATCAGACCTACTGTCTCGCCTAGGCCCTGTCCTACCAGAGCGGAGGTTGGCGCAAGCATCTCGCGCATTCCTGGGCCACCTTTAGGGCCTTCATAACGAATCACCACAATATCGCCATCCTTAATCTTCTGCGCCATGATGGCAGCCATCGCGTCATCTTCAGAATCAAATACGCGCGCTGGGCCAGTGATCGATGGATTTTTGAGGCCGGTAATTTTGGCTACGCATCCCTCTGGAGAGATATTGCCCTTTAAAATCGCTAAATGGCCTTGCTTATAAAGCGGGTTATCCAATGTACGGATCACTTTTTGATCAGAACGTGGCACAGATGGGACATCTTTTAATACTTCCGCAATAGTTTTGCCTGTGATAGTCATGCAATCACCATGCAAGAGTCCACCATCTAGCAGAATCTTCATTACCTGAGGAATGCCTCCTGCTTGATGAAGGTCCGTTGCAAGGTAAGTACCAGATGGCTTCATATCGACGATCACTGGAACGCGTTTACGGATGCGCTCAAAATCATCAATCGTCCAATCAATTTCTGCTGCGCTAGTGATTGCCAAGAAGTGCAGGACTGCATTGGTAGATCCACCAACTGCCATGATCACACTCACTGCGTTCTCGATGGATTTCTTGGTAATGATGTCACGCGGACGTAAATTCTTTTTAATCGCTTCAACCAATACGATTGCAGATTCATGCGCACTGGCTACTTTCTCCGCATCTTCATTTGCCATGGTGGAGGAGTAAGGCAAGCTCATGCCTAATGCCTCAAATGATGAGCTCATAGTATTGGCTGTGTACATACCACCACAGGAGCCACTACCTGGGCAAGCATGTTGCTCAACGCCCTTGAGATCTTCTTCGCTCAGACGTCCGGAAGTAAATTCTCCAACCGCTTCAAATGCAGAAACAATATTGAGTTCTTTGCCTTTGTAGTGGCCAGGCTTAATCGTGCCACCATAAACATAAATGCCTGGCACATTGGTGCGTGCTAATGCCATCATGCCGCCCGGCATATTTTTGTCGCATCCACCGATCACCACTACACCGTCTTGCCAGAGTCCGTTAACACAAACTTCAATGCTATCGGCAATGACTTCGCGAGAGACGAGAGAGTATTTCATGCCCTCTGTACCCATACCAATTCCATCAGAGACGGTAGGCGTTCCAAATACTTGTGCTTTTGCACCAGCTTCTTCTAATGCGCTTACAGCGGCATCAGCTAATTTTTGTAATCCACTATTGCATGGAGTAATAGTAGAGTGACCATTAGCAACACCAACCATTGGCTTGGAAAAGTCAGCCTCCTGATATCCCATGGCGTAATACATTGAACGATTGGGGGCGCGAGCAACCCCTTCGGTGACCATGCGTGAGCGTTCATTGAGGCGTTTCATGCTTATTACTCCAGAAAAGATTTGTTTCGAAAGGCTCTATTGTGCCGTGAGATCCCATTGAGAGCGTGCTCTCTTGTAGGACGCATAGCGGACATTATTTATGTTGCGATGCAATATAAATAATGGTGAATTTGTTAATTTATCGCCTAAATATTAGCTTTCAAGCTAATAGCCTAGGAAATACTACTGCAGTACATTAGCTCATCATTTACTTTTTCCTTTAAATTCAATGACTAAAGCTGGCCACATATACTTAATAGACGATGACGATTCAATGCGGGCATCTCTCACCAGAATGCTGCGTGAAGTAGGTTATTTGGTCGAGGATTACGAATCTGCCCTGAAGTTTTTGGAGAAATCGATTCCTGTTTCTCCGGCAGTGATTTTGTTAGATATGCAGATGCCCGATATGACAGGCGTCGAATTACAAGAAAAACTCATTCAATTGGGTCGTAAAACCCCCATTGTGTTTGTTAGCGGCCAAAGCCACCCGCATCAGATTGTGCAGGGCCTGAAAAAAGGGGCGGTAGACTTTCTGTTCAAACCTTTTAATCTAGAAGAAATGCTCAAAGCAGTTGCTGATGCAATTGAATTCGATCGTCGCCAGCTAAAGCGGGTCTCAGTCGATATGGAAACTAAGCGAGAGTACGAAAGTTTGACTCCTAGGGAGCGTGAAGTTTGTACCTGGTTAGTTGAAGGCCTGCTGAATAAAGATATAGCAGTTAAATTAGGCACAACAGATGCCACCATCAAAGTGCATAAAGCTCGCGTTATGAGCAAAATGCATGTAGATTCTGTACAGACCTTAGTAAAAAAGTATCTTGAGTCGGATTTAGCGAATCACCCTTTGAATAGTTAGCCCCAAAGGTAATTACTTATGCACCATTTTGGAATTAATATCAACCCGGTAATTTTTCTAGAAAAATATTAAGAACTCAGTGAATCAATCCAATAAAGTTCCCGAAATTCGTAAAGAGGCTTTTAAAAAAGCCAGGGAAAGTGCTGGCCTGAGCACTCAAGACTTAGCTTTAAAAGCCTGCTTATCCAATCGCCAAATAGAGCAACTTGAAAGTGGTGAAATAAGTTCTTTTTATGGAGCTCAGATTAAATACACTGCCGCAAAAAAGGTAGCGGCATTACTAAGTCTTTCAGAGAAAGACGCATTTGATTTTGGTAGTCAGCCGAAAGTGATTGAGGAGACTACTTTGGTGGAGGAGACGCCGCCAGTTGAAGCTAAAAAAACAAAAACAAATAAAGTGGAAGAAGGCAATACAGAAGTAAATAAATTAGAAGTAAAGAAAACAGAAACAACAAAAGATGAACGGCCGGTAGCAAAATCGCCCCCCGTCCAATCAAAGCCAAATGTAGCGCTTGAGTTGCAAGACGTGGTTGTCGAAAAGAGTATTGCCAAGCAGAGCACTGGTACAAGCTCTCAAAGAAGATGGTTGATAATACTCAGTGCAATAGCGGCTGTTATTTTCTCGGTAGTTAACTTACGCCCTATATTTTTTCCTGAAACACCGAAAGAGGAGGTTGCTGTGAGCCCTCCATTACCGGTGGATCCAGCTCCTGCTAACCCCGTTCCTGCAGCAGAAGAAAAGGCAAGCGCCGCTCTTCCAATAACACCGCCAGTGGCTAGTGCAGCAGTTACGTCAACGGATTGTCCAGTGATGGATGCTGCGCCAATGACATATAAACCAGACGCTCCGAAAAAAGCAGCAGATATGGTGTACATGCAATCCAAATCTGTGCAGATGGTGTGCGTAATTGATGCTTTAGGAAAAGTCCAGAATAAACAACTTGAACCGGGTGTTGGGGTGAGTGTTTACGGAAAAGCGCCACTCAAGGTCTTAACTTCTGGCTTAGATCAGGTGGACTTGTACTTCCAGGGTGCTAAGGTGCGCCCAGCCAGTCTTGCTGGTAAAACGATTATTTTGGAGGGGGCTGAATTGATTCAGCCGCTCACTCCTACAGACTCTCAGCTGCGTTAATAAATTAAACAGCTGATTCGTTCGTTTCGCCAGTGCGAATCCGAATCACTTGCTCAACTGCAGTAACGAAAATCTTTCCGTCACCAATTTTGCCAGTACGTGCAGCTTTAGTAATAGCTTCAATAGCTGCATCTAAGCGATCACTAGGAACAACGGCTTCCACTTTGACCTTAGGCAAAAAGTCGACGACATATTCAGCGCCACGATAGAGTTCGGTGTGACCTTTTTGACGGCCAAAACCTTTTACTTCAGTGACGGTTAAGCCAGTAACGCCAACTTCAGCCAAAGCCTCGCGAACTTCGTCGAGCTTGAACGGTTTAATGATTGATGTAATTAATTTCATTTCTTCCCCCTAATACAGTAATCATACCTAGAACTGGATTTACTTTCCAAACTTGCTGATTTTGGGTTTTTAGGCCCTAAATTGCGAGGTGATCGGATAACGCCAGTCGCGGCCAAAAGCCCGGGTAGTAACGCGCACCCCAGGAGGCGCTTGACGCCGTTTATATTCATTGAGTTTAATTAGGCGTGTGACTTTCTCAACACTTTCTGGATCATATCCGGCGGCAATGATTTGCGCGATAGATTGGTTTTGTTCCATATAGCGTTCTACGATGGCATCCAAAACCTCGTAAGAGGGCAGACTATCTTGATCGGTTTGATCTGGCCTGAGTTCAGCCGAAGGGGCGCGAGTCAAAATCCGTTCCGGAATGACGGGGGCAATTTGATTGCGATAGGCGCATAAACGGTAGACTAAAGTTTTAGCAATATCTTTAATTACAGCAAAGCCGCCAGCCATATCTCCGTAAAGAGTGCAGTAGCCCACAGCCATTTCACTTTTATTGCCAGTGGTCAAAACCAATCGTCCGGTTTTATTAGATA
>CANCIL010000011.1 GCA_947378095.1 Betaproteobacteria bacterium
TCATCGAAGTCTTGGTAAAGCCAGGTGACACAGTTGAAAAAGAGCAATCTATCGTTGTGCTTGAATCAGATAAAGCCACGATGGATGTTCCTTCTTCACATTCTGGTGTAGTTAAGGAAGTCAAAGTTAAAGTAGGCGACAACCTTTCTGAGGGATCAGTTGTTCTTATTCTGGAGGGTGATTCGTCTGGTGCGGCAGCTGCTCCAGCTCCAGCACCCACTTCAGTACAAGTTAGCAAGCCAGTTGCGGTTGAGCCTCCGATTGCTCGCGCTCCAGCACCTCCTCCGATTTCAAATACGGCTCCAGCTGTTGACCCTACCTTAAGTCATGCAAGTCCATCCGTGCGTAAGTTTGCACGTGAGTTAGGTGTCACGATCCATCAGGTCAAAGGATCTGGTCCAAAAGGCCGCATCACACAAGAAGACGTTCAGGCCTTTGTAAAAGCAGCCATGAGTGGTGGAGCTGGTAATCCAGCTGCATCGAGCGGTGGAAGCTTGGGCGGTCTGAATTTGATTCCATGGCCGAAAGTCGACTTCGCGAAGTTTGGTGAGATTGAGCGTCAACCATTAAATCGCATCAAAAAACTCACTGCTGCCAATTTAGGTCGTAACTGGGTCATGATTCCTGCGGTCACGTATCACGAAGATGCTGATATCACCGATTTGGAAGAATTCCGCGTACACACTAATAAAGAGAATGAGAAGAAGGGCGTCAAGATTACGATGCTGGCCTTCTTAATGAAGGCAGCAGTATCTGCGCTGAAGAAGTATCCAGAATTTAATAGCTCCTTGGATGGCGATGATCTAATTTTGAAGAAATACTTCAATATTGGATTTGCTGCAGACACGCCAACAGGCTTGGTTGTTCCGGTGATTAAGGATGCTGACAAGAAGGGTATTTTTGAGCTAGCAAAAGAGACATCTGAGTTGGCTGCATTAGCTCGTGATGGCAAGTTAAAGCCTGATCAAATGCAGGGTGCGAGCTTTACTATCTCGTCTTTAGGTGGTATCGGTGGAACTTACTTCTCACCGATCGTAAATGCACCCGAGGTAGCAATCTTAGGAGTGAGCAAGGCTGCTATGAAACCAGTTTGGGATGGCAAGCAATTTGTTCCGCGCCTCATTTGCCCATTATCACTATCTGCCGATCATCGCGTTATTGATGGTGCATTAGCTACCCGCTTTAACGTTTACATTGCTCAGCTCTTAGCCGACTTCCGTCGCGCTAGTCTGTAAGGGAGGAGTTATGGCTAAGCAAGCGATTCTCGTTCCAGATATTGGTGACTACGCAGATGTTCCTGTGATTGAAGTATTGGTCAAAGTGGGTGATGTCATTGAAAAAGAGCAGCCTTTATTGGTTTTAGAATCCGACAAGGCTACGATGGAGATTCCTGCTGATGCAGCGGGTACCGTCACTAGTATTTCAGTTAAGTTGGGTGATAAGGTCAGCAAAGGCTCTGTGATTGCTGAGATCGAAGCTAGCGCAGAGGTAGCTAAGCCAGCAAGTCCAGTTGCTTCAGCGCCGACAGCACCCGCAGCAGCGCCTAAGCCGGGACAGTACAACGGTAAGGTTGATCACGAATGTGAAGTCTTGGTTTTGGGGGCTGGGCCTGGTGGCTATAGCGCTGCATTTAGAAGTGCTGACTTGGGTATGAGCACCATACTGGTAGAGCGTTACTCCACCTTGGGCGGAGTTTGTTTGAACGTAGGATGCATCCCATCTAAAGCCTTGTTACATACCACTTCCGTGATGGATGAAGTGAAGACTATGGCGAAGCACGGCATTACCTTTGGCGCGCCGAAGATCGAAATTGATCAGTTGCGTGGCTATAAAGATTCCGTGATTGCCAAGTTAACTGGTGGTCTTGCTGGTATGGCTAAAGCACGCAAAGTTAAAGTCGTGCGTGGCTTAGGTCGCTTCTTAGATGCAAACCATGTCGAAGTTGAATTAACGAATGGCGCAGGTCAAGACTTAACCGGCCAAAAAGAAGTGGTGCGTTTTCAGAAGGTGATCATCGCCGCTGGAAGTCAGCCAGTGAAGTTGCCATTCTTGCCTGAAGATCCACGGATTGTGGATAGTACTGGCGCTTTATTACTCAAGAGCATTCCAAGGCGGATGTTGGTGATCGGTGGCGGCATTATTGGTTTGGAGATGGCAACGGTCTATAGCACTCTTGGTTCACGTATCGATATTGCCGAGATGATGGATGGTCTGATGGCTGGCGCTGATCGTGACTTAGAAAAAGTCTGGGAGAAATTTAATGCCGGACGTTTTGAAAAGATCATGCTCAAGACTAGAGCTGCTAAAGCCGAAGTAAAACCTGATGGCATTCAGGTTTCATTCGAGGGTGAAAATGCACCGACAGAACCGCAGACCTATGATTTGGTTTTGGTTGCAGTGGGGCGCACTCCTAATGGCAAGAAGATCGATGCGGGATTGGCTGGTGTTCAGGTAGATGAGCGCGGTTTCATTCCAGTGGATAAACAAATGCGTACGAACGTTCCTAACATCTTTGCGATTGGTGATCTCGTTGGTCAGCCAATGTTGGCTCATAAAGCGGTGCATGAAGGCCACGTTGCTGCAGAAGCAGCTGCTGGCGAGAAGTCTTACTTTGATGCCAAACAAATTCCATCAGTTGCTTATACCGATCCTGAAGTAGCTTGGGCTGGATTAACTGAAGAGCAGTGCAAGGCACAAGGTATTGCTTATGAGAAAGGTTTATTTCCTTGGGCAGCTAGCGGTCGTGCGATTGCCAATGGTCGCGATGAGGGGTTCACTAAGTTGATTTTTGATGCAACTACCCATCGCATTATTGGTGGAGGCATTGTCGGAACCCATGCCGGTGATTTGATTGGTGAAGTTTGCCTAGCAATCGAAATGGGCGCTGATGCTGTGGATATTGGTAAAACCATTCATCCCCATCCAACTCTTGGTGAGTCTGTTGGACTGGCTGCTGAGGCAGCTCATGGCCACTGTACCGATTTACCACCAGTGAAGAAGAAATCATAAGCATCTGAGCCTTAATCACTCCCAATAAAAAAAGCCCCGAATGATCGGGGCTTTTTTATCTGAAACAGAACTACAAAACAGTCACTTACTTCAGCGGCTTATTTTTTCTTAGCAGCCTTGCTTGCGGTTTGAGCTGTTTTCATCACAGCATCAGTAGCACTAGTCATATTGGTTTGTGTAACCTGAACAGCGTGCTTTACAGCTTTTTGGCTGGTTTCAAAAACATTATTAGCAGAGGCAATAGCTTGCTTCATGGCCTGAACAGCAGCATCAGATCCAGCTGGAGCATTTTTAGTCCAGTCTTCTACCAAAGCGTTTACTTTCTTTTGGCCCGCCTGAAATTCTTTTTCAGCAGACTGTGTAAAGCTTGCTTGAGTCTCGTGTGCCAAGTCATATAAATGACGGCTATAAGCCATGATTTTTTCTGCCATTGGCTGAACCGTTTCAGCTTGATGGGCGAGAAGTTGCTGAATGTCTTTTACTTCTAGGGCCTTCTTGGCGCTATTCATACTATCGCTCAGACTTTGCTTAGCGATTTGCATATTGAGTTCTACCAATTTTTCAATGCTCTGAAGAGCTTGATTAGTCAGGCCACTCAAAGTTTCTAAATTGGCTTTTTGTGCTGCTGCGATTTGTTCTGGCGTTAAGTTCATGTCTATCCCTTTCGTTTCGATTTCTCACTTGTTTGTACTCTGAGTAGGTGAGTTAGTAAATTGCTTTGCACCATTATATTCCAATATGTTGCGATGCAACATATTGGACGGCCACGGCGCGTATTCACTGATAAAGGCGGGAGTGGCACAAATAAGCCTAAAATCGAAGATTAGTTAAAAAATATCAATAATTTCAGTAAGTTATCCATGAAGCTTAGTCTTGACAATGCCATTGCCCCTATATTTGTGCTGATTTGGAGTACGGGTTTTGTCATCGCCAGAATGGCTATGCCTTATGTTGAGCCAGCAACCTTTCTATTCTGGCGCTTTTCAGGTGTGCTCGCAGCCATGGCGGCACTCAGTCTGGTTTGGAAGATTAGCTGGCCGAGCTGGTCTCAAACCAAACACATTGCGGTAGCGGGCATCTTATTGCAGTTTGCATATTTATTAGGGGTTTGGTTTGCAGTGCGCTTAGGCATGACAGCCGGATTAGCGGCGATTATTGTCGGCCTACAACCTATTTTGACAGCATGGTTTGCAGCCTGGATCTCTGAAAAAGTGTCTCCACGCCAGTGGATCGGTTTGGCTTTTGGTTTTGCTGGAGTGGCTTTGGTGGTAGCTGAAAAAATTAGCTTCGCCCATATTCCTTTTGTGAGTTATGTTCTGGCCTTTATTGCCTTGCTGTCGATTACCTTTGGAACGCTGTATCAGAAGAAATACTGCCCAGTATTTGATTTGCGTGCAGGATCTTCCATTCAGTTTGGCGTCTCTGCTGTTCTCTGTTTTATCTGCATGTATCTCTTTGAGTCTGGTGAAATGGTTTGGAATGCCTCTGTAACGGGAGCTTTGTTGTGGTCAATCTTTCCACTCTCAATCGGCTCTATTAGCCTGTTATTTATGATGATTCGCAAAGGTGCTGCTACTAAGGTAACAAGCTTTCTTTACTTGGTGCCACCAACAACGGCAATCATGGCGTGGATCTTATTTGGGGAGCCTTTTACTCTCCTGATGGCTGTTGGCTTAGCACTCACAATGACGGGTGTAGTGCTGGTAAATACTGGCCAGAGCAACACTGTCGCCACAATTGCAGAGTAGTGATGATTGGAATATCCAAGTTGGGGCGAATAAATCGTACTCTTGAGTGGAAATTAATTATCATTCCGTATGTTGAAAGTTTTGGAAGGTATTTTGGGATGCATTTGAATCGAGTTTGGCCCTTTTTTTTAGCGGTGATATTTACTTGTGGCATCCCTGTAAATTCAACTGCATTTGCTGCTAGCAAAGATAAAGATAAGCAAAGTAAAACAAAGGTGGTGATCAAATCCACCAAGAAATCCAAATCCGTTCGCGTCACCGTTACTCGTTCAACTGAGCCTGCCGCTCCAGCAAGACCTTCACTTGCCTCTGCGCTCGGTATGCGAGGTCAACATGATGAACTTAGTCTGAAGTCTAGTGTGGCGATGGTAGTGAATCAAGATACCAAAGAGGTTTACTTTGAAAAGAATTCTTCTGTCAGTTTGCCAATTGCCTCGATCACCAAGTTGATGACGGCGATGGTGGTCCTGGATTCTAAATTACCACTTGATGAATCATTGGTAATTAATGCAGATGATGTCAATATTTATCGCAGCTCACGCCTAGCTGGCGGTACCGTATTGACTCGTGAAGAGGCTCTATTGTTAGCGCTGATGTCCTCTGAGAACCGTGCTGCATATACCTTAGGGCGTAACTATCCTGGAGGCATCAAAGCGTTCATCGATGCTATGAATCGTAAGGCCAAAGAATTAGGAATGGACCACTCTAATTTCGCAGACCCCACTGGCCTCCTAAGTGAAAACGTGGCTTCAGCGGAAGATCTCACGCGCATGCTCAATGCGGCGTATCAATACAAAATGATTCGGGAGTTTTCAACCTGGCCTGATCTCACGATGGTCATTGCTAAACGCCCACAAAAATTCTTGAACACCAATCGCTTGGTGCGCGCAGGAGATATGAATATTGGTTTACAAAAGACGGGCTTTATTAATGCCGCTGGTAAATGTCTAGTCATGCAAGCGAGAGTGAATAACACACCATTGTTATTGGTCTTCTTGGATTCTGTTGGAACCCAATCTCGTTTTGCAGACGCAGTACGTGTGCGTGATTGGTATGAGCGTATGCCATCAGGCGCACAGCCTATTCGGCGTTTAATGTAAGGAGTCTAGACTTAGCTAGCCTGAGTGCCAGGTTCGCTCGTTTTAGGCTTATAGCCCATGCCTTTAGAGATTTGCAGTGCTGTTTCTTGAAGCGCTCTTAACCAATCTGCTTGCATACGATCGGTTGGGGCACTCAATGAGAGACCAGCCACTAACTTACCGGTGTCATCCAAAATCGCTGCTGCTAAACAACTGACGCCAAGTTCGAGCTCTTCATCATCACGTGCATTACCTACTTTGCGAACTTGATTGAGTTCAGAGTCTAATTTGGCTAAATCGGTAATGCTATTACGAGTGTGACCAGAGAGTCCGGTGCGAGTGACATACGCACGTACTTGATTAGCATCATCACTTGCTAAAAATAATTTTCCAACTGAAGTCAGATGTAAGGGCGCACGGCCCCCAATAGCGCGAACGACTTGCATGCCAGAGCGCTCACTATAGGCTCGGTCAATGTAGACAATCTCATCACCCTGGCGAACGGACAGGTTGACAGTTTCTCCAGTGAGCTTATGGAGGGTACGCATCGGTACTTGCGCTGCTTCGCGGACAGAGAGACGTGCTTTGACTAAATTACCTAACTCTAAAAGCTTAAGGCCTAGACGATAGGTGCCACCATCCCCGCGCTCCACTAAGCGACAGGCCACCATATCATTGAGAATGCGATGGGCTGTGGAGGGGTGTAGGCCTGTTTGTTCAGCTAAGAATTTAAGACTGCTAGATTCTTCTTGCTCTGCCAATATGTCGAGCAAGTTCATCATGCGCTCAACCACCTGAATCGCTGTTTTACCAACTTCTCCAGTAGTTTTAGGGGCTTTGACGGTCTTGCTTATGCTCATGGGGTAATTGTAGCGATTTCAGTTCAAATTGCATAATATGAAATGAGATTTTACTAAATCCCCAAAATCGCCCCATTAGGGACATAAAGAGTCTAGCGACGTAGGGCCTTAGCGCACTCGTTTACAAGTTCTGGGCCTCGATAAATCAAGCCGCTGTAGAGTTGAATCAAGTTAGCGCCAGCCATCACCTTTTCGCGGGCATCGGCACCTGAAAGAATGCCACCCACACCAATAATAGGCAGAGTGTTTCCTAGTCTAGCTTTGAGGGTTTTGATGACTTGGCTGGAGGCATCTCTGACTGGGGCGCCAGAGAGTCCACCAACTTCTTCGCCATATTTCATTTCTTTTACTGCTTCGCGGGAGATGGTGGTGTTGGTTGCAATCACCGCATCGATTCCAAACTCTACCAATAGATCGGCAATCAAATGAATATCTTCTTGATCTAAGTCAGGGGCGATTTTTAAGAAGAGCGGTTTATGAACACCATATTGGTCACTCAGTTTTTTTCGCTCTTCACTTAAATCATGTAATAAAGAGCGCAGCATTTCTTCGCTCTGTAATGAGCGAAGGTGTTGCGTATTAGGGGAGGAGATATTAACGGTAATGTAAGAGGCGATTTCATAAACAGCGGACATAGCAATCACATAGTCTTGTGAAGCTTGATCAATGGGGGTGCTCGCGTTCTTACCAATATTCAGGCCGAGGACGCCACCGTTTTGCCAAAACTTGGATTTGCGAACCCGTGCAACACAAGCCTGTACACCATCATTATTAAAACCCATCCGATTGATGATGCCTTCTGCTTCAGGCAGTCGAAACATACGGGGTTTGGGATTGCCGGCTTGTGCGCGTGGTGTAACGGTGCCGATTTCTAGAAAACCAAAACCCAAAGCAGCGAGAGAGTCGATATGCTTGCCATCTTTATCAAGACCAGCAGCTAGGCCAACGGGATTGGGGAACTGTATGCCGCAAAGGGTATGGGGATCGGCAACCGGTTTGGTGATAAAGCGTTGTAGCAAGCCCCAGCGTTCTGCGCGGTCAAGATTGCTCAGTGTGAGGTTATGTGCTTTTTCAGGGTCTAAACAAAAGAGCCAGGGGCGTAAAAAAGAATATTGATCAATCATGGTTAGATATTATGAACCAGGCATCAATTGCCAATGGTCATCAATCAATCCTTCCAAGGGTTGATATTTAACCTTATAGGACATCTTTTCACTATCCTGAATGTAGTAGCCAAGATAGAGGTAGGGTAGCTTTAACTCTAAGCACTGCGTAATTTGCCAAAGAATGCTGAAGCTTCCGTAGCTAGCATTGTGGACGCTGGTATCAAAGAAAGTGTAGACCGAAGAAATGCCTTGCTCCAAGATATCAATCATGCTGACCATCCGCAAGCGTCCAGGATGAGGATCCTGCGGACCATCCCTAAACTCAACAATCCGCGAGTTCACACGACTTTGTAATAAGAACTGCATGTATTGATCTTGATCATCCCGATCCATTTCACCACCTGCATGCCGCTCATTTTGATAACGTTGATACAGTTGGTAGTGTTCATCTTTATAGCCTAGATTCAGAACATGCACTTCAAGACCTGCATGTTTTTTCTGTGCACGACGTTGGCTGCGAGTAGGCTTAAATTGATTCACCAAAATACGGGTAGCAATACATGCCCTGCATTGATCGCAATACGGGCGATAGGTATACAGGCCGCTCCGACGAAAGCCGGCATTGAGTAATTCACCATAAATATCTGCATGAATTAAATGAGAAGGGGTGGCAACTTGTGAGCGCGCTTGACGATTAGGCAGATAACTACACTCATAGGGTGCAGTGGCATAGAACTGCAAAGCAGTAAGAGGAAGTTCTTTCAGCTGGGTCATAGCCAGTGGGTCAAGATGGTTTTGTCAAAAGTCCAGAGTCTATCAATATTAGTTTGATTTAATGAACTTTGCAGATCTTCTAAAAATCGAGCGCGTGGAATGGGGGATGCCCCCAGAGAGCGTAAATGGGCAGTTTCTTGTTGGCAATCGATAAGCTTAATCTGATTTTTTAGGCACCAAGCATTTAATGCAGCTAAAGCCAACTTCGAGGCATTGCTTTCGTAGCTAAACATGGATTCACCAAAGACCATGGCGCCAAAGGAAACGCAATAGAGCCCGCCAATTAATTGTCCAGCATCTGTTACAGCAATGCTATGGGCATGTCCTTGTTCGTGCAGGGTAGTGTAAGCATCCATGATTTCATGGGTAATCCAAGTGCCGTCTTGATCTTTTCGTTTGCTTGTAGCGCAAGCACGAACCACGGCGCTAAAGTCAGCATCAACCAGAATTTCAGATTGAGCCTCTTGGCAGAAGTGGCGAATATGCTTTTTCAGTGATTCACTGCATTTGAAGTTTTGAGGATTCAAAACCATACGTGGATCAGGTGACCACCATAAAACAGGTTGGTTATCAGAATACCAAGGAAAGATTCCTGATTGATAGGCGCGAGCTAATTGACCAGGGTAAATACGCTCGCTGACTGCCATGAGTCCAGGAACAGTGGGATCTGGATCTACTTCAGCAAGCGGATTGGGGAAGGGGTCATGCGGCCCAAGCCACTGAATCTGACTCATTCGATCTTTTCAGAACGCAGAACATCACGACTACGGACATGAAATTCATTACCTGACTGAAGGACTCCTGCAGCTCTATCGGCAAAGAACCACTCTAAGGTTTGTTTAACCGTTGGGAAGGCCAGCTCATTCCAGGGAATCTCATGCTCATAAAAGAGTGCGACTTCAAGACTTTCTTCGCCAGCAGAAAAGCTAGGATCCGTCATGGTTGCCAAGTAAAACAGATGTACTTGCTCAGCATGGGGCACATTCAATAATGAATATAGCGGCCCCATTTGAACTTTGGCACCAGCCTCTTCATAAGTTTCCCGTTCGGCGCCTTGACTAGTACTCTCACCCAACTCCATAAAGCCTGCTGGAAGAGTCCAGTAACCATGACGCGGAGCAATTGCTCGGCGACAAAGCAGTACTTGTTCACCATATACGGGAATGCTACCCACCACGTTTCGTGGATTTTGATAATGAATACTGCCGCAGCTATCGCATACAAAGCGCTCGCGTGAGTCATCCGCTGGAATCTTCAGCGATAGTGTGCTTGCACAGTTTGGGCAGAACTTCATGGCTACTTTCTAAAATTGGGCTTTAATGGCACCGCGTAAGGCATTACTAAGCATAATCTCACTGGCCATTGCAACGTCTTTAATAGTCAGGTTAGCTTCGCGGGCATTCATCTGAGGGCTAGTTAGTAAGGCTGCGCGCATCACGCCTGGGAGTAGACCTGCGCTGACTGGTGGGGTAAGCCATTCATCGCTATTGAGAGGTTTAATGAAAATACTCGTTCTACCTCCCTCAGTCACAAAGCCTTGCTCATTCGTGAAGAGTGCATCAAAACCACCCAATAGAACAGCTGTTTTCCAGGCTGAATCATAAAGATGACGTTTACCAACTTTATGTTGCAATAGGGGGTCGCCAGAAAACATGACGCCATTATTAGGCAAAATATCTTTTGCCCAAAAGATTTTCACTGGCTCTTCCAATGATTCTAATAATCCCGTAGTGCAGCTCAGTTGGCCATTACTAGTTAGATCTAAGCGAGCACGAAATAATAGGCTTGAATCCAAACTCGAGCAGACCTGAATTAAAAGATTTTCTGCATCTTTGCGCTGAAATGGAATGCCTAAGGAGCGTGCAGAAGATGCCATGCGATCAAGGTGTGCTGATAAACGCTGCGGCACTCCTTGAATCACTGCAATGGTTTCAAATAAGCCGGTGCTACTGGGAAGTCCTTTTAAAAAGGCCGCTTTAATTTGGCACTCTTCCCATTCTTGCTGGGCATCAGAATCGATTGTGATTCCTGCACCCACACCCAGAGTGAACTGACTGCTATGAGATTGCGCATCCTCTTCAATCTCCACCGTACGAATGGGAACGCTGAATGCAAAATCGCCATTTGGGTCAAGCCAACCTAAGGCGCCGCAGTAATAGCCCCGATCAAATGGCTCTAATTCTTGAATAATTTCCATGCTGCGTTTTTTGGGTGCACCTGTTACTGAGCCACAAGGAAAAACGGCTTGCAAAACGGTATATAGAGAGGTGTTGGGCTTGATTTCACCTTGAACCGTTGATGTCATTTGCAATACATCGCCATGCCTTGCAACTTCAAATAACTTGGGAACTTGTACTGTGCCAGGCAGTGAGATACGACTGAGGTCATTGCGCAATAAATCGACAATCATCACGTTCTCAGCTTGATTCTTAGGGTCTTCGGAAAGAGAGCTGGCGACACTAGAGAGGGCGCTAGCAGTTCCTTTCATGGGCATGGCTTTTAATATTGCGCCAGTCTTCTGAATAAACAACTCAGGTGACTGGGAGAGGATGTACTGCGTGTCTTGATTAATGTAGGCGCCAAACCTTCCTGGTTGACGCTCACGTAATCGGCTGTATAGGGCTAAGGGTGAGCCATAGGACTTACCGTTAATGCGGTAGGTATGGTTGATTTGGTAAGTATCTCCGCTGCGAATGTATTCCTGAATCTTGGCAATATCTTGAGAAAATTGCGCCTTTATGATGGACTCTGTTACATCTAAGACACCGGCAATACGCTCTTCATCATCAAGTTGGGCGAGTGTATCTGCAATCAGCGCATCGACCTGATCCTTGGAAAGGGCTTGATGATTATTAAATGCCCATGCCTGCATAAGTGGGTGGGTAGTACTCGAGTTACGCTGAGGTAATTGCTGAAAAAGCCTTCCTAGCTCATAGGAAAAGATCGCCACTAAGTGCAGGCCTTTACTTAGAGCAGTATCTAACTCTAATAAACAATCACGAATTGCCCTTTGGTCCTGCTCTGCATTGCCTGAAGGCAAAATGCACCAGGTTTGAATTGGAGAATCGTAAAGGCGGCTCGAGGGTTGAGCAAGGCTGCTTTGCGCATCATCGAGCAGAATCATCGCCAGCAGCCTTAGTGAGCTCTCAGAAATTATTTCAGGATGGTGGCTGATTCAATAGTCACAGTTTTCGCAGGAACATCGGCCATGCGACCCATGCGCGGAGCTGATGCCACCATAGTTGGCACTTTGCGAATCGCATCAATAGTTTGAGTTCCAGAAACAATTTTTCCAAAAACAGTGTAGCCATTACCCATGGCATTTGGAAAATCCAAGCCTTGATTATCTTTTACGTTAATAAAGAACTGTGCAGTTGCAGAGTCAGGATCAGAAGTGCGTGCCATCGCAATGGTGTAGTTATTGTTCTTTAAACCGTTATTCGCTTCTGAGACGACAGGGGCATCCGTTGGTTTTTGAACAAGATCAGGAGTAAAGCCACCACCTTGAATCATGAAGCCATCGATTACCCGATGAAAAATAGTTCCGTTGTAGAAACCACTTTTTACATAGTTTAAAAAGTTAGCAGTGGTCTTCGGGGCTTTATCGGCATCCAGCTCCACGACAAAATTACCTAGCGTAGTTTTAAATTCCACCTTGGGCCCAGCAAAAGCGGCTTGGCTGGAAAGACAGGTGGCGATCAGAATGAGGCTGGCAAAAAGCTTACGCATAACAACTCCTTAAATAAGTGAAGCGAATGTAGACATTGTATTGTGCTGCGGAAATGGGTTTTACGCTAAACCGTTGGGAACATTGGCGGCGTAGGCATAGGAGGCTTCTTCGAACATCTTGGGCCTAGAGAGATAGTCTAGCGTCCAAGCGATCGTGTCTACACCCCAAAAACAGTGTTGATTAACGATTAAGGCAGGAACTCCAAACGCACCATCCTGTTTTGCCTGCTGGGTATTGGCAATCAGTTGCTCCTTGACTGCAGGGCTATCTGGTTTTGGAGTATCGGCTGCCAATCCTAAGTAGCTACAAAATTCTGACCAAGAGAGATTGGGGTCCTTGCCTTCCATCCAAATGTAATCAAAGGCTTTCTCAAGCATAGGCCAATCGGCTTTTTGTTCAACGAGTAAGCGTTGAGGTGCGACTGTCATAAAGGGGTGATGTTCGGGAAAACGAAATGGAATGCCTAACTTTTCTGCTTGCCATACACAAAACTGATAAGTGTGTGGACGCTTGGCCGCAATTTCACCTGGACCTCGATTATCGGAGGCTCTCAGTAGGCCACCTAAGAGAATCGGAACAGGCGTGATATCGAGTAGGGCTTCTAAGCGATGTCGTTGCTTGATATACAAATACGCAAACGGCGAAATAATGTCGTAATAAAAAGTAGCGACTACTTTTGGATTCATTTCTTTTTGGCTTCTTGGTCTAGGTTGCGCAAGAAAGCCATCTTTTCGCTGATTTGGGTTTCTAGACCGCGTTGTACCGGCTCATACCAATGGGGTTCTACCATCCCTTCTGGTAGGTAAGACTCGCCGGCAGCGTAGCCGTGAGGCTCATCATGGGCATAACGATATTCTTTGCCATGGCCCAACTCTTTCATGAGTTTGGTGGGCGCATTGCGTAAATGGTTGGGTACGGGCTTAGATTGATCCTTAGAAACATAAGCTCGTGCAGCATTAAATGCCTTGTAGCTGGCATTACTTTTAGAGGCTACTGCTAAATACACCACAGCTTGTCCTAGGGCTAATTCACCCTCAGGAGAACCCAATCTTTCATAAGTTTGCGCAGCATCATTAGCCAATTGCATCGCTCGTGGGTCTGCTAAACCAATATCTTCCCAGGCCATGCGAATAATGCGACGAGATAAATAGCGAGGGTCCACGCCACCGTCTAACATTCTGCACAGCCAATAAAGTGCCGCATCCGGATTAGAGCCTCTGACCGATTTATGAAGCGCAGAAATTTGGTCATAAAACTGATCGCCACCTTTATCAAAGCGACGAGCCTGGGTGGAGAGAGCGTTTTCTACAAAAGCTTGGTCAATTGCCTTGACTGACTCACCTGGACTAGAAATCGCATTCCGAATTTGTTCAACTAAATTCAAAAGACGCCGAGCATCCCCATCAGCATGAGTAATCAGGGTTTCGATTGCGCTCTCTTCAAATGGAATATCAGGCATAGCATGCGCATGGGCACGCATGAATAATTGCTTAAGCTCAGCGCCACTTAAAGATTTCAATACATAGACTTGGGCACGCGAGAGCAGCGCAGAGTTCACTTCAAAGGAAGGGTTTTCCGTCGTAGCCCCAATAAAGGTAAACAGGCCAGATTCCACATGCGGTAATAGAGCATCTTGCTGGCTTTTATTAAAACGATGAATCTCATCGACAAATAAAATCGTTTGCTTGCCATACTGCGCCATACTTTGTTGGGCTTGCTCTATCGCCTCTCGAATTTCTTTTACTCCCGCCAATACTGCTGAGATAGCGATGAACTCACGATCAAATGCTTTTGCAGAGAGACGCGCTAAGGTTGTTTTTCCAACCCCAGGAGGACCCCACAAAATCATCGAGTGGGGCTTGCCAGATGCAAAAGCGAGATTGAGTGGTTTGCCGCTTGCTAGCAGATGGGTTTGTCCAATCACCTCTTCGATTGTTTTTGGGCGCAGTGCTTCCGCTAGGGGAGGTGGAGGAGTGCTATCGAATAAGCTACTCATGAATCATCATGCTTGAATAAATAAAATGACTAGGGCTGCCCAAGCAAGGCAAGCGGCAGCAATATAAGTTAAGCGGTTACGTACTGTCATGAATGCATTGCGTGCTTCATCACTAGAGAAATAATATTGATAGGTATTCTGATCAATATTGCGCTGAATGATTAAGGTGGAGGCCAAGATCAGCAAGCCGACCGGAATATAGATATGTAAAGCTACCCAAGCCACCAGTGCAGGTATTACGCCCCAGATCCAGGCATTGCGATCTTCCCAGCGATCTCCAGGAGGTTTTTTTCCAAGGGTATGTAAGTTGGCGCCCCAGTGCAATGCACCCATGAAGGAGGTGATGACTGCGCCATAGCCTGCAAGAGATTCAGCGCTAAGATAGTTAATAGGTGTTGGTGCTAATTGAACTAATAGCGCAAGACCAATAAATGGAATAAGTCCTGCATAAGCCAGTTTGATTACAAGGGGTGGAAGTGGGTTCACAAAAGATCTGTTCTATGAATAGGTTAATGAGAAATTTATTTATCGTAGGTATACACGCCTCGACCCGTCTTACGACCGAGATATCCTGCTGCAACCATTTCTCTTAAGAGTGGGCAAGGGCGATACTTAGAATCGCTGAAGTTTTCAAAATACACCTCCATGACTGCTAGGCAAGTATCAAGGCCAATCAAATCAGCCAGTGCTAATGGCCCAATAGGTTGATTACAACCTAGCTTCATCCCAGCATCAATATCTTCAGGACTTGCCAATCCTTCAGATAAAACAAAGAAGGCTTCATTAATCATCGGCAACAAGATACGGTTAACTACAAAGCCTGGTGAGTTTTTCACGGTGATAGGCTCTTTACCTACCCGTTTAGCCATATCAATAATCGCAGCGTGGGTGGCATCGCTAGTTTGCAATCCACGAATAACTTCAACTAGAGCCATCAAGGGTGGCGGGTTAAAAAAGTGCATCCCAATAAATCGTTCAGGGTTGGAGTCTAGTGCTGCTAACTTGGTAATAGAAAGTGAAGAGGTGTTAGTGGCAATGATGGTATCTTTGCTCACGATTTCGTCCACTTGCTTCAAAATCTTTTCTTTAACAGCTTGGTTCTCAGTTGCAGCTTCAATAACTAATGCAAGTCCTTTGAAGTCGGTATAAGAGGTGCTTCCTTTGATGCGATTCAAAGCGGCATCTTTTGCCTCAGTAGTTAAAGTTTCTTTTTTAACTAAGCGATCTAAGCTTTTATTAATTTGTTCCAGACCGCGTGCCACTGCAGCCTCGTTGATATCAACCATGACGACATCGAGACCGGCAACAGCGCACACTTGTGCAATCCCATTACCCATTGTGCCCGCACCGATCACACCAACTGATTGAATCTTCATTTCATTTCCTTTTTTGATACTGAGTTGAACCAAACAATTGTTCTCTTGCTTTGTCATCATGCAGAGGTTTGCGTAATGCTGTTAAAACTTCGCAGCCGCGTTTTACTGCAGGGCGATCACCAATCTTTTCAAACCATTTCTTAAAATGCGGATAGTCCTCTAAATCCATGCCCTGATTTTTCCAATTACGAGTCCAAGGATAAATTGCCATATCCGCTATGGAATAGGTTTTACCAGCAATATAGGGATTATCTTTCAGTTGACTATCCAGCACGCCATACAAGCGCTTTGCCTCATTGGTATAGCGATTGACTGCATAGTCAATTTTCTCGGGCGCGTAGATCCGAAAATGATGGTTTTGCCCAAGCATGGGGCCTAGGCCGCCCATTTGGAACATCAGCCATTGCAGTACTTCATATTTTCCACGGGTAGATGCTGGTAAAAACTTGCCCGTTTTTCCTGCGAGATACAAGAGGATTGCTCCTGATTCAAAAATACTGATGGGCTTGCCATCAGGTCCATTGGGATCAACTAGGGCAGGGATTTTGTTGTTTGGACTAATCTTTAAAAATTCAGCAGCAAATTGATCCCCTGCGCCAATATTGATGGGATGCGCAAACCAGTCACGATCTAAGCGGTAGCCACATTCCTCGAGCATGATGTGAACCTTATGCCCATTTGGTGTGGGCCAGCTATATACATCGATTGCATTGGAATTGGATTTTTTGTTGGTCATGAAAGTCTCCGGTCTTCTATAGTTTTTGCAAACGCTCTAAAGCATTCGCCAGGGTTTGTTCTTGTTTGGCAAAGCAAAATCGAATCACACCAGATTCTGTGGGGCGCTCATAAAATGCAGAAACAGGAATTGCAGCAACACCAATCTCTTTAGTAAGCCATTGACAAAAATCTGCTTCACTCAATTTAGCTTGGGGAATATTGAGTTTTGAATAATCGACACACTGAAAGTAAGTGCCAGGTGTTGGTAGTAATTTAAAGCGTGTGCCCTCTAAGCCAGATCTAAAGAAATCTCGCTTGGCTTGATAAAACTGGGGAAGATTTAAATAGTGCGAGGCTAGGGATAGGTAGGAAGCTAATCCATACTGCATAGGGGTGTTGACTGTAAAGACATTGAATTGATGTACCTTACGAAATTCCTTGCTCAGCACTGCTGGAGCCGCTACGTAACCAACTTTCCAGCCTGTCACATGATAGGTTTTGCCAAAGCTAGAAATCAAAAAGCTCCTAGCAGCTAAAGCAGGGTGTGAAGCCACGCTGTGATGTTTTGCGCCATCGTAGACCATGTGCTCGTAAACCTCATCGCTCAGTATGAGCGCCTTGCTATCTTTTACTAATAGTGCCAAGCGATCTAGATCCGCAACATTCCAAACCATTCCGGTTGGATTGTGTGGCGTATTCATCACGATGAGACGAGTTTTAGAGTTAATGCTATTGGCAAGTGCATCCCATGGAATTTCGTAGGAGCTCACTTGTCCATTCTCATCTCGCACTGCTTGCAAAGAAACGGCTTTGACAATACCTCCAGCTAATTCAATGGATGGTCTGTAACTATCGTAGGCAGGCTCAATAATGATGACTTCATCACCAGGACTCACGCATGCTAGAACAGCAGTCAAGATACCTTGGGTTCCGCCTGAGGTAATAGTGATCTCAGAATCTGGATCGTATTGATGGCCATAAAGGTTTTGAATCTTTTGCGAAATGCCCTGGCGCAATGCGGGGACACCAATCATGGGCGGATATTGGTTGTGATCTGCCAACATGGCGTCATTCACAAACTCAATGAGTTTTCGATCGCAAGCAAAGTCAGGAAAGCCCTGCCCAAGATTAATTGCCTGGTGTTCGGTAGCAAGAGCAGACATCACCGTAAAAACGGTTGTGCCGATGTTTGGTAGGCGGCTAGGAAAAGAGGGGGTCAGGTCCTGCGTTTGGCTCATGTAAGGGGTGCTTTAGGATTTAAGGCAGAGTAATCTTGTTATCGCTAGAATGGAAGTTATACATAAACAAATTGTGCCATGCTGATCGTTCTTTCTCCCGCCAAATCCTTAGATTACAAGACTCCAGTCAAGGTTAAGACAACCACTTTGCCTGAGTTTGTCTCCGAATCGGCCAAGTTAATTGCAGACCTTAAGAAACTAGCTCCTCAAGACGTCTCTAAATTAATGGGCTTATCAGACCAATTAGCCGTTTTAAACGTGGGGCGCTACCGTGATTGGTCTAAAAAATTTACCGAGGCCAATAGCAAACCAGCCATCTATGCCTTTGATGGGGATGTATACGATGGATTTGACGTAAGGACCCTAGATGCTAAGGCGGTGGCGTTTGCCCAGGAGCATATTCGTATTTTGTCTGGCCTATACGGGGCTTTAAGGCCCTTGGACCTAATGCAGGCCTATCGCTTGGAGATGGGGACATCCTTTAAAAATGCACGTGGCAAAGATTTGTATGCTTTTTGGGGTGGTAGGGTGACCGATTCACTTAAGAAGGTTTTGGAGAAAGATAAAAAGCCAGTGTTGCTGAACTTAGCCTCAGAGGAGTATTTCAAGGTGCTTCAGCCAAAGGATTTGGGATGTCCTGTGATTGCACCTATCTTTCAGGATGCAAAAGATGGCAAGTACAAGATTATTTCTTTCTACGCAAAACGAGCCCGAGGTCTGATGGCGCGCTATGTCGTTGAGAATCGTATCAGCGATCCTGCCGACTTAAAAGGTTTTAACTTGGATGGCTACCGATATAACGCTGCAGAGTCCAAGCCGGATAAACCCGTTTTCAGACGTGCAGAAAGAAAATAATGGCCGTCCATCGCACTAAGACTTCCCAACGCGCCTCTCCTGAGGCAGAGCGTCTGGTTGCCGATGCCATCTCTTTGGCCGCCTCTGGAAGTCAGGTAGAGGATCGCTTCTGGGAAGAGCGCTTAAATGTGCGCTTGATGCGTTTGCTCAAAAGTCAAAATCAAAATGTAATTGATGCTGCTTTAGATCAAACTTTTCGCATCAATACAGTTGCCTTTGAAGTATTAGCTGATACCGCCGAAACTCTAGCTGAATCACTCAAGATGGAACACGAGGGGCAGGAGTGGGATGTCTTATTGCTAGCCTTACCAATCGTGGCGCACACTCGTTATCAAATTCCTTCGGGTCCTTTGCCTGCGCCGATGATTGAAGCAACAGCGCAAGCCTTAAATGCTGCAATCGCAGCAACCGACACGCGCTTAGCGATTGTTCCTTGGCTCTACAGTATCGATCAGATGCCCCATTCACATTGCCAAACACGAGTACTTATTGAAGCATTGGCTACGGCTGCTATCTCTTCAAAAGAGGTGAAGTTAGAGCTTCGTGATATGTCGGAGACAATTGCTGTGTTGGCTGATCCCCGTTTCATCATTGCTGCTTTATGTGCTCCCACAGGCTCCCCATTATTTCGTTGGCAAGCAGAGCCTCCTACGCGACAGGAGCGAGGGGTTAGTTTGATTGGTTGGCAAAATGCAATGCATGACCCAATCGCTTCTTTGCTACCGGGTTGTGAATTTGAATTATTACTGCCTGAAGCCTATTTCACTAATTGCCGCTTGGCCGATAAACACGTCCGCCCATTAAGCATTCGGGCTGCAGTGAACTATATGGAAAGCACCTTAGGCATCTTGCCCGCGGGACTGTCTTGTGTTGTGGGCGCCTTTGGTGAAGAGCAGGCAGATGAATACCGTATTTCGTTTAGTGCTAAGGGATCTTCTGAGGTGATGTATGGGGTGATTTGGCCTCTGTACGATCGGGAGAGTGTTGCCAATGATGCTTTAAATGATTTATCGGATGATGAGAGTCCGATGAAAAAGATTTGTGATGCCTTGCACGACGCTGGAGTAGAGGATGTCTTTCGACATGCCATGCTTTTTGATCCAGAGTTGTGTGACGACTGTGGAGCGCCATTATTTCCGGATCGATCAGGTGAGGCCGTTCATGCGGAGATGCCGGAAGATGCTCCTACTCAGCAGCCACTCTTTCACTGAGTCTGATTACTGTAATGAAAAGTACAGAAGAAATAATGAAGAAATAAAAAAGCCGAGTAACCCTCGGCTTTTTTATTGATTATTACAACAGCAATCTAAGGCAAATTAGTTCGGAACAAAAGGTTCTGCACCTGCAAATAAGTAAGGCAATTTACCAGACTTCATTTCTGCTGTTTGACAGAAATCAGCCAAGCGTATGCCCGCCTTGATATTAAAGAGCATCGCTTTGTTGCCTAAGACTACTAGATCATGACCAGAGTTGGTGTTTTTGTAGCGCAAGCTACCTGGTAGAGAGGTTTGGCGATCCAAATCGTAAGACTTGGATTCCCAAACAATACGAATCTTCTCGGTCGTGCCTGCAGTTTTGAACTGTTTACTTTCGCTACAGGTCCAAACAACTTCTTCATTTGCACTCACGTTTGCAGTAAAGCTCAGGCCTGCAAGCGCAACGCTCATGGCAAGAAGGGTTTTTTTCATGTGGATATTCCTTATGAGAGCAAGTGCTTAACACCAGCTTGCTCTTCGAGTAATTCATTCAAAGTGTGATTCATGCGCTCACGTGAAAACTCATCGATCTCTAAACCTTCGATCATTTTGTATTCGCCGTTTTCGCACACTACAGGGAAGCCATAAATCACTTCTGCAGGAATGCCATATTCACCCTTAGAAGGGATGCCCATAGTGACCCATTTGCCATTCGTGCCGAGTACCCAGTCATGGATATGATCGATAGCAGCATTGGCTGCAGATGCAGCAGAAGAGAGACCACGCGCATCAATAATGGCTGCACCACGCTTACCAACGGTTGGAATGAACACATCTTTATTCCAAGCATCATCGTTGATGGCATCTTTTACAGACTTGCCGTCGATCGTAGCGAAGCGGTGATCTGGATACATAGTAGGGCTATGGTTACCCCAAACAACCAATTTCTCAATGTCAGCAACTGGCTTATTCAATTTCTTAGCCAACTGTGAAAGAGCGCGATTGTGATCTAGGCGCAACATCGCTGTGAAGTTTTTCGCAGGAATATCTGGAGCGGATTTCATGGCGATGTAAGCATTCGTATTTGCTGGGTTACCAACAACCAATACTTTGACTGTTTTCTTCGCAACGGCATTCAATGCTTTGCCTTGCGCTGTGAAAATTTGTGCATTAGCGGAAAGCAAATCTTTGCGCTCCATACCAGGACCACGTGGGCGAGCACCTACCAAAAGGGCAACATCAATGTCTTTAAAGGCTGTCATTGGGTCAGAATGGGCACTCATTCCGGCTAGGAGTGGGAATGCGCAATCTTCTAATTCCATCATCACGCCAGCCAAGGCTTTTTGGGCTTTTTCGTCAGGAATTTCAAGCAACTGGAGAATGACGGGCTGATCTTTGCCCAAAAGGTCGCCATTGGCGATGCGGAATAAGAGTGAATATCCGATTTGACCGGCTGCACCGGTTACAGCGACACGCATTGGGGCTTTTGCCATTACTAATAACTCCAGAAGGTTAATTAAGGAAAACTTTTCTATTATCCATTCAAGTGTATGGACTTTCCATTTACACTGTCAATGGTGTCTTATATAAGACTAGAATTACACTGAATTTTATCCAATTGATACTTGTGATGGAGTGAATTTGTCCGAAGTAAGTCTGTCCGTAGCTGCATTTAGCCCTCTGTATCAGCAGATTAAGGCGATGATTTTGGCTAGCCTGCAAGCCTCAGAATGGCTGCCTGGGGCTGCTATTCCCAGTGAAATGGAGCTTGCGGCCCGTTATGCCGTCAGTCAGGGCACGGTTCGTAAGGCGATTGACGAGCTGGCTGCCGAAAACCTGCTTGTCAGACGCCAGGGGAAAGGGACCTTTGTTGCCACCCATCAAGAGGATGACTGGCAGTTCCGTTTTTTGCGCTTAGCCCCTGATTCTGGAGAGAAATTTCATCACACTAACCAGTTTTTAGCCTGTGAACAGACCAAGGCCAGTCCATATATCGCCAGTTTGCTCAAATTAAAGGCAGGTGACGCTGTTATTCATATTGATCGCATCCAGAGTTTTGCTGGAAAGCCGATTGTTTTTGAAGAAATTTGGCTCCCAAAAGCCCGTTTTAAGGGTCTCACCCTTGAAACCCTTAATGAATGGCATGGTCCGATGTATGCCTTTTATGAAAGCCAGCACGCTACCCATATGGTACGGGCAGAGGAAAAGATAAAAGCGGTCGCTGCCGATGAAAGCTTGGCTTCACATCTTCAGCTGGCGCTGGGCTCCCCATTGCTTTCAGTAGAGCGGGTCGCATTTACCTACGGGAATAAACCAGTAGAAATTCGTCACGCCCGGTATGACACTTCACATCAGCATTATGAAAATAAATTGAACTGAACTTATCGGTAAAAACCATTATTTAAACCCCTTTAAATCCATAAAATCCCCACCATCCCCAAGGTTTCCAATAGAATATGTTGCGTTACAACAAAAATACACTGAACCTCCACCTAAAGATTGAGATTGAACATGGTTGATGCACAGCAAGATGTAAAAAAAGATAGACCTGTATACCGAAATATTGGTCTAGCGCAGTTGATTAAGTACCGCCTTCCATGGGCAGGAAAAGTATCCATCCTCCACCGCATTAGCGGAGCAGCATTGTTCCTCTTGCTGCCTTTTATTTTGTATCTTTTCGATCAGAGTCTTGCCTCTGAAATGAGCTATCAAAAGTTTCAAGCATTCACCAGCAATATCTTGGTAAAGATCATTTGCCTGGGATTGATCTGGTCTTTCTTGCACCACTTCTGTGCCGGCATCCGCTACCTCTTGCTTGATTTAGAAATCGGCGTAGACAAGTCAGATTCAAATCGTTCAGCCATTTTTGTGCTGTTCTTAGGCTTGGCATTGACTGCAGTAGTTGGCCTCAAATTATTCGGCTTGTATTAAGCGCTCATCATTTAAGGAAATTTCATGCCTATTTATCAGATTGGACCAAAGCGCTTAGTAGTAGGTGCTCATTACGGCCTTAAAGAATGGATTATTCAACGTGTCACCGCTATTGTGATGGTGGTGTTTACGGTTGTACTGTTAGTGGACTATTGCATTACCGGTAGCGCAACGTATGAGGGTTGGGCTGGATTGTTTAGCAATCAGTTCATGAAGCTCTTGACGCTTTTAGCATTTTTCAGTTTGTTCTATCACGCTTGGATTGGTGTGCGTGACATCTGGATGGATTACATCAAGCCAGTCAGCATTCGACTGACACTACAAGTGTTAACAGTTTTGTATCTCGTAGCATGTGCGGCCTATGCCGTCCAAATTTTGTGGAAAGTGTAATTCAATGACTGCAATTAAAAAATCATTGCCACGCCGCCGTTTTGACGCGGTGATTGTTGGAGCGGGCGGTTCAGGTATGCGCGCTTCATTGCAATTAGCTGAAGCTGGCTTAAATGTTGCTGTACTAACTAAAGTATTTCCAACGCGCTCCCATACAGTGGCAGCACAAGGTGGTATTGGTGCATCCCTGGGTAATATGAGTGAGGACAATTGGCACTATCACTTTTATGACACCATTAAAGGATCTGACTGGTTAGGCGACCAAGATGTAATCGAGTTTATGTGTCGTGAAGCTCCAAAAGTCGTTTACGAGTTAGAGCACTTTGGTATGCCGTTTGACCGCAATCCAGATGGCACTATTTATCAGCGCCCATTCGGTGGTCACACTGCGAACTATGGTGAAAAACCAGTGCAACGCGCTTGTGCTGCTGCTGACCGAACTGGTCACGCAATGCTGCACACTTTGTATCAACGCAATGTCCGTGCAAAAACCAATTTCTTCGTAGAGTGGTTAGCGCTTGATTTGATTCGCGATGATGAGGGCGATGTGGTGGGTGTGACTGCTCTCGAAATGGAAACAGGCCAGGTATATATCTTGGAAGCCAAGATTGTGATGATGGCCACTGGCGGCGCTGGCCGTATTTGGGATGCATCCACTAACGCATTTATTAATACTGGCGACGGTATGGGCCTCGCAGCCCGCGCAGGCATTCCACTGGAAGATATGGAATTTTGGCAATTCCACCCAACTGGCGTAGCTGGTGCTGGTGTGTTGTTGACTGAAGGTTGCCGTGGCGAAGGCGGTATCTTGCGTAATAAAGATGGCGAGCGTTTTATGGAACGTTATGCGCCAACTTACAAGGATTTAGCTCCACGCGATTTCGTATCCCGCTGCATGGATCAAGAGATCAAAGAAGGGCGCGGTTGCGGCCCTAACGGCGATTATGTGGTGCTGGATTTGACCCACATTGGCGCTGAGACCATCATGAAGCGTTTACCTTCTGTGTATGAAATTGGTATCAACTTTGCTAACGTTGACGTTACTAAGGAACCAATTCCCGTTGTGCCAACGATTCACTATCAGATGGGCGGTATTCCAACGAATATCAATGGTCAAGTAGTAGTGCCGGGTAATGGCAAGCACAATGAAATTGTGAATGGCTTGTATGCAATCGGTGAGTGTTCATGTGTTTCTGTACACGGTGCAAATCGCTTGGGCACGAACTCATTACTTGACCTATTGGTATTCGGCCGTGCAGCCGGAAATCATATTGTTGCTTTGAACTTGAAAGATCGTGAATTCAAACCATTGCCTGCAAATGCTGGTGAACAGACATTAGCTCGCATTGCAGCCTTGGATAACTCTACTTCTGGTGAGTACGCGCAAGATGTGGCAAATGATATTCGCAAGACGATGCAGAAATACGCTGGTGTTTTCCGCAATCAAGAGTTGATGGATGAAGGTGTTCGTCAAATGGCTAAATTGACTGAGCGTGCTAAGCACTTATGGGTCAAGGATAAATCAGAGATTTTCAATACAGCGCGTATTGAAGCTTTGGAAGTGGCCAACTTAGTCGAGACTGCAAATGCTACGATGATTTCTGCGGCTGCTCGCAAAGAGAGTCGGGGCGCGCACTCTCATGATGACCATCAAGAGCGCGATGATGAAAACTGGATGAAGCATACCCTTTGGTATAGCGAAGGCAATCGACTGACTTATAAGCCAGTGGTATTGCAGCCGTTGACTGTTGAGTCCTTCCCACCAAAAGAACGTACTTTCTAATCAAGAGAGATAGAAGATGAGTGATATCCGTATATTTGAAATTTACCGCTACGATCCAGATGTCGATGCAGCTCCACGTATGCAACGCTATGAGTTAGAGCTTACTGGTGAGCGGATGCTGTTAGATGCGCTGATTTCTTTGAAGAAACAAGACGAATCTATTTCTTATCGTCGTTCATGCCGTGAAGGTGTGTGCGGTTCAGATGCCATGAACATCAACGGTAAAAATGGCTTGGCTTGCTTAACCAATATGTTGACGTTGCCAAAGGTCATCACATTGCGTCCATTGCCTGGCTTGCCAGTAGTGCGCGATTTGATCGTCGACATGACTTTGTTCTTCAAACAATATCTGTCTATCAAACCTTACTTGGTAAACGACAATCCACCTCCAGAAAAAGAGCGCCTCCAGAGCCCTGAAGAGCGTGAAGAGCTCAATGGTTTGTATGAGTGCATCTTGTGTGCTTCATGCTCAACCTCATGCCCATCTTTCTGGTGGAATCCAGATAAGTTTGTTGGCCCAGCTGGTTTATTGCAAGCCTATCGTTTTATCGCCGATAGTCGTGATGAAGAAACTAGCCAGCGCTTGGATAACCTAGAAGACCCTTACCGTTTGTTCCGTTGCCATACCATTATGAATTGCGTGGATGTATGTCCTAAGCACTTGAACCCAACGAAGGCAATTGGCAAGATTAAGGAGTTGATGGTTCGCAGGGCAGTATGACCCTCGGTAATGCGGAGTTATATCGTTTAAAGAGTGATGCCCGCAGGGGCTTGCTAGAGAACGATTTAATTCTGCAACGCTTTTTTGAGCGCTATGGCACTCAGTTAAGCGTGGAGGACGGCAGAGTTTTAAGTCTTTTGTTGGCTTTAGATGACAATGATCTGATGGATTTATTGATTGGACGTAAAGATTCTGTAGCAACATTGGAAGAGGAGATGCGGTCAGACTCCTTTAAGGCAATATTAGAAAAGCTGAGAGAGAAGTAATTCAGCAAGTTGGTGCAGTTAAAGTGTAGGCGTGTGATCGAATAGTGTATTAATCATAATTTTGAATGACTAAGGATTAGAAATGATTGAATCGGACATCAAGGCAAAACTCTCGTTTTCGGATGGAACACCAGATATTGATCTGCCAATTTACAAAGGGACTGTAGGTCCTGACGTAATCGACATTCGTAAGCTCTATGGTCAGACTGGTAAGTTCACTTACGATTCCGGCTTCCTTTCGACTGCATCTTGCAATAGCAAAATTACCTATATCGTCGGCGATAAAGGTGAGTTGCTTTATCGTGGATATCCAATTGAAGATTTGGCAAATAATTGCGACTTCTTGGAAGTGTGCTCCCTTTTAATTAATGGTGAGTTGCCAAACGCGAAAGAGAAACAAGATTTTGAAAATATGGTCATGCACCACACCATGGTTCATGAGCAGATGCAATTCTTCTTGCGTGGTTTCCGTCGCGATGCGCATCCAATGTCGGTATTGACTGGTTTGATTGGTGCCATGGCTGCGTTCTATCATGATGAAATCGATTACAGCGATCCATATGCTCGTGAAGTGGCGCAAATTCGTTTAATTGCGAAGATGCCGACATTGGTTGCAATGTCTTATAAGTATTCTGTTGGACAACCTTTTGTCTATCCAAAAAATTCATTGTCTTATACCGCTAATTTCATGCGGATGATGTTTGCGAATCCATGTGAAGAGTATGTAATCAATCCAGTGCTCGTTCGCGCTCTTGACCGCATCTTTATTTTGCATGCCGATCATGAGCAAAATGCCTCTACATCAACCGTGCGTTTGTGTGGCTCATCAGGAACCAATCCATTTGCAGCAATTTCTGCAGGTATTGCATGTCTTTGGGGCCCAGCTCATGGTGGCGCAAACGAAGCTTGCTTGCAGATGTTGAACGATATTCAAGCTCAAGGTGGCGTGGATAAGATTCATGAATTCATCGCTCAGGTAAAAGATAAGAACTCTAGTGTTCGCTTGATGGGCTTTGGCCATCGTGTTTACAAAAACTTTGACCCACGTGCTAAGTTAATGCGTGAAACTTGCTACGAAGTATTGAATGAGCTTGGTCTACAAGATGATCCATTGTTCAAATTAGCAATGACTCTTGAAAAGATTGCTTTGGAAGACGAGTATTTCGTAAGCCGTAAGCTCTATCCAAACGTAGACTTCTACTCTGGAATTGTTCAACGCGCATTAGGTATTCCAACCGAAATGTTTACTTGTATATTTGCTTTGGCAAGAACAGTAGGTTGGATTGCGCAGTGGGAAGAAATGATTACCGATCCTGAATATAAGATTGGTCGTCCTCGTCAGTTATATGTAGGCGAAACTACCCGCAAAGTGCCAAATATCTCCCTTCGTAAATAAAGGTTTTAAGGTCTCTCATGGCTCGTACGCTTTATGACAAATTGTGGGATGACCACGTTGTTTACTCCGAAGAGGATGGCACAGCTACCATCTATATTGACCGTCAGTTGTTGCATGAGGTAACTAGTCCTCAAGCATTTGAGGGTTTGAATTTAGCTGGCCGTCCCGTTTGGCGAATCTCTGCCAACCTGGCTGTTTCTGATCACAACGTTCCCACGACTGATCGATCAGAAGGTATTTCTGATCCGATCTCCAAGTTACAAGTGGATACCTTGGATCAAAACTGCGATGCCTTTGGTATCACGCAATACAAAATGAATGACGCCCGCCAGGGTATTGTTCATGTGATTGGACCAGAGCAGGGTGCAACTTTGCCAGGTATGACCGTGGTTTGTGGCGATTCTCATACCAGTACGCATGGTGCTTTTGGTGCTTTGGCATTCGGTATTGGTACTTCAGAAGTTGAGCACGTATTGGCAACCCAAACCTTGCTCATGAAGAAGAGCAAGAATATGTTGGTACGAGTGGATGGTCGTTTACAGCCTGGCTCTACAGCAAAAGATATCGTCTTGGCCGTGATTGGCAAGATTGGTACTGCAGGCGGCACTGGATACACCATTGAGTTTGCTGGCGAAGCAATTCGCAACTTGTCAATGGAAGGTCGCATGACCCTCTGCAATATGGCCATTGAAGCTGGCGCACGTGCTGGATTGGTTGCTGTAGATGAAACCACTATTGAATATATCCAAGGACGTCCATACGCACCTAAGGGCCCAGCTTTACTGCAAGCAATGCAGTACTGGAGAACCTTGCACTCTGATGCTGATGCGAAGTTTGATGCCGTAGTTGAATTGCGTGCAGAAGAAATTGCCCCACAAGTAACTTGGGGAACCTCTCCTGAAATGGTGTTGCCAATCAGCGAGCGAGTTCCTGATCCAGAAAAAGAGCGTGATCCTAATAAGCGTGCAGCGATGGAACGTGCTTTGGAGTATATGAACCTGATTCCTAATACACCTCTGAGTAGCATCCCGGTAGATAAAGTATTTATTGGCTCTTGTACAAATAGCCGTATTGAAGACATGCGCGCTGCTGCTAAGGTAGTTGATCGCCTTGGTAAGAAGGTGGCAGCTAATGTGAAACTTGCTTTAGTTGTGCCTGGCTCAGGCTTGGTTAAAGCGCAAGCAGAGCGTGAAGGTTTAGATCGTATTTTTAAGGCGGCCGGTTTTGAATGGCGTGAGCCTGGATGTTCAATGTGCCTAGCGATGAATGCTGATCGCCTAGAACCAGGTGAGCGTTGCGCTTCTACTTCAAATCGAAACTTTGAAGGACGTCAGGGTAATGGCGGCAGGACCCATTTGGTAAGTCCGGCTATGGCAGCTGCTGCTGCAATCGAAGGTCACTTCGTCGATGTAAGAAAAATTTCATAGAGGTAATATCATGCGCAAATTTTTATCTTTATCTTTAATTGCTCGCTTAGCTCTCATTGGGTTAGCCGGCTTGCTCATCTCTGCATGCAGTAGCACCATGGAAGGCATGGGTAAGGATTTGCAAACCATGGGTAATGCGATGGGTGGCGGTTCTCAAACAAACAATACATCCCAGACTAAAGGGAAGGATGTTGTTGTAACTCCAGTGAAATAAATTAGATACTCAACGAATTAAAGTCAGAATCATGGAAAAATTTACGGTATATAAAGGTTTGGTTGCGCCGCTTAATCGCGAGAACGTAGATACCGATGCCATCATTCCGAAGCAATTTTTAAAGTCCATCAAGAAGACCGGCTTTGGCCAAAATCTTTTTGATGAATGGCGTTATCTTGATCATGGCGAACCTGGTCAAGATTGCAGCACGAGACCGATTAATCCGGATTTTGTATTAAATCAAGCTCGCTATAAGGGTGCCGGTATTTTGTTGGCCCGCAAGAACTTTGGATGCGGTAGTTCACGTGAGCACGCACCTTGGGCGCTAGATCAATTTGGCTTTAGAGCGGTGATTGCCCCTAGCTTTGCAGATATCTTTTTCAATAACTGCTTCAAAAACGGTCTTTTACCCATCGCATTAACCGAACAACAGGTTGATCACCTTTTTAATGAGACTATGGCTTTTAGTGGCTATCAGCTCACAATTGATCTAGAGGCGCAGCAGGTTATTGCCCCAGACGGCACGGCCTATAGCTTTGACGTGGCCCCCTTTAGAAAGTACTGCCTAGTCAATGGCTTGGACGATATTGGCTTAACCCTGCGTCATGCAGATAAAATCAAGGCTTATGAAGCTGAGCGCATTCTGAAAATGCCTTGGCTTACGACACAATTGCCGTAATTTCGTTGATTTAAAGGCCTTTCATGAAAATTGCAGTTCTACCGGGCGATGGTATCGGCCCGGAAATCGTTGCTCAAGCTGTTCGAGTGCTCCAGGCGCTTGGCCCAAAGTTTGATTTAGAAGAAGCTCCTGTCGGTGGGGCTGCTTATGACCTTGCTGGCCATCCTTTACCGCCTGCCACTTTAGAGTTGGCTAAAAAAGCCGACGCGATTTTGTTTGGTGCAGTTGGTGATTGGAAATATGACACCTTGGCTCGTGAATTGCGTCCTGAGCAGGCCATTTTGGGTCTGCGCAAGCATCTTGAGCTATTTGCGAACTTTAGACCAGCGATTTGTTATCCAGAATTAACCTCCGCTTCTAGCTTAAAGCCAGAAATTATCGGCGGCTTGGATATTTTGATTGTGCGCGAGCTTAATGGGGATATTTATTTTGGTCAGCCTCGTGGCATTCGTACTTCAGAGCTCCCTTTGTTTAAAGGTGCACGCGAAGGCTTTGACACCATGCACTACAGTGAACCCGAAGTGGAACGCATTGGCCATGTAGCATTTGAAGCAGCACGTAAACGTGGCAAAAAGGTCTGTAGCGTAGATAAGGCTAATGTGCTGGAGACCTCACAATTGTGGCGCGAAGTCATGATTCGGGTTTCTAAAGACTATCCAGATGTTGAGCTATCGCATATGTATGTTGATAATGCAGCGATGCAACTCGTCAAAGCACCAAAGGCATTCGACGTGGTTGTGACAGGCAATCTCTTTGGCGACATCCTTTCGGATGAAGCGGCGATGTTAACTGGTTCTATTGGTATGTTGCCATCAGCCTCTTTAGATAAAAACAATAAAGGTTTGTATGAGCCTAGCCATGGCTCAGCGCCTGATATTGCTGGTAAAGGCATCGCAAATCCTTTAGCGACCATCTTATCTGCTGCCATGATGTTGCGTTATTCATTGGGTATGCCATCTGAAGCAGACCGTATCGAAAAAGCGGTTCAAAAGGTATTGGCTCAAGGTTTACGTACTGCTGATATTTATACCGAAGGAACTCAAAAGGTTTCTACCGTCCAAATGGGTGATGCCGTAGTAGTGGCGCTCGCATAAATTAATTTATAGAATCAAATCTAAATAGCAAAATCATCATTTCAAAAAATAGTTAAATCATGGCAAATACAAAAACTCCTCTGGTAGGTTTGGTCGGCTGGCGCGGCATGGTTGGTAGCGTGCTGATAGAAAGAATGTTGGCTGAAAAAGATTTTGATTTAATTGAGCCGATCTTTTTTAGTACCAGCCAAGTTGGTGGCGAAGTGCCATTAGTCAATGGACAAAAAGTGAGCAAGAGCGAAAGCACTTTGCAAGATGCCAATGACATCAAGGCTCTGTCACGTTGCGACATTATTTTGACTTGTCAGGGTGGTGATTACACTAATGAGATTTTCCCTAAGCTGCGGGCTGCAGGATGGAGTGGGCATTGGATTGATGCTGCAAGCGCATTGCGCATGAAAGACGATGCCGTTTTGATTTTGGACCCTGTTAATCGTCCTGTGATCGATAAGGCTTTGGCTGCAGGTGGCAAAAACTGGATTGGTAGTAATTGCACCGTTAGCTTGATGATGATGGCGATGGGTGGTTTGGTGAAGGCCGATATGGTTGAGTGGATTAGCGCCATGACCTACCAAGCCGCTTCTGGCGCTGGCGCTCAGAATATGCGAGAACTCTTGCTGCAGATGGGTGCCTTACGAGATAGCGTTGCAACTGAATTAGCTGATCCCTCTTCATGGATTTTAGATATTGATCGTAAGGTAACAGAAACATTACGCTCACCTGATTTTCCAACGAAAAATTTCCGCAATACCGCATTAGCAGGTAGCTTAATTCCCTGGATTGATGTTCCAGTAGAGAATGGCCAAACTAAAGAAGAGTGGAAGGGCGGAGCGGAGTTCAATAAGATTTTGGGTCGTCCGGCATTCCGCGCGCCTGGCAGTATTCCGGTAGATGGATTATGTGTACGCGTGGGAGCGATGCGTTGCCACTCTCAGGGTCTAACAGTGAAGTTGAAAAAAGATATTCCTTTGAAGGAAATCGAAACGATTCTTGCTAATGACAATCAATGGGTCAAGGTCGTGCCGAATGATCGTGAAACGACTGAGCGAGATTTATCACCAGCTGCAGTAAGCGGTACCTTGACAGTACCTATTGGGCGTTTACACAAGTTGGCGATGGGCCCTGAGTATTTGGGTGCCTTTACAGTAGGTGATCAACTCTTATGGGGTGCAGCAGAACCATTGCGTCGCATGCTCAGAATTTTGCTTGAACATTAATGACCCCACTTAGTCGACTAAGCACTCTTAAGGTACTTTGCTTTGTTTGGCTAAGTTGGTCCTGTGCGAGCTGGGCCGTCTCACTCGGCTCACCTCAATTACTTTCTCGTCCGGGAGAGCCACTCCGCGTTGAAATTCCAATTCGCTTGGGTGCTGATGAAGACGGTGTCTTATCTAGTCTGAAGGCAGGGATGCTCAATAAGGCGGGATTTGAGCGTTTGGGCATCTCCCAAGCAATATTGGATCTCAATCCGCAAGTCATGGTGTACCGCAATCGCCAAGAGCGATTAATGGTGCTCGTCGAAACAGTCAATCCCATTCCTGTAAGTGATGATCCATTCATTGATCTCATACTTAATGTGAGTTGGTCTAGCGGTAGTCTTACTAAAACCTATACCTTGTTGCTAGGTGATGTTCAAAAGGTTCTCGTCAAGCCAGGTCAAACCTTGTCTGAAATTGCTGCCTTAATGGCACCACAATTGGATGGCACAACCTTAGATCAAGCCATGATGGCTTTGTTTAAAGCAAATCCAGATGCGTTTGCTAGTGGCAGTATTAATCGCTTAGCAGCCGGCGCTGAACTGAATAAACCAAGCCAAGCTTTATTGCGCTCTATTAGTCCTGCTGAGGCCAATCAATTTGTAGTAGAGGCAAATGCGCAATGGCGTGAAGGAAAAGATGCCGGCCTTAGCGCAGATGGAAAAACCAAATCTACCGTATCGGGACCAGTTGAATCTACTCAAAAAGATCGTCTAAAGATTGGCTCTAGTGCGGATAGTAGTGATCAAGAAAAGCGCTTCTCCGAAGAATTAGTTGCTCAAGAAAAAGCGCTTGATCAGGCTAAGGCGCGTGTTGCCGAGTTAGAAAAAAATATTGCTGACTTACAGCGTCTTTTAGATAAGTCCAAGGAGAAAAAAGCGGTAGACAATAACTTTGGTCTTGGTGGCTTTGGGCCTGCCATCTTAGCTATTGGTTTGATTGCACTCATTGGTTTAGTGCTTTGGGCCTTAGCGCGTAATGCGCGACGCTCGGAGAAGCTAGACTTCACTGAAGCGGCGAGCCGCACTCCCGAAAGAAAAGAGCCTAACGTACCTCATGGAATGCCTGAGCGCACCAAGGCTTTGTTTGCCAGCATTGATCTGGATTTAACTAAGCCAGCAGCAACTGTAAATACTACTCAAGCTGCACCAGTACCCAATCCTCTTTTAGATGCCTTGCGCGTGAAGTTAAATCTGGCTCGCGCATACATCACCATAGAAGACTTTTCTGCAGCCAAAAAATCATTGGAAGAAATTCTGCGTGTCAGTAATTCGGTTGATCCCGCCATTACGATTGAGGCGCAAGGATTATTGTCAGAACTTCAACATCGCCAAGCCTAGGCTCAAAATGCGAATAGCGCTTGGCCTCCAATATGACGGTAGCTCTTATTCTGGTTGGCAAACCCAGACTAGTGGTAATACGATTCAAGATGACTTAGAGAAGGCGATTACTGCTTTCATTGGTGAGCAGGGTGCTCAAGCACTTCCTGTTAGCACCATTACCGCTGGGAGAACTGATACTGGTGTCCACGCTTTAGGTCAGGTGGTGCATTTTGATACCCAGGTGGAGCGCGATCCATTTTCTTGGGTCAGAGGAATTAATTCTTTCTTACCAAAAGCGATCGCAATCAATTGGGCAAAATCAGTTTCCGATGAATTTAGTGCACGTTTCTCTGCATATGAGAGAACTTATATTTACGCTCTGCATGCTGGTCCTTGCCGAGCGCCCTTGGTGAGTTCTCGTGCAGGCTACCTGTTATTACCCCCTCAAAAATGGTTTGATATCGAAGCCATGCAATCGTCAGCACAATATTTAATCGGCGAACATGATTTCACTTCCTTTAGATCTTCGGAGTGTCAAAGTAAAACACCCGTAAAAACGATCTACGCTATTGACATCATTTCTCAAGAACCTTGGTTGTATTTTCGGATACGCGGCAATGCATTCTTGCATCATATGGTGCGCAACCTTGTGGGTAGTTTTCTGCAAATTGGAGTGGGTAAGCAAGCGCCTGAATGGATGGGTCAGTTGTTGGCGGCACGCGAAAGGCGTTTGGCTGCGCCAACGTTTATGGCCGATGGCTTATATCTAGCCAAAATTGCCTATCCTGAGCAATTTGAGATTCCAGGCCCGTGTTTACAAAACTCCTGGTTGCCCTCTCAGGTGACTGGAGCGTAGGCTCTAGCAAGGCCTTATTATTCCTCTATGGGCTTACTTACTTTCTCACCTGGGCGAACTAGGGTCAAAATCTGCGGTTTACGCACGCCAGCTGATATCGATGCGGCTGTAGCTGCAGGCGTAGATGCTGTGGGATTTGTGTTTTATCCCCCTAGTCCAAGGGCTGTCACCCCTAATATCGCCGCACAGCTCATCTCCAGGCTTCCTGCAGGGGTTGATGCTGTAGGCTTGGTTGTGAATGCTAGCGATGCGGAATTTGCTGCCATTCAGGCTATTGCCCCCATTAGCTTATGGCAATTTCATGGTGACGAGACCCCAAAAAGGTGTCTGGAGCTCGCAGCAGGGCAGCCTTGGATGAAAGCCGCCAGGGTTGGGGCTCAGTTCGCTTATGAGGATTTTTCCCTACAATATAGGGATGCAAACGCTTTCTTGCTTGATGCCCTAGTTGAGGGTTACGGAGGAGGAGGCGTTCCTTTTGATTGGCAAGGAATTCCACAGACATGGGTAAGCGAAAACGCGCCTCGGGTCGTTTTGAGTGGTGGATTGAACACGCACAACGTGGGCGAGGCGATTGCTCGTCTGCATCCTTGCGCGGTTGACGTCTCTAGTGGCGTTGAAATTAGCAGGGGTGTAAAAGATCCCGCACTCATGGCTGAGTTTGTAAAAGCGGTGCGTGCGTCTGATGCGAAATCATCACCCTAATAATTGCGGTAATTAAATCAAAAGAGGTAACTATGTACGACAAGCCGGATGCACGAGGACACTTTGGTCCCTATGGTGGCGTGTTTGTTTCTGAGACATTGATGTTTGCATTGGATGAGCTCAAAGAAGCTTATGCAAAGTATCAACATGATCCTGAATTCATTGAAGAGTTTCATTACGAACTCAAGCATTTTGTAGGAAGACCTTCTCCGGTCTATCACGCTAAGCGTTGGAGTGAAATGCTAGGTGGTGCGCAGATCTATCTCAAGCGTGAGGATTTGAATCACACTGGCGCACACAAGATTAACAACGTGATTGGTCAAGCGATGCTTGCCAAGCGGATGGGTAAGCCACGTATTATTGCGGAAACTGGAGCAGGGCAACATGGCGTTGCCACGGCGACTATTTGCGCTCGTTTTGGGTTGGATTGCACCGTCTATCAGGGCTCGGTGGACGTAGCTCGTCAGGCGCAGAACGTCTTTCGCATGAAATTACTCGGTGCAAAGGTAGTGCCTGTGGAATCCGGTACGAAAACCTTAAAAGATGCGCTGAATGAAGCGATGCGCGATTGGGTAACCAATGTTGAAAATACTTTCTACATTATTGGCACGGTCGCAGGCCCACACCCATACCCAATGATGGTCCGAGATTTTCAGAGCGTAATTGGTGAAGAGTGCAAAGTGCAGATGCCGGAGATGACTGGTCGCCAACCTGATTTTGTTTTGGCTTGTGTTGGCGGCGGCTCG
>CANCIL010000012.1 GCA_947378095.1 Betaproteobacteria bacterium
TATATGCGTATGTAAGGAATCTATCATTCACTTACAGTATTAATGAGCAACGTCCTTTAAAAGGACACTTCATGCGTGGGGTACCCCGATCACAACAAGGAGTCGTCATCCCTGTGTCAGTCAAATCCCCACTACGCCACCAAACTCACCCGCACTCCTTGCGTGGGTCAAAATAACTCAACCAAATCAATCCCATACAAACACCTAATAAAGTTTTGTGCACAAAGTTTGTCTATGGTGGGGTAAACCTTTTGAGATCTAGCGGGAGTTTAGTCTGGGGGACAGAGTTGAAAATCCTTGTGTCGGTGGTTCGATTCCGCCCCGGGCCACCAAGAAATACCAAAACCACCTTCGGGTGGTTTTTTCATTTGTAGCTTTAGCGTCGTTACGCTAGCATTTAGGCTAATTTCTAAAATTAATAATTAACAGATAAGCCACATGACAAATAGTAGATATTTCAAGGCAGTTCTCCTGGCTGGATTTTTTGTGATTTCAATTGGTGGCTCTAGGGCAGAAAAGTGGACATTTGCTTTATATAAAAATGGAGAGTCAACGCCGTTCAATATTGGCTATGTTGAGCTAGTAAAGACTGGCAGTGGTTATGAATTGGTTTATGGTCCTCCGGGAGCAAACAATAATCCTTGCGTATTTAAGCCCGTAAAATCAGACGTTGAAAGAGTGGGAGGAAAAATAATTATTACCTCTTATCAATCAGGAGAGGGCTGTAATACCGTTCGATATACAGTAACAACCGATGGTGCCCCAGGAGAGATAAGAGTTAAGTCTGGCGATGAATGGATTTTGCCTCGTAAGCTCGTTGATAGGGGTTTGAAATTTATAGAATGAGGATCGGGCATCCTGGGTCCTGGTTCGATTCCGCCCCGGGCCACCAAGAAATACCAAAACCACCTTCGGGTGGTTTTTTATTTGGAGTCTAGATTCGCTGATTTTGGGTGTCCGGACGGAAATAGTTAAACTACTTCACAAATAAACCTTGCCCACTAGGAGAATGGCATACATGTCGGTTCAGCTTTCACCAGAAAAAAAATCATTTCTCAGATATTGCGCTATTGGCATTTCAATTATCTATATTTTGATCGCCATATTAGTTGTTTATATTATTCAAGGCGAAAAAGATATTTCCAAAAGAAATCACGCCCTTAGAATGAACCCGGAGGCAGTTGAGCCAGGCAAGACACCTCCCGATCCGCTTCCTACCAACACAGACTTTAAGACTGTTAATGTAGGAATTTATTTGGATGGCATTGAAAACCTTTCCATCCTAGATTCCTATTGGACGCCAACTTTTTATATTTGGTTTCGCTGGAAGGGTGACAAGTCGCTTGATCCAGGAAAATATTTTAGGATTGTTGATGGAAAAATTGAAAAACAAGACCTTCAAGATAGTTACATCGCCCCCGATGGTACAAACTATGAACTTTACAGAGTTGTCGCAAGAGTTTCTAAATTCTTCAACACGACCCGAGTACCATTAGATGACCACATGCTCAACATTTATGTTGAGGATTCTGCAAACGATGTAAAACGTATGCGGTATGTTCCGGATCCATTATCTGGCATTAGTTCCCGAGTCAAGATTCCAGGGTATAACATCACCGGCATTAGCACGGTGGTAAAACCCCACACTTATAAAACAAGTTATGGCGATCCAAGGGTTGAAGAAGGTAAGCGGACAACCTTTAGCGAATATAACTATGCGGTCACGATCAAGCGCAATAGTATGGGTGTTTTTTTGAAGTTTTTTATCGGACTTTATGCTGGCGTGATTCTTACTATCTGTAGTTTTTATATTCACCCATCCGATACTGGATCGCGCTTTGCCCTTCCATCGGCATCTTACTTTGGTGTTATCGCTAACGCTTATATGACAAATTCCTTTTTGCCTTCCTCGGGCTATTTTGGGTTAGCTGATTTGGTTACCTCAATTGGTCTGTTCACCATTTCTTTGTGTGTTATTGCCTCTTTAATTTCGGTTTATTTTTTCCTTCAGAAAGATGAAAAAGAATTTTCTCGACAACTCGATCGGGTATCTCGAAGGTACATTGGGTTCGGGTTTATAGCAGTAAATATTCTTTTGCCATTCTGTGCCTTTTACTAAGATGTATTGTTGATTACATACCAGGGGCCCTGAGCGATTCTGCCCCAGGCCACCAAGAAACACCAAAACCACCTTCGGGTGGTTTTTTATTTGAGTCGGCCTGATTGGCCACAATAGCCCTTGGGCTCCCCATCTTGGGGCATTCAACAGGCATTTTTAGTAGTCAAGGGGCGATGCTAGCTATAAAGTACGAGGTGTAAAATCTTGACTAAGGCCCTTAACTAGACGAAATTATTTTTATGACAACCGTACAACAATGTATTGAGAAAAAATCCAACACTATCTTTTCTGTAAGATCATCAGATCCCGTAGAAAATGTGTTGATACTGATGCGCGATCACCGAGTGAGAGCCATCCCAGTCATTGACGATGGTAATTTGGTGGGAATCGTTTCACAGGGCGATTGTGCAATCAAGGTGTTGTTGCCATTTAATAACCCTAAACAAGTCCCTGTTTCAAAAATAATGACGGCAAACCCACTTACTGTTTCACCTTCAAACTCATTAGAAGAGTGCATGGCAATTATGATTCACAAACATATTAGACATTTGCCTGTGCTTGCTGGAAAAAAAGTGATTGGAATTGTCTCTGTTGGTGATACGGTAAAAAATATTATGGAACACCAAGACGATCAGATTAAGTTTCTTGAAACCTATATTAAGGGTCATGGAAGTTAACTCTTCTAGAATTGGAGTTGCCTAAGCATCCTAGTCCTTGATTGAATTCGTGCCGAGACAGTAAGTAATGCCAAACCACCTTCGGGTGGTTTTTTCATTTGGGCTGGTATTAGTTTTGCTAATGTATTCTTCGAAAATGAAAACAGCCAATCTTTCAGTGATGACGCCCTTGCTGGCATTCAAGCTAGTTATGGTCGCTGCATTATGGGGCGGAACTTTTATTGCAGGAAGGATTTTGGCCCAATCCTTGCCATTAATGACCGCGGCATTTAGCAGGTTCTTTGTCGCTTCAATACTGCTGGTTATTGTTGCGGTAAAGATGGAGGGAAAGTTACCACGCTTAAATCGTGAGCAAATACTGCTAACTGCCATTTTAGGTTTTACTGGCATTTTTCTTTACAACATCTGCTTTTTTGGCGCTTTAGCGAGAATACCTGCGGGGCGAACATCTTTATTTGTAAGCCTGACTCCAATTGTGACTGCTATTTCGGCAAGTATTATTTTTAGTGAGAGACTTGGGTTGCGTCGTTGGATTGGAATCGTAGTCGCGCTTATTGGCGCCATTGTTGTGATTACACGCGGTGATTTAATCGGAGGCATTGCTGATATCAGTCAATCACTTGGGCTAGGTGAATTAATGATGCTTGGTGCTGTTTTTAGTTGGGCTACTTACACATTAATTTCGCGCAAGGTCTTAGAGGCGCTTTCACCTATTGCAGCTACTACTTATGGCACTTTATGGGGCTTTGTATTCTTAAGTATTGGCGCTGTTGGTGAGTTCAAAGATATTGATTGGATGCCTCTCGATTGGCGTGTATGGACCTCAGTTTTTTACTTGGGCGCCTTTGGAACCGTCCTCGCATTTATTTGGTATTACCAAGGCATTAAAACAGTGGGGCCATCGCGCACAGCCATTTTTACTAACTTAGTGCCGGCATTTGGCATCCTATTTTCAGCAGTATTGCTAGGCGAGCCGATATTAATTTCAATGGTAGTTGGCGGCCTTATCGCAGTCCTAGGCGTTTCGCTAGTTAATAAGAAATAAAAATAGCCCTTTAATGAGATTTTTTATTATGAGTATTGACCGATCTTAGGCTCGGATGTAATGTCTAGCTAGTTGTACCCCTGAAGTTTTAGAGCAAGACTTAATTAAGCCCTCTTATTGCCGAAAGGATTGACGATATGTTTTTACCTACACCGCACGATGCTAAAGATGCAATCTCAAAATATGCTGGTTTCTTCGGAATGGTTGTCAGTATTGCATTTGCACTGAATTTAATTCTCCCTACGGGCGAGACCTTTTCGAGTACCCCCAAGATAGTGACGGTGATTTTAATCAGCGTTTTTCTTGGCTGGTTATCTTTTGCAATTAAGAATAATAAATAAGGTCACGTGTTTGCCTTGACTTGATTTCATCCTAGGCAATCAAGAAACTCTATAACCACCCTCGGGTGGTTTTCTTATTTAGAATATTTACAAGCGAAAGTTTAATAATCGGTATATAAGATAGATTATTCACTTTAGGCCTTCAAATGAAAAAAATCATTCCAGCTGTTTTATTATTGCTATCGATATTTGGATCTTCTTACGCAGCAGATACTGCTCCTGCCAAAGAGGATCCGGCTTGGCTAACTCAAGCTAGGGCAAGCATTAAAGCCGATAAATATGATCAGGCAATAAAGCAATTACAGTCTGCCAATGAAACTGGCTCAGCAGATTGGAATAATTTACTTGGCTACAGTCTTCGAAAAAAACAGCCCCCTGATTTAGCTGGGGCAGAAAAATACTATCAAGCCGCATTGAAAATAGATCCAAATCATCGCGGTGCTCTTGAATATTATGGAAAGCTGAAGTTAATCAATAATGACCTGCCGGGTGCAGAGGCTTTGTTGATGAGACTAGATAAGATTTGTACTTTCGGATGTGAAGAATACTCGGACCTAAAAGAGTCGGTACAAAAATACAAGTCTAAAAAGTAGAGCCTAAGGTTCTCGCACTATCAAGTAAGTCCTGAATAAATTCAAGGATTACAGTATTGGCACTTGGAAGGATCTGCTTTTAATGGACCTGATTTCACTTCTTCTTTTTTGAACTTACACTTTACGCATGACCAAATATTAGCAACTGGTAAATTGGTTGGAGCATCACAATGAGAGCATGGCAGCCCCTTTTGCCTCTCTGTCACCCAGAAACCGGGCGATCTACATTCTGGACATAAAGAGTTCATCTTTCTAGAGAGGTCTTGCGTCGCCTTCAATATATTGGCCATGCGGGTTGGGTTGGTATGAGCCCTCAAATCATTTTCTACAAAAACATTTCCACTTTTTGAAAGGCTAATAGCCCAATCAAAAGCCTCTCTCAAAGACGCAATATCTCTGATGCCTTTGCGACATTCCAGATGATATTCATCATCTGGACGAACAACTAATTGATGCGTAGTAAATTGTGCTTCTGAAAGAAGGGTATTCAACTCATTCCAGTTAGATACTTGCCTGCTTGCGCTTTGAGCTTCACCACCAAAGAAACCAATAAGCTCAATATCTCTAGTGTCATCAATCAGGATAACTAATTCGTAGTTCCATGGAAGCATTCCTGTGTACGGGTCATTATCAAAAGCCCCTTCGCTGGCAATACCAAGTATTGAGCCTGATAGCTCCATACCAACTCGAGCCTTCTTTCTTGCTGCATCTAGTTGAGAGCCGTATCTTGGAATATCGCGTGTAAAACTTCCTAGCTTATCTGTGTCATACCCTTCGACATGCAGTACTTCCAGGCCATTCGAATCAGCTAGTTGTGGGCATATGATAGATTCTTTGCCATGTTGTGTCAGCAAGCTTGCTTTGAGTCCAGCATAAGGCTTTGAAGGTGTTGACATGTCGGATGTTTCTGCAAAATCGTTATGTATCGGACGAATGACAGATTGAGTCAAAAATAGAAATTAACTGGCTTTCTCAACGGAAAAAAATCTCATCTTCTCAGTTAACACTTTTGGTCGATGCTTGTGCTCCTCCCCTTCTGGCACGATGAACACATCCCCAGGCCCATATCTAAAAACTTTTCCAGCTATATCGATTTCTACATCACCCTCGATGACATAGGCAATGTGCCCCTTTAAACACCAATTAGCATGGACCATTGCTTTGTCCCATTCGACTAATCGCACTTGAGTGTCGCCTAGTTGAATGCGCTTGTAACGCATTCCATCTCCTGCCTCGAACCATTCGTGATCATTGAACACAATTTTATAAATTTGAGGCATATTCATTTCTAAGGTCCTATGTGGCTTTGAATTAGGCGATATTAAACTTATCGCTTGTAGTTATCGCAATTTAAGCAGTATTCGCATTTCGGGCGGGCTTTTTCATTTTGCACTGCGGCAAAATGAATCTATTAGGTAAAATAAATCCTATTGAAACGCTGACCAACGGGGGATAGCCAATGAACAATACCAATGTAATTGAAACCAAAAATAAATTAGCCAAAATATATTTAATTCTGGCCGGCGTCTTTATCGCTATATTTACGACTATTACAGTTTTATCTCTTTTTGTTTCCGCTCTGAACTTTTAGTATTCCTGCTTGATTGCTAGGCCAGTACTTGGCGTCTAGCGAACTTCGCGCTGGCCCATTAAGCAGCAGTAAATCACCTTCGGGCAGTTATATTTGTTTCTCTGGCTCACAGAGAGGATTCTTGTATAGAATTTGTTTATGACAAATCTCAATCAGCTCCCAACAGATCTACCCATTCCTCAAGACGATGGCTCCACTAATCACTTGAAGGGAATGAGGCTACCCAATGTTTCTTTAAATGCCACGAATGGTAAGACTGTTAACTTTGGCGACATTAAAGGTAAATTAGTGATCTATTGCTATCCAATGACAGGGCAACCTAATGTTGCCTTGCCAGATGGTTGGGATCAAATTCCTGGGGCAAGAGGTTGTACACCTCAGAGTTGCTCATTTAGAGACCACTATCAAGAGCTTCAAGCATTGGGCGCAGAGGTTGTGGGCTTGAGCGTTCAAACGACTGAGTATCAAAAAGAGATGGCCGATAGACTTCATCTCCCATTTCCAGTGGTCAGTGACGTGAACTATCAATTTCAAAAGGCATTGAATATGCCAACATTCGTTGCTGCTGGAATGACGCTATTAAAGCGGGTTACCTTAATTGCGAATAATGGCGTAATCGAGGCAGTTCACTATCCCATCTTCCCAAGTGATAGTGATCCAGCTTGGGTAATAGATTATTTGAAGAGTCATTAGAAATGGCTACCTCGACTTTAGAGAGTCAAGAAATACCAAAACCACCTTCGGGTGGTTTTTTTAACATTTAACATTTAATATATCTTTAAGATTAATCAAAAGCAGGTGGTAAATATGAACGTTTATTCTCGTCGCGCCGCTATTAAGGCCCTAGCCGCTATTCCTTTACTGACCATGTTTGAGGGAAAAACACTATTTGCTGCTAGTGATACCCCCCCAATTCCATCTAATGTAATGGGTCCAGACGCTGCTCTCAGCCGTTTATTGGAGGGCAATAAAAGATATGCGTCTGGTAAGGTTGACGCACGTAATTTCATCAACACTAGGGAGGCGCTCACGAAAGGGCAAAATCCTTACGCCTCAATACTTTCTTGTGCTGACTCCAGGGTTAGTCCTGAATTATGTTTTGATGAGGGCCGCGGCGATCTATTTGTGAATCGTTTAGCAGGAAACTTTGTCACACCTGAAATTCTGGCTAGCCTTGAATACGGAGCGGCTGTCTTAAAGGCCCCTGTAATAATGGTCTTAGGACATACTGAGTGTGGTGCAATTAAGGCGGCGATTGATGCGGATAAAAATGACACCAATTACCCTGGACATATTCAGACCATCACCACAGCCTTAAACCCCGCCGTTAAGGCAGGTCAAAAAGATAGCGGTAATTTACTTGCTGCCACCACGCTAGAGAACATCAAAATGAATGTGGGCATGCTTAAAGACTCCACTCCATTATTAAGAAAGCTGGTTCAAGATAAGAAATTAATTGTAGTAGGCGGCCTTTATCATCTAGACACAGGAAAAGTCGATATTGTTGTCTAGCCGCTGAAGCTTGCCAAGCATCATCCAAGCCACTTTCGGGTGGCTTTTTCTTTTTTGATTAAGATCTAGTAAACCTATTTGGAACCCTAAATGCTTTTAATTACTTCAATCATTGCCTCGTTTTTAACCATTATTTTTATCAAACTCTCGTTTGCGGTTATTGGACTTCGAAGAAAGAATAAGGTGGGCTTAGGCAGTGGTGGCCATGAAGATTTAGAGAGGGCTATACGTGCACAAGGCAACTTTGCCGAGTATGCCCCTTTTGGAATAATCTTGATCGCCTGTCTAGAATTAAACGGCGCGCCTTGGTGGTTGCTAGCCATTCTAGGTATTGCACTCATTACTGGGCGTTTGCTTCATGCAAAAGGCATTAATGTGCCGCCGCCCGACTTTAGTAAGCGAGTGCTTGGTATGAAATTCACATTCGCCACTTTAGTAACGCTCATTATTTTGAACTTAGGTTGGTCTCTATTTAGGCTGCTTTGATTGATCTTGGCGACAAATAATCGACAATAAGAATATAAGTGATTTTGAGGGACAAGCTGAATCGTATTGAATACTGCCCCAAGGGCTAGCAGAGCCCTTCCCTTGTTCTAAGAGTAATATTCAATCAATGAAATACGCGAACGAACTCTTTTTCTTTGTTTCTTCCCTCATCTTGTGGGGATTGCTTTTTGGTTCTATCAATATATTAAGACTTGCAAAGAATAAGCAACCAGAACGATTTTGGTTAATTGCGCTTTCCTGTAATGCAGCTGCATTTACACTTTTTTCAGTTGCATCAACAATATCCATCACGCTAATTACGCCAGCAAATACTTTATTTGTTGCGAGTTTTGTTTACTTAGGTCTTTTCTGCCATTCCTTATCTAGACCGGTAAAGAAATATGTTCATATTGTTATTCCTCTAGCTTTATTAGTATTTGCTGTGTGCTTTGAATATCTTAGGCAAAACGGATCGTTTGTAGGGCGCGTGACTTTTGTTAGTCTTGTTGCTGCTACATGCCTAATTTGGGAGCTAGTCGAGTTAAATCGTCTAAAACAAATTCGATCTACTCAACTTCGCTTTTTGTTTTATACGATTGCAGTTGAATTGGCCCTTACCTTTGGCAGATTGACGGCTTTATATTTTGATGGTGCACCAACGGCAATTCATCTATATCAGGAAGGCATTGTCAGCGCATCTATCCGGTGGGCATGGCTTGGCGTTGCCATTTTGTCCTACATAGCAGTGCTTGGATATTGGATGGAAAAGTTGAGCGCTGAAAATATTCAGGTGGCCAGAGAAAACCAAAAGATTACTGAACTCCTAAAAGAAAAAGAGCGCTTAATTTATGGCCTGATGAAAGCCAACAAGACCGCAGCCACTGGGGCACTATCGGCTTCCATTGCTCACGAACTGAATCAACCACTTGGCGCATCCAATCTAAACATTCAATTTCTAAAGATGAAATTAGAAAAAGGAGTGTTAAATCCTGAGCTTGGAAAAGAGATACTGGATTCTTTAGAGGAAGACAATAAGCGTGCTGCTACGATTGTTAAATCTTTGAGATCAATCTTCACAGACGGTGAACTAAATTCTGCCGGGGTTCGGCTAGGCGACTTAATCTCAAAAGTATTGGATATTGTTAAGCCCGAGTTGAAGTCAAAGAATATTCAGATTCAATTAAAGGTGGATGAGACTTTGGCAGTAAGTGTTAACTCAGGTGAAATTGAGCAAGTGATTCTGAACCTGGTAAACAATGCAGTCCAAGCGCTGGCAAACTCTGGTGCACTGGCCCGAAGAATCTCTATTGAAGTAGTTAGGTCTGGGGATATGGCTCAAATGAGCGTTACAGATAATGGCAGCGGAGTACCTGCCGAATTCCGCCCGCAACTATTTGAGTTGCTGAGTACCACCAAGCAAACAGGCATGGGCTTGGGCTTATGGCTTTGCAAACACATTGTTAGTCGATATGGCGGGACAATTCAATATGAAGAGCCAGCAGATGGCGGCGCTCAGTTTTTAATTAAATTACCTGCGCTTACCTAAGCTTTATATCCCTTTATTCAAAGAGCTCCCTAGGAGATGGTATGTATAAGTTAATTGCATTTGATGCCTATGGGACATTATTTGATGTTTACTCTATGGGGCAGTTGGCAGAAGAAATATTTCCGAGTCATGGACAGGCGCTCGCCTTAATGTGGCGCGATCGTCAAATTGAATACACGCGCTTGGTCACGATGAGTGACCCTAATCCCGCTGGTAGCAAATACTATTTGCCTTTTTGGGACCTGACCATTCGATCCTTGCGATATGTTTGTAAGCGTATGGATCTAGAACTGAGCACTGTCAATGAAAAGCGCCTAATGGATCAGTATGCCAAGCTAACTGGTTTTGAAGACAGCTTGAAGGTACTTAAGTCAATTAAAGATAAGGGCATTGCCACTGCTATTTTGTCCAATGGTAGTAAAGAGATGCTGGCAACCGTGGTCGAAAGTAATGGCTTAAGGCCTTATTTAGATCGGGTAGTCACGATCGAGGATGTTCGCTTATTCAAAACAGCTCCTCAGGCATACGAGCTTTTATTAAAAGCGTTCGCAGTAAAAAAAGAAGAAATTTTGTTTGTGTCTAGCAATGCGTGGGATGCGCTTGCGGCAAAGTGGTTTGGGTTTGATGTGTTTTGGGTAAATCGTCTTGGACACCCATATGAAGAAATTGGAGAAAAACCAAACTACGAGGGAAATTCCTTAAGCAAAGTACTGGAAGTCCTTTAAGGAGGCAGGCATTCTTGGAATTGTCCTGCTAGTATCCTGATAAGACCCTTTAATTGGAGTTCAGATGAAAAACCTCAGCCCCTTCATAGCGGCAGCCTTTTTACTGGCGCCTTTACACAGCATTGCCCAATCTTCTCCTGCGGCAGATCCAGGCAAAGCGAGTGCGCCACCACGTTCATTTGTTGTCATTGATAAAAATAATGATGGCCATATTTCACGTGATGAGGCAAAGCAAGCAGGTATCTCCAACTTGAATTTTGATGCCGCCGATAAAGATAAAGATGGCAAGTTAAATCTGAGCGAGTGGACATTGCTCAAGTTTTAATCATCAGAGGTATTTCTTCAACGATTTGGCTTCCCTAGGCCGCCTTAGAGATGACTTTCTATTCTGAGGGCGTCAGGTCACAAGATAAGGCTAAAGATCCCAATAACGGCTTAGGCCCTGCCCCGAAGGTAACTTTTCAGACTTCCCCATCTTGACTCTTGAGATATTTTCTATAAATATGCTTAGAATGGTTGAACGAGGGAGCTAAAGGGTAAGACCTGCTTTAATGCTGCTATGCTCGTAGCGCTTAATTATTAGAAACAATAAAGGAGAACACATGAAGGCCTCAAAGATAGTGTTAGCGGTGGTGATCATCGCTATCGCCGGATATATTGCAAGTAAGTATTTTGGTGCTCGTGCTAGTGCGGTGGATAAAAAGGCACAGTGGTATATCAAGTTAGATAAAAACGGCGATGGCAGCTTGTCCATTGAAGAATTGAAAATTATGGATGCCAACGGAGACGGCGTGTTGACCATTGAAGAGGCGGCCATGTACCAAATCCCAGCAGAGGTATTAAAAGAGTGGGATGCAAACGGTGACGGCTCAATTTCCCTAAAAGAGCTTAACGCCTGCGGTTGTTAATTGTGAATCAAGCCACCTTCGGGTGGCTTTTCTTTGTCCGCCCTTTCTGGGCCCCTAAGCGAAAAGCTTAATGAATAGAGTCTTGTATGATGATCTTAATTAATTAGGGGATCATATGGAGCAGGAACTAAGTCAGAGTGAGCTTGCAGAACAGGGTGAGAAATTAGAGCGCCTATCAGTCCAATATCTCCAAGATAAAAATTGGGATGCGCTTGAAAAGATGTTGGACCCTGCCTGTCAATTTGTGGGTATGGCTGGGGCCTGTGATCGCACAACGGCCATGACCCTCATGAAGGGGATGAATCTTGGCCCGGTCAAATTTAAAGACTTCCTAGTTACCCAATCGGGCGATAATCTCATTGTGAGTTTTTGGCTTGCAGCAGATGAATACCATGACGGTAAAGCGCTTTCATCCGATTATTCACCTCGCTTAAGCGTTTGGAAAAAAACCAGCAGCAAGTGGCTATGCATTGCCTATGCCGATCTCATAACTCCTAAGTCCTCATAAGCATTCAATGGCGCGATTGAATATTTGCTTGGTCAAGCCAGACAACTATATACACTCCTATGCTTTTTTAGAGTTGGGAGAGCTATTGTATTTTTCGCTTATGGAGCTTGGCCATGAAGTAACCTTTGGCTTCAATAATATTGAGCCTTCAGCTACTAATATATTAATTGGCTGTCATCTTTTAGACCCCAGTTTTATTAAACAGATTCCTGCTTCCACCATTATTCTGAATACGGAGCAAGTTTATGGGGAAACCAATTGGAATAAGCCGATTTTTGCGTGGGCTAAGCATTTTCAAATTTGGGATTACAGTCCTAAGAACATCGAAAAATTAAATCAGTTAGGCATTGATCGAACAAAGTTATTGAAGATTGGATTTCAAAAAGAGTTGGCGCGTTTAGATTTAAGTGGACCAAAAGAAATTGACGTCTTATTTTATGGCTCAGTCAACGAGAGAAGAAAAATCATATTAGACGGGCTTGAGGCGAGAGGCCTTAAAGTCAAAGTCTTGTTTGGCGTCTATGGCAAAGACCGCGATGAGTGGATCGAGCGCTCAAAAGTGGTTCTCAATCATCATTACTATGAATCGCAAATTTTTGAAATAGTGAGGGTTTTTTATTTGCTCACGAATTCAGTAGCTGTTGTTGGAGAGGTAAATGATACAACTTCAATAGACTCTATTTATCAAGACGGCATATATGCTTCGCGATATGAAGACCTGATCAGTAATTGCGTTGAGCTAGCCAGCAATCAAGTGCTTAGAGATCAGATTCAGTCAAAAGCTTTGCAGGCTATTTCACAATATCCACAAGCCCTCTTTACTGAGGAGGTGCTCTGTTGAGATCTGATATTGACGAGTTACATCGTTTAGCCTGTGATGCGGCGCGCGATACCTATATTGATCCAGCATCAGGCTATCAAGTGCTCACCAGCAAAGCCCTTTTAAGGCAAGGCGCTTGTTGTGGAAACTCTTGCAGGCACTGCCCCTATGGGCACATTAATGTGGGCGATCCTAATCTCATCAAGCAGTCGATTGCTGGGCCTGTGCTCATGAATTGGTCTAGCAAAGATCAAGACATTGATGTTTTATTTTGGTCGGGCGGTAAGGATAGTTTTTTGGCCTTGGATCACTTGCTTCAGGAAAAGAAACGCGTTGTTTTGCTTACCAGTTTTGGGGCCTTAACCAGCAGGGTCTCTATTCAAAATATCCATATTAAAAATATTGCAAAGCAGGCGGAATTTCTGAAGCTGCCTTTATGTCTTGTACCTTTATTTCCGAATACGGATTACAAGAGCAGCATTCAAGAGGCTTTGGAATTAATTACGATGCAAACTGGCGCACGCATTAATCGACTGGTGTTTGGTGATCTTCATTTGCAGAGTATTCGCCAGTGGCGCGTTGATACTTGGCCTCAATATAAGATCTATACGCCCCTTTTCAATGTTTCTTATGAAAAGCTCCTGAGTAACTTATGGAGTTTGCAAGAGTTGATGGACTTGGAGATTACGCTTTCAACAGAGCTGGTAATGCCCAATGAAACATTGGGTGTTGGTACTAGCTTTACAGAAGGTTTAGTGCAAAAGCTTAAAGAAAGTGGCTTGGATGCCATGCTAGAGAACGGTGAGGCGCATACTTTAGTTTTTCCGCGCACCTGGAAAATATACCAATAGGAATCGATATGAAAAAACAATTACTTATCTTGATGACTCTGATGCTGACATTTCTTTTGAATGGATGCCTTTTGAGTAGCACATCGCCAGTTGGCGTCAATTGCATTCCTGGCACCCCTTTTCAGGATATGCCAGTCGCCTGTATTGGCCTGTAATCTAGATCTAGAACTGGTAGCCTAAGCCAAAGAGTAGGTTGGTGGTGGTAGCGGTCACAGTGGAATTGAGCGTGGCAGGAACGCTGACATTGCCCGGTGTTTTTAAAGTGCCACTGAGGGAGCGATTCAAGCTACCGTAGTTAACATAGTTGTATTCAGCAAAGCCATAAAGGCCCGACCCAATAATTTGCTTATAGCCAAATCCTAGGCTAGTGCCACCCATGTAAAAGTCGGTATTAACACCATTAGCGCTAGATCCTGTGTAGCCAACTTTGCCATAGAGAAGTTTGTTTTGGTCCAGCGCTAAGCCAGGCGCTAGAAAAATATTCAATGAGTTGTTGATATGAACTGATGCAGAGTTTTGATAGGTTCCCACACTACCGCTATAGCTTGCGGATGCGCTGGCATTTGAGGTTGGAAAAGGCGAGTATTCAATTCCAAGACCGAGCAATAAAGGGGTGCCTGAGAAAAAGTTATATCCCGCTGTAATGGTGCCGGTAAATCCACTAGCGTTTGAAACCGAAACAGTTGGCGTAAGGCTTTGCCCCGCTGCACTTAAGCTTGTATTTGAAAAAGAGGGAGACGCACTTTGATAGCCCACGCCAAATTGGGCATACGGCCCTGAGAACTTTGAATTTTGTGCAATCGCGACTGAGGAAAAGCAGCACAAGATAAAAATGTAAACATATGAACGAATAAGCATCTGCGCCCCTTAATGAAATTATTTGTATTGCATCGACAGAATCAATATACAGCATTAACGGCTATGAAAAAACTAGTGCAGACAGTGTTTAGGCGTAATATTTTAGGCATGAAATCCTTTTATAAAGCCAGACGAGATCTTTTAAAGGCAATGTCATTGGCAACAGTGATATTGCCTTTATCAAACCCTGCTTGGGCTCAAAGAAAGTTTGATAAAAATCCATTTGTGCTTGGCGTGGCTAGTGGCTCGCCTACAGATCGCTCGATTGTGCTGTGGACTAGATTGATTGACGAGGGTGTCTTTTCAAGTAATTTGCCTAATTCGCCGATAGAGGTCAAATGGGAGGTCGCAAAAGATCAAGCGTTTTCTCAAATAGTGCAATCAGGTATTTCTTTGGCGGTGCCTGTATTGGCGTACTCCGTTCATGTTGAAGTGAATCAATTGCCTGCTAACCAATGGTTTTTTTATCGCTTTCAAGTAGGCGGTCAGGTGAGTGCTATTGGCAGGACAAGAACGTTGCCCGCACCTAATCAAGCCATCGAGAAATTGAAACTTGCTTATGCTTCTTGCCAGCATTATGAGCACGGTTATTTCACCGCCTATAAGTTCATGTGTGCAGAAAGCGTAGATTTGCTAATGTTCTTAGGGGACTATATTTATGAATATGGTCCTGGCCGCAAGGGCGTCAGAGCACACGATAGTGGCCCCATTATTTCATTGGATGACTATCGTAAAAGATATGTTCTCTATAAGAAAGATCAATACCTTCAGGCTATGCATGCAGCCTGCCCTTGGTTAATGACCTGGGACGATCACGAAGTGCAAAACGACTATGCTGGTTTAAACGCAGGCACATTTGGCCCCTACGTTTCTGACTTTCCTAAAAGACGTGCTGCTGCTTATCAGGCCTACTATGAGCATATGCCCCTGAAATCCTCGGTATTGATAGAGGGCATTGATGGTTTGATGCGGGGCGCAGAGATGCGAGTTTATGGAGACTTTCAATATGGAAAGTTGGCTAACATCACTATGTTGGATGATCGTCAGTATCGAGATCTAAACATATGCACCCCCTCTGGAAATGGTTCAGCAATCTTCGATCCCAAAACTTGTCAAGAGCTTCTTGCGCCCGAACGAAGTATTTTAGGAGGCGATCAAGAAAAATGGCTAACAAACAAATTAAGAGACACAAATCAACAAATTTGGAATGTCATTGGTCAGCCCACCCTCTACGCGCAACGTTATTTTCCTAGTGGCGATAAATTACTTATTTGGAATGATGGATGGGATGGGTTTCCTGCGGCAAGAAAAAGACTCAATCAGGCTTTGATCCAAAACCAAGTTAAAAATCTAGTCATATTTGGCGGCGATGTTCATGAAAACTGGGTAGGGTATGTCAAGGCTGACTATGACAAGCAAGACAGTTCTGTATTAGGCGTTGAGTTTTGTGGCACCAGCATCACGTCTATTGGTGACGGTGGAAAATATATAGATGCGCGTCTGGCTAAAAACCCGCATTTCATTTTTGCTGAAGCTAACAAGAAAGGCTACGGCATTGCTGAGTTCACTCCAAAGGCTTTAACTGTAAGTCTTAGAGTGCTAAGTAATGCACAGGATGAAGATTCCTCTATTGAAACCCTGGCAAAGTTTGTTGTTCAGTCCCATTCCAACAAAATTGATCGCCTCTCCTGACTACCAATATAAATATTTGGGATTGCTCACTAGTATCTGATCTATTAAAGACGCATCGGAAACTAATGTATTCAGATCGCTGAGTTGGTTTTCATAAGTTTGCTTTGCTTCAAAACCGGTATGAGGCCAATCGCTCCCCCACAGTAATTTCTTAGGACCAATCGCATCAAGCCAGTAGTCCAACACCTTGCTGTGATGAAGATGTGGCGTTCTATATTGCGCGCTCAACTTGACCCAAAGCGAAGCAGCGTGCCGCTCAATTCCGGTAGCTTCATTTAAAAATTCTGAATCCGTCTTAGGCCTACCGAAATGATCAATCACGATCTCTGTACCCTTGGGTATATCCAACAACAAAGTATTGAGTAGGCCATCATCATGATGTATTTCTAGATGCAACCCTGATTCATTAATCAAATCAATCAATTTCCAATGAGCACGAATATGGGCAGCTGGGCTCTCGTTTCCAAAGAGATTGAGTCGAGCACCAAGCACTCCTTGCTCTTTAAGTTCTTCTAGCTCTGATCTAGGTGTATTAGGTGGTAACACGGCTACACCCTTGAGCTTATTTTGGCTGCGCTGTATGGCAGCAAGCAAGAAGGAATTATCTACCCCTAGAAAGCTTGGTTGCACTATGACCCCGCCTTCTAATCCTGCTTGAGTAGCAAGCTTTTCCCATTGATCAATAGTCGCATCGTACGCAATCACATAACGACTTTGGGCCTGATTGATGGACTTAGCCAAAAAAATATGGAAATGGGCATCAATTTTCATTTTGAGTATGCTACTTTATATTCTTAATAAAAATCAGATCATGGGTACCAAATGAAGTTACTAATACAGGTCTTATCTCTGCTGTTGTGCTTGGTGAGCCCTATTCATGCGCAAGAATGGCCTAATCGACCTATTAGCCTGATCGTAAGCTATCCCCCAGGAGGTACTGCTGATTTGATGGCTCGAACGATTGCAGGCCCCTTAGGGAAAGAGCTTGGCACTTCAGTGGTAGTTGAAAATAGGCCGGGAGCAAGCGGGCAAATTGCAGCAGCTTATGTTGCTAAGGCAAGCGCCGATGGATATACCCTGATGCTTGATGCCTCTTCATACTCTGTAAACCCCTCCTTGTTTCCTAAATTGCCATATGACCCCAATCGAGATTTCAAAACCTTGGGGATCTTGGCTCAGTACCCCAATGTATTGCTAGTGCACCCAAGCTTTCCTGCAAAGTCAGTCAAAGAGATGGTTGCCTTAGCAAAGGCTAAGCCCAATGGCATAGCCTACGCATCTTCTGGAAATGGTTCCGCACAACATCTCGCTGGAGCTCTGTTTGAAGTGAAGGCGGGCGTAGAGATGCAGCATGTACCCTATAAAGGCGGTGGCCCAGCTTTAAATGATGTAGTGGGCGGTCAGGTGCCAGTATTTTTTGGTAGCGTTGCCTCTACTAAGCAGTATGTAGAGACCGGTAAATTAAATGCCCTTGCGGTCACCGGGAAAAAGCGAGCCTCATCTATGCCTAGTGTGCCCACAATGGCCGAAGCCGGTATAGCAGGTTATGAAGTTTATGAGTGGAATGGTATTTTTGCTCCAGCTGCTACACCCGCAGTCATTCTGACCAAAATTTCAGATGCGATTGCAAAGGTGATGCAATCACCTGAAGTAAAAGAAAAAGTGAGCTCCTTAGGCGGAGAAATTTTTCAGGGCAATGCTGATGCTGCAGATAAATTCATTAAGGTGCAAATGGCCGAGTGGTCTAGGTTAGTTAAGAGTGGAAAAATTACGGTTGATTAATTTGTAAATTACAAAAGTATCACGATATAATTTAATGAAGCAGGAGAGCGAGGGGCAACCCTCCACCGAAGGCGCAAACTCCCATGAACGCTCAGGTATCCACCAGGAAGGTACTGCTTATCCTAAATAGCCGTCTGGAGAGTCACCATCTTTATGGTGCACCGAAGGAGCAAGCACTAAGCTAGGTTTAGTGTGAATCTCTCAGGTATCAGGGACAGGGGGAGCGGCATCCATCCACATGATTGATGTGTCTGATGGGCTGCTTTTGGGAGAATTTGTATGTGCACTCAAATTTCATAAGTTAGCAATGCTTTCTGGTCTGTCGCTACAGGCCACTCCAATTTCTATCGATTCATTTTCTCAATTGCTTTTGCAGTTGAGCCATTGCTAACTAAAGGTAAACATATGACAAATAAATTTGTTGAAGAAGCCCCATATCACCCTGGCTATGAAGATGCTAGTTTTAAAGCACCAGTCTCTCCAGTTGCTGCAGAGCTAGATAGTTTTAGAAAAAGCAATTCACGCTATTTAAATTTTGCAGACGTCATCGTAGATTTCTGTGCGTCCGAACAAGCGAAGCACCTAATCAAGTAAGGCGCTGCTTTAAATCAATAGGCCACCGTATTGTGGTCTATTGATTGCCTAGGCTATAGATCGAGGTTGTCTAGGGCCAAGGTATCAAGATGACTAGTATCGGCCCAGCGATCTACTTTCCAAGCATGACCATCGTGGCTAATCCAGTTCAGCGAGGCATTGGGAACTGAAACTGCTTTTTCAGCATCGAGCGCTTGATTGCTAGCAAGCCTATACATCATATCGAGCGTGCCTCCATGACTGACTAGCAGAATTGTTTTGCCAAGATGCTGTAGTCGAATTTTTTCTAATGCCTGATGTGTGCGCTCCGCAAATTGTGCAATGCTCTCACCACCACGCAATTCTTCATGAATATCTCTGCTCAGATGGTTTTTCCATAGCTCGGCATCAAATTGAGGCGCCTCTGCAGTAGTAACTCCTTGCAGCACGCCCAAATGCCTCTCTCTTAAAGTATGATCCACAATCGCTTTTGTATTAAATAAAGTTTCTATGGCGTTGGCAGTTTTAGCAGCGCGCAGTAAATCGCTGGTGTACAGCACATCAAATTGCAGATTAATTGCTTTAATGGCTTTTGCCATCTGTGCTGCTTGGGCTATACCTGTTGGATTTAAATCAACATCAGTGTGACCTTGTAGGCGCCTTTCAGCATTCCAATCAGTTTCACCATGACGTACTAAACAAAAGCGAGTTGTATTCATACTGTCATCATAAAGGCTAAATTATTTTTTGATCGTCCATGCTCGTGGGTTATGTTCAAAGCCAATATGTTGGTAGTAGTCATTGGCTTTCGGTGCCGCAAGTAAAACAATCGTGCAGTTTGGCCCTAGTCGTGTTTTAGTTTCTTCAATCAGTGCTTTACCAATTCCTTGCTTTTGATATTGCTGATCTACTGCTAGATCAGCGAGATAAGCTACATAAGCAAAGTCTGTTAAAGATCGAGAGATCCCCACTAGTTGATCACCATCCCATGCGGTAATTGTGAGATTGGCATGGTGAAGCATGGCTTCAAAAGTTTGCGGATTATCAATCGGCCTTCGCTCTCCAAGGCTAGATCGAATATAAAGATCGATAGCTTGTGCGGCTGTAATTTTGGCGTCATCATGATAGGTGATCATCAATTTTCTGTAGATGCTGAAACAAAAGCATCCCCTATTAGTATATTTCCGGAAACAAGAACCTCTGCACGCAAGCCGCCTCGACCTTCAAAAGCATTCATAAAATCAGATTTATTTAAAAGTTCTGCAGGCCTTTGGCAAGGAGTACAAAGCTCTACACCTTTACATTGAACATTTCCTAAAAAGAAAGTCTTACCAACAAAGTGATTTAATTCTATTGGAGAGATATTACTGAGCACAATATTGCGTCGGGTTTCTGAGGCGTCAAAGTTGGGCTCATCGCCACCCAGAAGCCAATCATTGGCAATATCTATGCCGGTTTGAGCTATTAAGCTAATGTGACGAATTTTCTGAGGCATATTCTGGGAGAAGGTGCCTGTTTGGAGCGCATAACGATCGCCTTGGATGCCTTGGCCTGCAATAAGCTCTGCCATTTCGATGGATTGCATGGGCACCCCTGCTTGAGGGGCAATATAGATAGCTTGAATCCGAACACTTTCAGTCATGATGTATTGCATATTACAACCCATGCATTCAAGTTTGTTAATACAATCCACTCAGACAGACTAAAAGGGTGATAGTGAATAAAGAAACTAAAGGAATGCTCATTGGATTTATCGGCATTCTCATTTTTAGTCTAACTTTGCCAGTAAGCAAAATTGCGATTCAAAGCTTTGATCCCTATTTCATTGCCTTTGGTAGGGCCGCTCTTGCGGGTTTAATCGCTCTTGCCTACCTAGTAATTCAGCGTGAGCCAATGCTGGCTAAAGCCGATCTTCCCAGATTTGTAGTAATCGCTTTAGGTGTGGTTTTTGGCTTTCCTATATTGACTACGGTGGCCATGGCGTATGGTTCTTCGTCTCATGGCGCCGTCATTCTCGGCATGATGCCCTTGGCTACTACTGTGATTGGGGTTGTGCGTTTTGGCGAGCGCCCATCAACTGGGTTTTGGTTGGTGTCACTGTTGGGCGCCGCGCTAGTGGTGACCTATGCGCTATTAAAAAGTTCGGGTAGTTTTACTCTGGTAGATGGTCTGTTGGTGCTTGGGGGTATTTGTGCCTGTATTGGCTATGTTGAAGGCGGCGAGCTCTCTAGAAGAATGAATCCTAGGGCGGTAATTTCTTGGGCATTAGTAATTTCTTTGCCCTTCAACATCGTATTCAGTTACCTTACTTTCCAACCTAGCTATCTAGATGCTGGAACAATGGCTTGGACGATCTTTGTATATCTCAGCCTTTTTCCAATGTTTCTAGGATTTTTCTTTTGGTACGAGGGACTTGCTATTGGTGGCATTGCGCGCGTAAGTCAGGTCCAATTAATTCAGCCGTTTTGTACCTTATTCGCGGCAAATATATTGCTGGGCGAACCACTGACATGGATGAATTTAATCTTTGCTGTTTTGGTGGTGTCTACAGTCATTCTAGGAAAGCGCATGCTAGTTCAAAGGAGCTAGGAAGTAAAAAGCCCCGATAGTACGGGGCTTGGTATTTAGGCAGACGCTACACTGAGCTTGTTGAGCGCGCGCTGAATCTTGTCCTTTTCTTTTGGTTTAGTGCTTGACTCTAAAAGTTTTGTGAGTTGAGCAATATTCAGGGGGCCTAAACGAGCTTTCCCTGTTTTAGTAAGCATGGAGTTACTTTTTCGATTTTTTTGGTTTTGATTTACTGCCATTGGATTTTCCTAGAGTATTGGAATGATGAATCTGTGATGTTGCTTCACATGATTCCCCTTTCTAGGGCGCAGAATAGTGATCACCATTTCAGAATAACAGTTAAAGGCCTCAGGCGCTATGATTGATCCATTATGAATTTGTCTATTTTCAATAATCAGTTCGGCTTTATTGGGATGTTAGTTCTTTCAAATGTCTTTATGACATTTGCTTGGTATGCCCATTTAAAAAATTTGGCCGCCAAACCCTGGTGGATTGCTGTTTTAGCAAGCTGGGCTATTGCTTTGTTTGAATATGCACTGCAAGTGCCCGCTAATCGAGTTGGCTATCAATATTTTAATCTTGGGCAATTAAAAATTGCTCAAGAAGTCATTACCTTAAGTGTATTCGTACCATTTGCTGTGTTCTATATGGGCGAACCTTTTAAAACAGACTACATCTGGGCAGGTCTTTGCTTGCTTGGCGCTGTCTACTTTATGTTTAGATCATGATTACTCTGCCTAAAATTATTTTTGCCCTAGTGATGGGGGGTCTCATGTCCCTCACTATTACATTCGCCATCTCCATGGTGCGCGAGGGCGCTGCTAGTAATTTCCTTTGGTTGTGGTTTGATGCTTGGTCAATAGCCTATCCTGTAGCGATAGTTTGCATCTTGGTCTATCGCCCAGTTTCTGAATGGGTTACGACTGCGCTAGTTAAAAAGCTGAAATGAAATCTTACCTACTGACATTCTTTGCCTTGAGTTTGGTGTCATGCGCCGCTGTGTATACAGACGCTTCCGACTCTAATCACGTTACCTATATCAATAGTAGTGGCGAATCGATTGAGCAACTCACTGGTAATGCCAACGCCTATTGCGCGCAATTTGGCAAGACTGCTTCGTTTAGAAGTAGCGATAGTCAGTTTTTGGTAGTCTTTGACTGCAAGATGCAGCGCTAAGCTTTAGTTCAGCGACGCTTAGCCAGCCAGGTCGGATTGATAGATCAGGCCAGCATGCTCTCTTAGGGCGTGGAACTGAATCGATTCCCAGCGTTGCTGTGCTACATCGAGTTCTGATTTATGGGTTGCTAAGAAAACTGCAGCACCAACAACATCCTCGGCCATGCGATGAATATTTTCTTGAGTGAACTTTTTTAATGCCACAGGGTCGTCTGAGCTTACCCAGCGTGCAAGACTGTAGCGTGCGGGTAATAGGCGCACCTCAGCACCATATTCTGTTTGAAGGCGATGGCTTACTACTTCAAACTGCAATTGTCCAAAGGCACCCAGTAACATTGTGCCGCCTGCCATAGGTCGAAACACTTGAATGGCACCCTCTTCCCCTAGCTGCATGAGCCCCGTTCTCAATTGCTTAGAGCGTAAGGGGTCGGCAGACTCAACCATACGGAAAATCTCAGGTGCAAAAAATGGCAGCCCAGTAAATTGCAGCTGCTCTCCTTCGGTTAGGGTGTCACCGAGTCGCAATAGGCCGTGATTGGGCAAACCAATAATGTCGCCAGGGAATGCCTCATCCAAAATGTCTCGTCTTTGTGACAAGAAAGATAGAGCATTGTTAGTTCGAACTTCTTTGCCATTGCGACAAATTTTTAATTTCATGCCGCGTTGAAAGTGGCCCGAGCAGATGCGTAAGAAAGCAACGCGGTCACGATGTGCCGGATCCATATTAGCCTGAATCTTAAACACTACAGCAGAAAATTTGTTTTCAGCAGGGCTGACTTCGCGCTGTAGTGCTTTACGAGAGCCTGGTGACGGTGCAAGCTCTACCAGAGTATTCAGGATTTCACGTACACCGAAGTTATTAATCGCTGAGCCAAAGAACACGGGTGATTGGCGCCCGGCCAAGAATGCTTCTTGATCAAATGCGGGCATGGCACTTTGAATTAAATCGACTTCAGCCAAGGCGTTTTCAAGGTCAGTGCCAAGGCGCTCTTTTAAGGCGGGATCATTCACATCCACAATCGCATGTGAATCTTCTGTAACCCGATCTTCGCCGGCTTTGAACATGCGCATTTGTGACTTAGCAATATCAATCACGCCGGCAAAAGATTTACCCATCCCAACTGGCCAAGTAAATGGAACGACTTCAATACCCAGCGCTGTTTCAATTTCATCCATCAACTCCATTGGAGGTTTGACTTCACGATCCATCTTGTTGATGAAGGTAACAATGGGTGTATTGCGTGCGCGACATACTTCAAGCAAGCGCAAAGTTTGGGATTCCACGCCGTTTGCAGCATCAATCACCATGAGGGCTGAGTCAACAGCAGTTAAAACACGATAGGTGTCTTCAGAAAAATCTTGGTGGCCTGGTGTATCGAGCAGATTAATAATGCAATCACGATATTCCATTTGCATTACGGAGCTTGCTACCGAAATGCCTCGCTGCTTTTCAATTTCCATCCAGTCAGAAGTTGCATGTCGACTTGCTTTGCGCGCCTTAACGCTACCTGCAATTTGAATCGCACCCGCGTATAGCAATAGTTTTTCCGTAAGCGTCGTTTTGCCTGCATCTGGGTGAGAGATGATGGCAAAGCTGCGGCGCCTTAATACTTCTGCTCCTGGAGTGCTAGGGGTGTTAGTGTCGATGGTAATTCTGCGCTTAATAATCTAGGTTTGGACTGGATTATAAGCGCGAGGCCTTGCTTAGAACTGTTCGCCAGGCTTTAAGAATCGCCATTGACCAGGGGGAAGCGGGCCTAATGAGATTCGACCCATTCTGACGCGTTTTAATCCGACGACTTTTAGTCCAACCATTTCACACATACGACGAATTTGACGTTTGCGCCCCTCTCGCAATACAAAGCGAAGTTGATCTTCATTTTGCCAACTGACTTGAGCAGGCTTGAGTGCCACCCCATCCAGTGATAGACCATGTCGGAGTCGATCTAAATCCTCAAAGGAAAGCTTGCCCTCTACGCGCACCAAATATTCTTTTTCAATCGGGCTATTTTCACCAATTAATAGTTTGGCAACTCGACCGTCCTGAGTTAAAACTAACATACCAGTAGAGTCAATATCTAAGCGGCCTGCAGGGGCTAATCCCCTGGTATTGAAACGTGGATTCTTGCCTTTATCTAAGGGGCTGGCAAAGTAATTGTCTGGGGTGATTAAAGACGCTGCAGGTTGATACTCTTGCTCATCATCGTAGTGAGAAATAAATCCTACCGGCTTATTCAGTACGACGGTGATGCGCGAAGCTTGTTGAGCTTTGGCAACGGACTGCAGTTCTATTTTTTGATGTCTAAATGCTCGCACGCCTAATTCATTTACCACTTCGCCATCAACTGTGACTAAGCCCTGCTCAATATAAGAATCTGCCTCACGACGTGAGCAAAGACCCAATTCAGACAAGAGTTTAGAGACGCGAACTTTTTCTTCCATGACTGCATTATCCGACATCAATCCATTTCTTTAGAGCCAAGGTAATATGTAGTTCAGTAAAGCCGCTAGAGCTTGGAAGAATATAAAGAGTGGAGACAAAAATGATTTCTGGATTTATCGGAAGAAATCAAAAATATTCAATATATTCAATCACTTGCGATAGCTCCCAAGAGTTCTACAAGTAATACTTCTTATCTAAGGTGAGGATTTTATGAAGTCAATTCATGCGTATATTTTTTCTTTTTCACTGCTTTTGACCAGTGGTTCATTATTTGCTCAAACGCGTTTACCTGATATTCCCTTAGATCAGTACACCGCAGAACAAAAAGCAGCTGCTCAAGAATTTGAGAAGGCGCGTAAAAAAGCACCATGGGGTCCATTTGCTATGTTGATGTATAGCCCTCAGCTAATGAATAACGCAAGAGCAATGGGCGATTACCTGCGCTATAACTCTGCGTTTAATAGTCGCTTAAGTGAGTTCGCTATTTTGATTACGGCCCGTGAATGGCATCAAGATTATGAGTGGCATATTCATTATCCAATCGCCATCAAAGAAGGATTAAATCCAGAAATTGCGAAAGCTATAAAAGAGGGCAGAAGGCCTGAAGGCATGAGCGAGGATGAATCTATCGTGTATGACTTTACGATAGAGCTCCAAAGAAATAAACGTGTCTCAGAAACTACTTTTAATAAAACAGAAAAACGTTTTGGTAAAAAAGGCGCTGTGGATCTAGCGGGAATTGCTGGCTACTACACCTTCTTGGCTATGGAAATGAATATGGCTCGGCACCCAGTTCCAGGTGGCGGCGAGCGACTTCCCCGTTTTCCTGACTAAGACTTAGTTTAGGTGCGCACGATATGCACGCTACATGGAGCTTCCTCAACGATCTTCGTCATTGAGGTTCTCCAAGGCGTCACTTTATTCGGTAGCTTATGAGATGCGCCGATCAATATCAACGAAGCATCATTGTCCTTCGCAAATTCAACAATGCGAGATGCAGGATCCAACGCCTCAAGTACGTGATACGAAATTCTTTCAGGTGGAAGCTTAAGGGGCTTTGCCCATTCCATGAGTTGCACTAAGTGCCCGCGCACAATACCACTAGCTGTTTCGTTTTCCTCGCTGCCTTCAAACGTTGGTGTGCTGCTGATGGTGCTGATACAAACTAGCCGACTCTCTGGATAGGCCTGTAATAAATTTTTTGCAGTCGTTTGCATGCGTTCCCGTAAGTCTTCATCGGACTGACGCGTATCGATCGCCGCAATCATCAGAGGCGCATCTTGGTTGCCCATACTGGGGCGAGGGCTGGGAGATGGCTCGTACCCTGCTGCTTTAAACATCAGCTTAAGGTTTTCCCAAAAACTTAAAGGTTCTACTCGATCGGCACGTTCGGTCAGCTTCACGCTCTCATGATCACGCAATACCTGACGCAATCGGGTTGCGCTCTGATAGCGATCAGCAGCCCTTGGCTCCAAGCACCTCAAGATTACTTCTTGTAACCAGCGCGGAATTTCTTTGCGGATGGCTCTTGGTGGAAAGGCTTGTGCCCACATTCTTTTGCGAAGGCCGCTTATGCTCTGGGGATTGCCAAAAGGTAATTCCCCTGTAAGTAACTCATACATGATCACGCCAATCGAAAAAATATCGCTGCGTGAATCTGATCGAATGCCAGCTACTTGCTCAGGTGAAATATAGGGCGCAGAACCAACCCCCTTGCGCATCTCTTCTGCAAGTAAATCAGGATAGCGATCGTGATGCGATAAACCAAAATCAATCAGAGTGATTTTGCCTTTGTCATCTATCAAAATATTTTCTGGTTTGATATCCAAATGAATGGCATCTTGTGCATGAAGCGATTGAACGGCCTGTGCAAGATCAGCACCAATTTGCACCACCTCATCAACAGAAAATATTTTTCCTTCTTTAATAAAGTCCTCTAGTGGACGGCCCTCAACACGTTCCATCGCAATGTATGGGCGAGTGGCCATATTGCCGGAGCCAAGATATTTGGGTACGTAGGGGCTTTTGAGCGCGCGCAAAATAGTGAGCTCAGTTTCAAACCCAATCAAACTTTCAACAGGTTGATCTCTTCCAACTCGGGGAATCTTGAGAAGTATGGGGACATCTATGCCGTCTTTCGTTGCAGAGTAGAGGCTAGCCATTCCACCACGGTGTACTTCTTTTCCTAGGGTAAAGCCATCAACCACCTTGCCTTCTTGAAAGATCTCGTCGACAGCCTCTATATTGGTGTTGATAGACATGAGAGAGAAACTACTTGCCAGTGATGAGGCGATTGGCTAAGTCTTCGGGTAAGCCTGCGATCCGCACTTTGTTAGCGGCAGTGAAGTAGTCATAAGACACTCGATGAAAAGTGAGCATTTCTGAATCAGGCTCAAACACAGCAAAACAAGCCTCAGGATTTCCATCACGAGGTTGTCCCAGAGAGCCAACAACCCCTACCCATTGGCGATGCTGCAATACTGGAATTTCATCACCAGGATGTGGTGCAAATCGAATCAGTTTTCCAACGGCACTTTGATAGAAAAGAGCTTGTTCGTGAGCATGACCAACAAAGGTATAACTCTTCCCAGAATTTTGTACGCAACGCCAAGCGCTCATGCTGTCGGTTATGTAGTTCCAGTCTGAAGGATTGTGTGCAGAAGCATGCACGTAACAAATTTTTTCTTCTTTAATGATGAGGGGCAAACTTTTTAAGAATTGCACGTGGCTTTCTTGCAGCTGAGTTTTTGTCCACTCGATAGCTGCATTCGCATTGGCGTTCATTTGACTGCGATAATCTTTAAAGATAGCTTCGTCATGGTTGCCAACCACAGCAATTGCCTTTTTTGAATTCACTAAATCAGCAATTCTTTCAATTAGTGCGGCAGGATCAGCGTTATAGCCAACAATGTCACCCAAAAACACCATGCGTGTGACCCCAAGCTCTTCCGCTTTGGCCATACATGCTTCGAAGGCTTCTAAGTTGCTGTGGAGATCGGCAAATAGCCCAATACGCTCACTCATCCCTTAATGATAGGATAAAAGCCCCTAATTCTAAAGGTTTAATAAGGGCTGGCCTCTCCATTAGGCCGATTTTTAAAGCGCTTATGGACCCAATAATATTCGGCTGGTCGCAAGCGAATTTCATTTTCAAAATATTGGTTAAGTCGAGCAGTGTCAGATTTGGGGTCTGATCCCGGAAAGTTTTCTAAAGGTTTAGAAATCTCGCAAAGATAGCCCGAGCCATCCTTTTTCAATGTGGTTGTCATCATGCACACTTCGGCGCCAGTAATTTTGGCTAAGCGCGATACGGCAGTAATCGTATTGGTTTGAATGCCAAAAAACGGAACAAATTCAGAATCTTTTAATCCCAAGTCGATATCAGGAGCGATGATGATGAAGCTTCCCTTGCGAATTTCCCGAATGATTTCAATAGAGTTGCCCTGGCGATCAATGGAGTTGCCCCCAAAGCGATTACGCCAATCAATAATTTTTTGATTGAAAAAAGGATTTTTCATTCTTTGAAAAAAGCCAGAAGTACGTGGCCAATTTTTATCTTTAGCAAGTGCGCTCAAAATAATACTGCCTTCAATTCCAGTGAAATGCATATTAACTAATATGCGAGGCTTTCTGCTGGAAAGGTCGACTGCAGATTTAACTTCAATCATCTTGCTTAATTGCTTGATGCTGCCATGCCAAATAATGCTTTTTTCTGCAATGCTGCGACCAAGTAGTCGCCAATGTTGTCTGGATAGCCGATCAATTTCTACAGAGTCAAACTCTGGAAAGCAGAGGCGAAGATTGGTTTTCACTACCCGATTACGTTCACCGGGCGCGCGAGCTGCGATATAGCCCAGTCCATGTCCAAAAGCGACTATAGCGTTATAGGGAAGCAAAGAAACCAGCTTTAAAAAGCCTAGACCTGCGTAATTAGAAATGGGCTTGAGCAAACTGCCTTTATTCGGCGTCGTAGCGCGTGAGAGTTTTGGAATAACGTATTTTCATCTCTTCTAAAGAGCTGCAAGACATTCCCAAGTCTTTGACTATGCCAGTATCTAAACGATAGGCCCAACCATGCACTGTGAGATCCTGGTTATTTGCCCACGCATCTTGGACAATGGTGGTTTCACATACGTTCACTACTTGTTCAATGACATTCAGTTCGCATAGGCGATCTTGACGCTTGGGAGTTGGCAGAACTTCTCCTAGGTAGCGCTCATGTTTTTGGTGTACATCTTTGACGTGGCGCAGCCAATTATCTGCAAGTCCAACGCGGCGATCGCTCAGGGCAGCATGCACACCGGCGCAGCCATAATGACCAACGACAAGAATGTGTTTTACTTTTAAGAGCTCAATCGCAAATTGAATGACGGAGAGGCAATTTAAGTCGGTATGAACCACCACGTTAGCTACATTTCGGTGAACAAAAAGCTCGCCTGGCAGTAAATTAACAATTTCATTGGCGGGCACACGACTATCAGCGCAGCCAATCCAAAGGTATTCTGGAGCTTGTTGGTTGACTAGGCGCTTAAAGAAATCAGCGTCGTTGGCAATCATTTCATCTGCCCATTCACGATTATTCGCAAATAGATGATCTAATGCCTTGGAGTTTTTCATAATCATGGATTCAGTTTAAAGTACTTTGATGACGCCTATTTGGATAAAACAAACCCCTAACGGAATTACCTTAAATCTCCATTGCCAGCCGGGCGCAAAACAGACAAAAGTAGTTGGCACTTATGATGATTGCCTGAAGATATCGCTACAGGCACCTGCCCTAGAAAACAAGGCTAATGAGCTTTTGCTGGCATGGCTGTCTAAACAACTAAAAATTCCACAAAAGCAAATTCAGTTTATTTCTGGTCAAAGTGGACGTAAAAAGCGCATCGAAATTTGGGGCCCTATTAGTCCTGAACAAATTGTGCAGATTCTGAAACCATAAATTTTTCTTTGAATTTGTCTCATCTGCTCATGAAATAAGCACCAGCATGAGATGCGAATATACTTAATTGAAGAGATTGAGATTCCCGATTAGGGTAAATGTGGATGATTCACCAAGGAGAATATCGCATGAATGGCTTTATGAAATGGCTCTTAAGCCTTGTTTTAATTGGCTTAGTGGGTCTTGCGGCCTATACGTGGCTGATGCTGACCTGGAGCTATGGAAGTGGCGAACGTGCTGGTTATGTCCAAAAATTCTCTAATCGGGGCTTTATATGCAAAACCTGGGAGGGTGAGCTGGCGATTGTTTCTATGCCGGGGACAATGTCAGAAAAATTCCTCTTTACGGTGCGTCAAGATGCAGTTGCACAAAAAATAAATGCTAACTTAGGAAAAAAAGTAGCTCTAAAATACGAACAGCATATTGGTTTGCCAACCAGCTGTTTTGGGGATACTGAATATTTTGTTTCCGATATAGTAGTTTTGGATGAATAATATGTAGTTGTTTTAAAAAATTGCTGTAACGCAGCTTTATTTTTGTAATTTTTTGTGGTTAAAATCATGTAAGCGCAATGTGCGCTGACATCAATATCTATAAGGAGCTTCACTTGAACAAAGCCGAACTAATCGCAGCGATTGCTGACGACGCGGAGATCTCTAAAGCCAAAGCTGAATTCGCATTGAATTCAGCAATCGAGCAAATCATTAAAGCAGTTACTAAAGGCGACTCAGTACAACTGATCGGTTTCGGTACTTTTGCTTCTGGTAAGCGTGCTGCACGTATGGGCCGCAACCCAAAGACTGGCGAGCCACTCAAAATTGCTGCTGCTAAAACTGTTAAGTTTTCTGCTGGTAAAGCATTTAAAGACTCAGTTAACAAGCGTAAGAAGTAATTCTTACTTTGTGTATAAAAAGCCCGGCATGCCGGGCTTTTTTATTTCCAATGTTTTTTATTTAGTGCTTTAGCTTTGTACCAAGCGGCGATGACGATGAATACTCATCAAGATGCCCGCCCCAAACCCTAGCGTTACCAAGGCAGTTCCACCATAACTAATAAATGGGAGGGGAACGCCTACAACCGGCAGCAATCCGCTCACCATGCCAATATTGACAAAAGCATAGGTAAAGAAAATTAGAGTAACTGAAGCGCCCAATAAGCGAGTAAATAAATTAGGTGCGCTAGCCGAGATCGCTAAGCCTCTTTTAATGAGTGCAAAAAATAGGCCCAGCAAAATGAGGTTGCCAATAAATCCAAACTCTTCTGAGAAGACGGCAAATACAAAGTCAGTATGTTTTTCCGGAATAAATTCTAAGTGGGCTTGTGTGCCTTGGAACCATCCTTTGCCGAATAATCCTCCAGAGCCAATGGCGATCATGGATTGAATCGTATGAAATCCTTTGCCAAGTGGGTCACTACTAGGGTCGAGTAGTGTGCAAATGCGATGCTTTTGATAGTTATGAACAAACGGCCACACCACATCATGCGCACAAATCGTGTTGCCAAAAATAATAATGAGAAGAATGCCAATAACACCCAAGGCAATAAAAGGTAGGATCCATTTCCAAGGTAAGCCTGCTAGGATAATTACGTAGAGCCCTGCAGCAAATACGAGTAGTGCAGTTCCAAGGTCTGGTTGGCGTGCAATTAAGAAAACAGGAATCGCCAGAATAATTGCAGCTACTGCATAGTCCCAGGTCTTTTGAAGGCCTTCTCGCTTCTGAAAATACCAAGCAAGCATCAGAGGCATTGCAATTTTCATGAGCTCTGAAGGCTGAATAACAATGCCTATATTAAGCCAACGTCGCGCGCCTTTTTTAATTAATCCAAAAACAGCTACTGCAATTAGTAGCGCAACACCAAACCCATAAATCCATACCGCTCCCATCTCTAACCATTTGGGCGGGATACGAGATACTACCCACATCACCGCAAATGAGAGTGCTAGATTGCGCAATTCATCTGCAATCAGAACGGGCGTATTTTGACTGGAAGATAAAAAAGTAAAAAAGCCTGCAGCTGCTAAGCCAAGCAGAATAAGGCCCAGCTGGCGGTCGAGCCCAGTAAATAGACCATAGAAAACAACCTTGATTTTTTTTATGGCGCTCTTTTCCATTCAGGAATCTCCTTAGGCCATTTACCTTCTATATAAAAATCTAACGCTTTACGAGCAATTGGTGCCGCATATTGCGCGCCAAAGCCGGCATTCTCTACTACCATCGCAATCACGATGGTAGGCTTTTCTGCGGGAGCAAATGCAATATATAAAGCATGATCACGTAAAAATTCTGCCGTTGCGCTATGTTTATATTCTTTGGAATTTAAGCTAAAGACTTGCGCTGTGCCCGTCTTGCCGCCGACAACATAGCCTGTGCCTTTGAATACTGCTGCAGAGGTGCCCGAGTTGTTTACCTCAACCATGGCTTTCTTAATCACTTCAATATTTTCAGGGTTGAGCTCAATCCGATAACTCTCTTTTGGCGTTGTGAGCGTTTTTTTACGTGTGAATGGGTCTTCGATTGCCTTCACTAAGTGAGGCTTCATCACAACACCATTATTGGCAACGTTTGCCATAGCATGCGCCAATTGCAGAATGGTGAAAGAGTTGTAACCTTGACCAATACCTAGAGAAATAGTTTCACCTTCGTACCATTTTTGCTGCTCTGGTTTTTTGAAGGTGTTCTTCTTCCACTCGGTTGATGGGAGCACCCCTTTTGACTCACCTTTTAAGTCGATGCCAGTGATTTGTCCGAAGCCAAAGGGCTTCATAAAGTCATGCATCATATTCACGCCCATATCTCGCGCTAATAAATAGTAGTAGGTATCGCAGGATTCAACGATGGACTTTTGCATATCCACAATGCCATGGCCACCTTTTTTGTCATCACGGAAAGTATGGTTTCCAAAATCAAAATATCCTGGATCGGAAATAGTTTGAGACGGTGTGCGTTTCTTTGTTTCAAGCGCAGCTAAAGCCATGAACGGCTTATAGGTTGAGCCCGGCGGATAGATTCCTTTTAAAGGACGGTTATAGAGTGGCTTTTGTGGAGAGTCATTGAGCTCCTTCCAGGTCACCGAATCAATACCTTCAACAAAATCATTTGGATTGAAGTTGGGCTTAGAAACAAATGCGAGCACATCACCTGTTTCAGGCTCAATGGCAACAAATGCACCACGAAAATTCCCATACAACTGCTCTACTAAATATTGCAATTTGATATCTACTGAGAGCACTACATTTTTGCCTGGCACTGATGGTGAGCTTGCTAAAGTGCGAACTGGTTTCCCGCCAGCAGTAATTTCAACTTGATCGTATCCGGGTACGCCACGTAAAACAGTTTCATAACTTTGCTCTAGGCCAATCTTTCCAACATATTGAATGCCTGGCAGAAAGGAGGCCTGCAACGCATCCGGATCATCAGTCTTGGCGCCCTCGATTTCAGTCTGCATGCGCTCTTTGTCTCGCTGAGATACTCGGCCGATATACCCAACCAGATGGGATGCGAGCTCGTTGTAGGGGTACTCTCTGAAGCTCCTGGCGCGGATCTCTACCCCTGGAAAGCGGTAGCGATTGGCCATAAATCGGGCGGTTTCTGCCTCGGTCAGCATGGAGCGCAAAGGAAATGTACCCATATTGCGTGAATCTTCTAGGGATCGCTTGAAATTTCGGCGATCTCGCGGTGAAATCAGCACAATTTGAGAAAGCTCATCAATAAGCTGATCGACGTTTCCTTTAACTTCTTCAGCATTTACATCTAAGGTCAATGCGGAATAATTGCGACCAATCACAATGCCATTGCGATCAATAATGAGGCCGCGATTTGCAGGGGCTGGAACTAAGGCAATTCGGTTGCTTTCAGCAAGCAGGTGATATTTATTGTGACTGACTAACTGCAACCATGCCAAGCGCACAACCAACAGCAAAAAGCAAAACGTCACGAATAAAGTCGCAATATGAATGCGCTCTTGAAACGAGTTGAGATTAGGCTTTTTAAAAGAAACCATGCAGCTTCTTAGAGAGGTCGATTGTGATCAACGTCTATAGGACGTCGTTGTGGCGCTAGCAAAATTCGAGTGGCCACCGGCCACAAGAGCGCTTCAATCATGGCTTGAATAGCGCCTGTTAAACCCCACCAGTAAAGGGTTCCGCTGAGAAGCCAGTGAACTAGGATCGGAAATAAAGAGACTAATAAAAAAATTGGCAGTAGATGCAAGGCTTGTGAGGCCACAGTCAGCGCCACGATTCTTCTATGCCATGAGACAGCAATGTATGACACTAGCGCATAACAAAAAGCATGCAAGCCTAGTAAGTCAGAATTGTGTACGTCCATCATCAATCCGAGGATGAAAGCTGAGAAGACATTGACGTAGCGATGTTGATGAATATTCCAAAATACGATGCACAGAATTAGCCAATCAGGAACCCAGCCATAATTACCAATCGGCAATAGATTGAGCATTAATGCGCAAAACAAGCTGAAGTAAATAAATACCGGATTTACCGGACGTAGAATGTAGCCGCTCTGAAAATCGATCATTGCATGCCTCGCGCACGAGTTTGGCGGCGACCAGGAGTATTTGTTGCGGGAGCGCCGGCCTTGTTTGCATCGTTTGGTGCTTTGGCATCAAACTTGGGGTCATACAAAAAGGCTAAGGCTTGGCGATAGCGATTGACTGGCGCTATGGGCGCACAAAATACATTGGAAGAGTTCTTATCGAGATTGCGCTCAATCTTGCTAATAACTGCCACCGCAAATCCGGGTGGGTAGACTCCGTCAATTCCAGAGGTTAACAAGACGTCCCCAACCTCGAGGTCACTAGCGACTGGCAAATAGCGTAATTCTAGGGGGTTACCGCGCCCAGCCCCAAAAATAGCGGCTCTGAGGCCATTTCGAGCGACTTGGACAGGAACAGCGAAATCACGGTCTTCTAGCAATGAGACTTCAGCAGAATGATCGTAAATGCGCACCACTTGTCCCAGAATGCCAGCGTCATTTGCGATTGGGTTGCCAAGCTTAAGACCATCTTCACTACCGCGATTAATCACAATGCGTTGAGAGATGGGGTTGCTGGGGTTAAACAGAATTTCAACAGGCAGCGTTTTGAAGGGAACCTGTTTTTGCAAGGACATTAACTCTCGCAAATTTTGGTTTTCTACCGTTAAGAATTCGGATTGATTTGCCAGCAGAGAAAGTTCAGCCTGACGCACTTTGAGAATTTGATTTTCTTTATCGAGCGTTCCACGTGAAGTGAAATATTCTGAGCTCGCTTCATAAACGTTGCGCGGCATCATCATGACGTATTCAAGCGGACGCAAAATCCAATTTACATTGTTGCGAATCGGATCAAGTGCTTTGAAACGAAAATCGATCAGCATTAGTGCAATGCTGATCGACAGACAGACAATCAGTTTAAGTAAGGCCGGAATGCCCTGTCTGAAAAGTGGTGGAGCGCTATGTTGCAATTCCCTGGTCGACGTGTATGTCGCTTACTCGTGCGAGAACACTCCGCCTAACTTATCCATGCGCTCGAG
>CANCIL010000013.1 GCA_947378095.1 Betaproteobacteria bacterium
CTCATCGATGGAACGTTTGGGCGCGGTGGTCACACGCAAGCATTGCTAAAGCAGTTGGGCTCAACAGCGCGCATGATCTCATTCGACAAAGATCTAGATGCGATTGCGGTTGCACAGCAGATCAACGATCCTCGTTTAAAAATCGTGCACGACAGCTTTGCGTATATGGATCAGTATGCAGAGCCAGAATCGGTCGATGGAATTTTGTTGGATTTAGGAATCAGCTCACCGCAGGTGGACGAGGGGCATCGGGGATTTTCATTTCGCCGCGAAGGTCCCTTGGACATGCGTATGAATACCGAACACGGTTTAACGGCTGCCCAGTGGTTAGAGCAAGCACCGCAGGAGGAAATCACTCACGTGATTAAGACTTACGGAGAAGAGCGTTTTGCATTTCAGATTGCGAAGGCTATTGTGGCCAAGCGAGAAGCAGGTGCGTCACCTCAAACTACCACTCAACTCGCTGCGCTAGTTGCTAGCGTGGTACGCACGCGTGAGGCCGGTCAAGATCCTGCCACGAGAACTTTTCAAGCACTCAGAATATTTATTAATCGTGAGCTAGAAGATTTAGAGTTGGGTTTAAAGGCTGCTTTGAAATTGCTAAAGCCGGGCGCAAGGCTAGCGGTGATCAGTTTTCATTCTCTTGAAGATCGCATTGTGAAGCAGTTTATGCAGGCGCACTCGAAAGTAGAAGTGCCTCGGGGTTTGCCAGTGCGAGAAAAAGACTTACCTCAAAGTGCGTTGGAGATGATTGGCCGCGTTAAGCCGAGTGATGTAGAGATTTTAGAAAACCCCCGTGCTCGCTCAGCCATCATGCGCGTTGCTGAAAAACGAATGGGCTTAGTTGCATGAATCGCGCTACTTTAACCTTACTTGTTCTCCTCTTAATTTGCGCACTCTCTTTGGTAGCGGCTCAGCAACGCGCTCGTAAGCTATTTATTGCACAAGAACGCGCACAAATTGAAGAGCGAAAATTAAATCAAGAATGGTTGCGTCTTGAATATGAGCAACGTAACTTATCTAAATCAGCGCGCATTCGTGATGTAGCGCGTAACCAATTACGTATGTCGCCGATCTCTCCTGAGCGTACTTTGTACTTGAGGGAGGTTAAATGAGACCGGTCGGCTTCTCAACTACCCCAAATTTAGTATTGCGTCTGCCTATGTGGCGGTCGCGACTGATGTTGTTCCTATTGTTCTTTGTCTTCATGTTGTTATTGATACGCGCGTTTTGGATTCAAGGTCCAGGAAATGCTTTTTATGAAGCTAAGGGTGTGCGGGGTACACAGCGAGAACTAGAATTGCCCGCAAGTCGTGGAAAAATTTTAGATCGCAACGGTCAAGTCATTGCTACCAGCTTGGAAGCGAAGTCTGTTATCGCTTACAACGACACAGTGCCGGATGATCTTTCTGCAGAAAAAGTAAAAGCGCTTGCTAATCTTTTGCAGATCAGCGAAACAGAGTTGCGCAAGAAGCTTAAGGAAGAGCGTAAGCAAATTTTCTTAAAACGTCAGGTTGATCCAGTAGTAGCTCAGCAAATTAAGCTATTAGAAATTCCAGGCATTGGCTTAAATAATGAATATCGTCGCTTTTACCCAGAAGGTGAGGCGATGGCGCACGTGGTTGGCTTTACTAACGTGAACGATAAGGGTCAGGAAGGCATGGAGCTCTCTAGAGAGAAAGAGCTTGCTGGTCATCCAGGACAAAGGCGGGTAGTAGTTGATCGCTTGGGACGAGTTGTGGAAGAAATGGCGATCTTACAGTTGCCACAGAATGGCAAAGATTTGAATCTCTCCATTGATAGCAAAATTCAGTTCCTCGCCTATAACGCAGTAAAGAGTGCGGTAGAGACACATCATGCTAAAGCCGGCGGCGCAGTTGTGCTGGATACGCAAACGGGGGAAATCTTAGCGCTGGCCAATTACCCAAGCTATAACCCGAATGACCGTAAATATTTAACGGGTGAGCAATTACGTAATCGAGTCTTGACCGATACCTTCGAGCCTGGATCAACGATGAAACCTATTACGGTCTCGTTATCACTTGAAAAGGGTCAAGTACAACCCAATACCCAAATGGCGATTGGTGCGAAATATTTAATCGGACCTAAACCAATTACAGATACACATCCCTACGGAACATTAACAGTTGCTCAAATTATTCAAAAATCGAGCAATATTGGTACTGCTAAATTAGCGATGAATACAAGCCCGCAAGAAATGTGGGATCTCTATACAGCGGCTGGTTTTGGTCAGGCTCCTAAGATTGGATTTCCTGGTGCGGTTGCCGGAACTTTGCATCCATATAAAAAATGGGTGCCATCGGATCAGGCACGTATTGCGTTTGGTTATGGTATTTCAGCATCGCTCTTTCAGGTAGCGCGTGCATATACCATTTTCGCGCGTGATGGAGAGCTTGTACCACTCACCATTGAGCGTAGCCCAGAATTTAAACCAGGCACGCCAGTGATTTCTGCAAAAACAGCGATTGAGATGCGCAGCATGCTCGAGACTGTTACTGAGCCCGGCGGCACTGCTATCAAAGCGCAAGCAGAAGGTTTTCGAGTTGGCGGTAAAACTGGTACTGCACATAAGTTGGTTGGTAAGGGTTATGGCAACAAGTACCGCGCATATTTTGTTGGATTAGCGCCCATCAGCGCACCACGTATTGTGGTGGCTGTCATGATCGATGAGCCTACAGGTGGAAGTCACTATGGTGGAGATGTAGCGGCACCGGTGTTTTCTACTATTGTCAGTGAAACTCTGCACACATTAAATGTGTTGCCTGACGCCAAAGTGAAGCAAATGGTTTTACAAAATACAGCGCCAGAAGAGGTGCGTACTGCCAATGCTCAGGCACAACATGCGGTTCTGAAAAGATGAGGGTGGCATTGAATATAGAACCCAATCATTTGATTGAACACCTTCACAGCCTTGCGAGCCCTTTGGCTAAGGTGAGTGCGGATAGTCGCCAGATAGAGTCTGGCGATATCTTTTTTGCTTACCCAGTAGGACATGGCAATGCCTTACGTGATGGACGTCAATACATTGAAGCTGCTCTGAAAAATGGTGCTGCAGCAGTTGTGTTTGATCCAGTTGATTTTGAATCTGAGTATTTAGATCATCCTCAATGCCTAGCTGTTGAGAATCTTGCACCTAAGGCCGGCGAGATATGTGCGCAATGGTATGGATACCCCAGTCAAAAATTGCGCATGATTGGTGTCACAGGCACCAATGGTAAGACGAGCATTACTCAATGGTTAGCATCAGCTCTTGATGGAGTCGATCATCGCACTGCAGTGTTAGGTACTCTCGGTACGGGATTTATGGGTTCATTGGTGCAGACCGGCTATACCACTCCCGATGCACCTCGTCTACAAACGCAACTTCATGAGTTATTGAATGCAGGTGCAAATCAAGTGGTGATGGAGGCTTCATCGCATGCCTTAGAGCAAGGACGTATTGCTGGAGTTCAATTTAACTGCGCAGTCTTCACAAATCTCACGCAAGATCACTTGGATTACCACGGCAATATGGCTGATTATGCTGAAGCAAAAGCGAAGTTATTTGCTTTTGCTGGCTTAGAGCATGCGGTGATTAATTTCGATGATGCATTTGGTCGCGAATTGGGTATGAAGCTACTGGCTAAGGGCGGCATCAAAGTATGGGCTTATGCGTTAAGCAAAGATGCATTAAATGGATTTGAAAAATTTGGCCAGCGTTTAGAGCGAGTCTATACAAATGACATCACTCTCAAGGGCGTTGCTTATGATGCCAAGTTGGTACACGAGGGCGTCAGTGAAAATTCTGTTCATATTCCTGTTGTTGGGGAATTTAATTTAAGCAATGTATTAGCCGTATGGGCTGTCTTGCTTACCCAGAACCTGAGTGCTGATGAAGCAAGTAAGCGAGTTTCTAAGCTTCGCGCGGTAGCGGGGCGTATGGAGTTAATACCTCTTACTAGGGGTAATAAATCTGAGGGTTTGTTGGTCATTGTTGACTATGCACATACACCAGATGCATTACAAAAAACGCTTCAAGCAATTCGTCCAATTGCAGAACAGCGCAAAGGAAAAATTTGGTGTGTTTTTGGTTGTGGTGGAGATCGCGATGTAGGTAAGCGTTCAAAAATGGGTGAAGTTGCAGAACAACTTGCTGACCAAGTCATCATTACTAGCGACAATCCCCGCACAGAGGATCCTCTAGAAATTATTAATATGATTCGCGCAGGCATGACTCATGATGCGTCGCATATTCAAATGATTGCTGATCGTGCAGCTGCCATCATGGCTGCTGTTCGTCATGCTGATGCGCAAGATATTATCTTGGTTGCAGGCAAAGGTCATGAGACTTCGCAAGAGATTAATGGCAAGAAATTTGATTTTTCTGATCAAGAACATATTCTTTTAGCAGCTGGGGGCGCAGTCTGATGTTTGCGATGACAACCCTTGCACAAGTGCAGGCCATGTTGCCAGGAAGCACTCTCCTGAATAGTTCCGAGCAGGCCGCCGCTCAAATCCAAATTTCCAGGGTGGGAACGGATAGTCGCCAAATTGAAGTAGGTGAATTATTTGTCGCTTTAGCTGGTGAACGTTTTGATGCGCATGATTTTTTATCTGATGTAGCTAAAGCAGGTGTGGGCGGCGTTCTTATTAGTAAACAAGATAAGTGCCCAGCCGATTTAGCTGCCGTATGTGTTTCTGATACCAGAATAGGCTTGGGTCAACTGGCCGCAGCATGGCGTATAAAACATCCAATCCCATTGGCATTGGTCACGGGTAGTAATGGCAAGACCACTGTAAAAGAGATGATTGCCTCAATTTTTAAAGCAGCCGTCGGCGAGGAATCCACCTTAGTTACTAAAGGCAATCTGAACAATGAGATTGGCTTACCCTTAACTTTATTAAAGTTGAAATCTACAGATCAACTTGCAGTTGTTGAGTTGGGCATGAATCACCCTGGCGAGACTGCTGTGTTAGCTGCAATAGCACAAGCCAATATTGCGCTCATTAATAATGCACAGCGTGAGCATCAAGAGTTCATGGCAACAGTAGCTGCTGTTGCTGAGGAGCATTCTGCCGCTATCAAAGCCTTGCCGAAAGATGGGATTGCTGTCTTTCCCGCTGATTCTGAGTTTGCCGATGTTTGGCATCAAGCAGCTGCCGGCCGTAAAACAATGGATTTTGTATTGTTATCAGGGACCTCTTCTACCAAAGCTTCAGTTACTGGGCGTCTTTTGAATGATGGCCAAGTACAAGTGCAGTCTGAGCAGGGTGTGATTGAAATTCGCCTCAATACCCTGGGAAGCCATAACGTTCGTAATGCATTAGCGGCTAGCGCTGTTGCTTTGGCTGCTGGCGTCAGCCTTGAGAAGATTAAGCAAGGCCTTGAAGCTTTTGTTCCAGTAAATGGCCGTATGCAAGCAAAGCATGTCGATGCCAATTACACCCTCATTGATGATAGCTATAACGCCAATCCTGATTCTGTTAGAGCAGCGATTGATGCATTAAAACAAAGTGGTAATAGTTCATGGCTCATTTTGGGAGATATGGGTGAGGTAGGTAATCAAGGTCCAGAATTTCATCGAGAAGTAGGCGCCTATGCTGCGTCACAGGGCGTGAATAAATTATTTGCCATAGGTGAGCAATGCCAATTTGCTATTGCTGGATTTGAAGATGCCGAGCAGTCTTTGTCCCCTTCTGCTAGCGCTAGCCATTTTGCTGATATGGATCAGCTTATAGCGCAATTAAGAAATGAGTTGCAAGCACAGGCAATTCACGGCAATCGGCATTTAAATATTTTGGTAAAAGGTTCTCGCTTTATGCGTATGGAGCGTGTAGTTCAAGCCTTGTTAGAGGAGGCTAAAGCATGCTCTTAATCTTGGCGCAATGGTTGCAAGACGATCTTGGGTTCTTGCGGGTATTTAACTACATTACCTTTAGAGCAGTGATGGCTACCGTTACCGCATTGTTGATTGGCCTTGCAGCAGGCCCTTGGGTGATACGTAAATTGACTGCTTTAAAAATGGGTCAAGCAGTTCGCACTGATGGACCTCAATCTCACTTAGTTAAATCAGGTACCCCAACCATGGGTGGGGTATTGATTCTGATTGGTATTTTTGTCTCCTGTATGTTGTGGGCTGACCTCAGTAATCGCTTTATTTGGATTGTGATGATCGTGACCTTCGGATTTGGTCTGATTGGCTGGGTGGACGACTATCGTAAGGTTGCTCATAAAGATCCAAAGGGCATGGCTTCAAGAGAAAAATTTCTTTGGCAAACCTTGATTGGTTTGTTTGCTGCAATTTACTTAGCCTTCTCAGTTTCAGAAGTGAATAACCTGAAGGTATTGCAATTGTTTTATGAGTGGGTCAAGAGCGGTTTTGCCTTAGATCTGCCTGCTAAGACCAACCTACTCTTACCTTTTATAAAAGAAGTGAGCTATCCCCTGGGGATGATGGGATTCATCATCCTCAGTTACTTGGTAATTGTTGGTAGTAGTAATGCAGTCAATCTCACTGATGGCTTAGATGGTTTAGTCATCATGCCCGTAATTTTGGTAGGTGCAGCATTGGGCGCATTTGCCTATGTCATGGGTAATGCTATCTACGCGAAGTATTTATTGTTCCCCTATATTCCGGGGGCCGGTGAGCTCATGATCTTCTGCGGTGCGATGGGCGGTGCGGGCCTAGCATTCCTTTGGTACAACACGCATCCAGCCCAGGTGTTTATGGGTGATGTTGGCGCATTGGCTTTGGGCGGTGCGCTAGGCACTATCGCTGTCATTGTACGACAAGAGATCGTTCTTTTTGTCATGGGCGGCATTTTTGTTGCCGAGACATTCTCTGTGATGTTGCAAGTGTTCTGGTTCAAATTTACCAAGAAGCGCTACGGAGAAGGGCGTCGAATTTTCCGCATGGCCCCATTGCATCATCACTTCGAATTAGGTGGCTGGAAAGAAACTCAAGTAGTGGTCCGTTTTTGGATCATCACCATTTTGTTGGTCTTAATTGGTTTATCTAGCTTGAAATTACGGTGAACCAAAAGTAAATATGCTGAACTTAGAAAATACATTCGCAAACCCTAGCGCCATTAATAATGCGGGCTATGAAGCTCCCCATCGTTTCTTAATTTTGGGCCTGGGAGAGTCTGGCGTAGCCATGGCGAAATGGTGCTTGCGTAACGGCGCTAGTGTTCGTCTTGCGGATACCCGTGATCAGTCTAAATTGACTGATCGACAAAACGCTTACTTAGAAGAATTGCGATTTGCTGGACTCCAAGATATTCAATTTGGTCCGCTAGATGACGCTTTGTTATCTGATATTGATGTGATCGGTATCAGCCCTGGCTTATCGCCGCTTCAAGAGCCAACCCAATCATTTTTAGTTAAGGCCAGAAAAGCTAGGGTCGATGTATGGAGTGAGATTGAATTTTTTGCTCGTGCGATCGCATCGCTTGAGCGCATGGCATTAGCTAGCGAATCATCTTATGCGACTGCTGTGCTGGCGATTACGGGCACTAACGGCAAAACAACAACGACTGCATTGACAGGTCAATTGTGTGAGCGTGCCGGCAAGAAAGTGGCTGTAGCTGGCAATATCAGCCCTGCAGCCTTAGACAAACTCATGTCATGTTTGGATGGAGCTGATCAGCTAGAAGATATGCCTGATATATGGGTATTGGAGCTCTCTAGCTTCCAGCTCGTTTACACCTCAACCCTGAATCCAAGCGCTGCGACAGTACTCAATCTTTCTCAGGATCATTTAGATTGGCATGGTGACATGTCTTCTTATGCAGAAGCAAAAGCCAAAATATTTGGCAATGACACTATCTGTATTTTGAATCGCGATGATCCCCTAGTCATGGGCTTGTTATCAGATGAGCAAAAAAATGAACGCGCTATTGTGACATTTGGGGCGAACAGACCACATGAACAAGGCGCGTTTGGAATTGAGCATGACTTACGCGCTGGGGGTATTGATTGGTTAGTGTGGGCCGAGATCGATGAGGATGTTGAGCCTAAGCCAAAGCGTCGCCGCAAGGGAGCTGCAGTCGAGGAAGAAGAGCCTTTACGTCTGAAGCGTTTGATACCTGCTGATGCATTACGTATCCGTGGCCGTCATAACGCCTTAAACGCACTAGCTGCCTTGGCATTAGCTAGAGCAGCTAATTTACCCATGAATATCTTATTGCATGGTTTGCGTGATTACCATGGCGAACCCCATCGCGTTCAAAGTATCGCGATTGTGAAGGACGTGGAATATATAGATGACAGCAAAGGCACTAATGTTGGTGCAACAGTTGCAGCATTAAATGGCCTTGGCAATAGTGAATCAGGCAAAAGAATTTGGTTAATAGCTGGTGGTGATGGAAAGGGCCAAGACTTTAGCCCGCTTCGCGAGCCTGCATTGCGATTTGTCAAAGGGGCTTTCTTGATTGGCGCAGATGCTGAGCGGATTGCAGAAGCGCTCAATGAGCAGGTACCTTGTACTATCAGCGTTACATTGCAGGCAGCTGTTCAATCGGCTGCTGCGCAAGCCCAATCAGGCGACATGGTTTTGCTATCTCCAGCCTGCGCTAGCTTTGATCAATTCCGTGACTACGTTCAGCGTGCCGAGGTCTTTGTATCTGAGGTAGAGGAATTGGGTATGCGTTTCGAAGGAGTTCAGGCATGAGCTTAAGAGAAAAATTATTTCCAGAAAATCGGATGGGACTGAATCGTTTTTGGAATTTTTCTCGAGGCGGAATTGATAATTTCCGCAGCGGTTTAAGAGATGCCGTTTCAGGTGTTGAGCAGACACGCTCACGCATGATGGATTATGACCAATTACTAGTATGGGCTGTATTGTCACTAGCGTTGATTGGTTTGGTGATGGTGTATTCAGCGTCTATTACTTTGGCTGACGGACCTAAATATGCCAACTACAGCAGTAATTATTTCTTAATACGCCATCTCATTTCTTTAGCCATCGCAATTGGTATGGCAATTGTGGTGTTCAAGATTCCTACAAAAGAATGGGATCGTTATTCCCCTGTCATATTTGGATTCACTGTGCTGTTGCTGATTGCTGTACTGATCCCTGGTGTTGGTAAGGGTGTGAATGGCGCTAAACGCTGGATTCCCTTGGGATTAATGAATTTTCAGCCATCTGAATTAATGAAATTTGCAGCAGTCATCTTTGCTGCAAGCTATACCGTTCAACGACAAGAGTATTTGCATTCATTTGTAAAGGGTATGTTGCCGATGGGTGTAGCAGTTGCCTTGGTTGGGGGCTTATTAATGGCTGAGCCTGATATGGGTGCGTTTGTGGTGGTGGCCCTGATTGCATTTGGCATTCTATTTTTAGGTGGTATCAACGCTAAATTATTTGGTGGCTTGATTGCTGTTGGCTTAATGAGTGGCGCGACGATGATTGCCTTGTCACCATTTCGCCGTGGACGAATGCTCGCCTTCATGGATCCTTGGCAAGTAGACAATGCTGCTAATAAGGGCTATCAATTGACACATTCACTCATGGCATTTGGTCGTGGCGAGTGGTTTGGTACAGGCCTAGGTGGTAGCGTGGAGAAGTTGCACTATCTTCCTGAGGCGCATACCGATTTCATCATGGCCGTGATTGGTGAAGAGCTTGGATTCGTTGGCGTTGTTGTCATGATCTTCCTCTTTTATTGGATCGTGCGTCGCGCATTCATGATCGGGCGCACAGCTTTACAGTTAGATCGAAGCTTTGCCGGACTTGCCGCAAAAGGTGTTGCCATTTGGATTGGTTGGCAAGCCTTTATCAATATGGGCGTGAACCTAGGTCTTCTGCCGACCAAAGGTTTGACATTGCCATTGGTCAGTTATGGTGGCTCAGGAATATTAATGAATGCTGTAGCAGTCGCAATGTTGCTACGCATTGATTATGAGAATCGGATTTTGATGCGCGGAGGGAAGTTGTGACAAGACCCTCAATTCTGGTGATGGCTGGAGGTACTGGTGGGGATATCTTCCCAGGCCTCGCTGTTGCTGAATATTTGCGGATCTGCGGTTGGAAGGTCTCTTGGTTGGGTAACCAAAATGGGATGGAGTACCGCCTAGTGAAGTCCTGCGATTTTCCTTTTGAGTCAGTGGAGTTTGGTGGCTTACGCGGTAAGGGATTTAAAGCGAAGTTGATGTTGCCGATTAACTTAATGCGCGCTTGTGTTCAGAGTTGGAAGATTATGCGTCGACTCAAACCTAGTGTGGTCTTGGGTATGGGTGGCTACATCACCTTCCCGGGTGGCCTTGTTACTAAGTTATTAAAGCAACCTTTGGTATTGCATGAATCTAACTCGGTTGCAGGAAGTGCGAATCAGGCGCTCGCTAAAATCGCCATGCGCGTTTTGACTGGATTTCCGAATGCGATGAGCTCAGCCGAGTGGGTGGGTAATCCGATTCGTGAAGAGTTTGATCATGTTCTATCTCCTGCTTTGCGCTATGAGGAACGGCAAGGCCCATTGTCAATTTTGGTGGTGGGCGGCAGCTTAGGTGCTGCTGCTCTGAATGAGTCTATCCCGGCTGCTTTAGCCTTGATTCCTGTCGAGGATCGGCCGAAGGTCATTCATCAAGCTGGTGATAAACATTTAGCGGAGTTAGAAAAACGTTATGCGCAGTTAGGCGTGGCCGCAGATATTCGTCCTTTCATTGATGATATGCCTTCAGCCTATGCTCAAGCTGATTTGGTGATTTGTCGTTCCGGCGCAATGACGGTCTCTGAGTTAGCTGCATGTGGCGTTGCCTCCTGTTTAGTTCCTTTTCCGCATGCGATTGATGACCATCAAACTGCTAATGCCCGTTTTTTGGCAGACGCTGATGCAGCTATATTGCTGCCACAAGCTTCTCTTCATCCACAAGATTTAGCAATGATGATTCAGAATATGAATCGCACAGATTTAAAGGCGATGGCATTACGCGCACATGCATTATCCAAGCCCCATGCAACTCAACGGGTGGCTGAAGTGTGTGCAAATTGTGCGGGGGTGGGTATATGAAGCATATCGTTCAGCAAATTCATTTCATTGGCATCGGTGGTGCAGGCATGAGCGGTATTGCTGAAGTCCTATTGAATTTGGGTTATCAGGTATCAGGCTCCGATCTGTCAGAGAGCGCAACTACTAAGCGCCTCAAAGAATTGGGCGCACTAATTCATATTGGACATGATCCTAAAAATATTGGAACCGCGGAAGCGGTAGTGATATCTACAGCAGTAGCTGGTAACAATCCTGAAGTATTGGCTGCTCGTGCAGCAAAAATCCCCGTCATTCAGCGAGCGGTCATGTTGGGTGAGCTGATGCGTCTGAAGCAGGGCATTGCCATTGCTGGAACACATGGCAAGACCACGACTACTAGCTTAGTTGCTTCAGTATTGGCTGAAGGTGGATTAGATCCAACCTTTGTAATCGGTGGAAAGCTGAACTCAGCGGGTGCCAATGCACGCTTAGGTCAGGGCGACTTTATTGTGGTTGAAGCAGATGAGTCGGATGCTTCTTTCTTGCAACTATTCCCTGCGATGGAAGTGGTCACCAATATTGATGCTGATCATATGGATACCTATCAGCACGATATGGCTAGATTGAAGCAGGCGTTTGTACAGTTCATTCAACGCATGCCATTTTATGGTGTTGCAGTGCTTTGTATCGATGATGCTAACGTTCGCGACATCATTCCTTTTGTCTCTCAGCCAGTATTGCGTTACGGCCTATCTGATGACGCCGATATCCGTGCAAGTAATGTGCGTGCTGATGGAACTCAAATGCATTTCACGGTGGATCGTCGTACGGTCCGGCGACATGGCAATAAGCCAGGACCACTGAAGGTCACATTAAATTTACCAGGCTTACACAATGTTCGTAATGCCCTGGCAGCAATTGGTATCGCAACGGAATTAGGTGTTAGTGATGATGCGATTACCAAAGCCTTGTCGCAATTTGGTGGTGTTGGTCGTCGTTTCCAGCGTCATGGTGAAATCGCTTTGACATCTGGTGGTAGTTTTACGCTGATAGATGACTATGGTCATCATCCAGTAGAGATGGCTGCAACTCTAGCTGCTGCAAGAGGCGCTTATCCAAATCGTCGCCTCGTATTGGCATTTCAACCACATCGATTTACCAGAACGCGCGATTGTTTTGGGGAGTTTGTTCAAGTGCTCAGAAATTTTGATGCTTTGGTTTTGACCGAAGTCTATCCCGCAGGTGAGCCAAAAATTCTAGGTGCGGATGGCAAAAGCCTCATGAAGGCAGCGCTTGCAGAAGATAAAAATTCAAAAGGCTTGCTCGATTCCGCGGCAGTTGTATTTGCAGAAAATGTAGGTGAGATACCTGAAAAATTAAGTCACGTTTTAAAAGATGGAGATGTATTAATTACGATGGGTGCAGGTTCAATTTCTGCTTTGCCTAACGCGCTAGTGGAGGCAAAGCATGTCTAAGCAGTTGATAGATTGGGGTCAACGCGTACAAGCACAGCTAGCTAGTCTAGATGTGAAATCTTTGGGTCGCGTTGGTGTTCTCTTGGGTGGACGTTCGGGCGAGCGTGAAATCTCACTGATGTCTGGCAATGGCGTTTTAGATGCATTAAGGGCTAAAGGGGTTGATGTCCATAGCTTTGACACTGGTTTACGTTGCCCTACTGAATTAGGCAAAGAAAAATTTGATCGAGTATTTATTGCTCTTCATGGTCGCTATGGTGAAGATGGAACTATTCAAGGCCTATTGGAATTACTCAACCTTCCTTATACCGGAAGCGGCGTTTTAGCATCAGCATTGGCTATCGACAAAATTGCAACTAAACAAATTTGGATTAGCAATGGTTTGTCTACTCCAGAATTTGAAGAGCTCACTGCGAACAGCGATTGGAATGCAGTAGCGAAGAAGCTAGGCCTTCCATTAATTGTCAAACCCGCACATGAGGGATCATCTCTTGGCCTCACTAAAGTGAAGTCGGTTGATGAGTTGCCGGCAGCTTATCAATTAGCAGCTGGATTGGATAAAAAAGTCATTGCTGAGACCTGCATTATTGGTGACGAGCTAACTTGCCCGCTAGTGGGTCAAGGAGATACTGCTGAAGCATTACCAGTCATCAAAATTATTCCGCCTCAAGCCAATTACGATTTTCATAATAAGTATTACTCAGATGAAACCCAATATCTTTGTCCTACGGGATTTACGCCTGAGGTGAATGCACAAGTCCAGGCTTTAGCACTCGCAGCATATAAAGCGTTGGGATGCCGCACCTGGGGGCGTGCTGATGTCATGCTCGATCAAAAAACTGGTCAACCCTATCTCTTGGAGATGAATACTTCGCCAGGCATGACTTCGCATTCTTTAGTACCAATGGCTGCAAAAGCAGCCGGTGTTGATTATGCAGATTTAACCCTTTGGTTATTAAGCCAAACTTTAGAGCAAAAGGTGAGCTCTAAGATATGAGTAATTTCATGGATCGGTTCGGTGAAATCTTCACCATGCTTATGTCTCCACTCTGGAATCATCCAGCGCGGATGCAGTCAGTCAGCCGTTTCTTGATGCGTTGCTTTGCAGTGATGATGGTCATTGGAATATTGGTTTGGTTAAGTCAGAGACCCGTCTTTGCATTAAAGCAAATTCAAATTGAGCCTGTTGCAGGACAAACGCTAAAACATATTAATAAGCCGATTGTGAAACAGCGTCTTATTGAGTCGGTACAGGGTAACTTCTTTAGCATTCGTCTAGAGGATGTAAAGCGTGGTTTTGAGAGCATGCCGTGGGTTAGGCATGCCAACGTTCGTCGTGTATGGCCAAATGGTTTAGTGGTCAGCATTGAAGAGCAAAAGCCTTTTGGGACTTGGGGTGGCGCTGATAGTCAAACCTTGATGAACGTTCAAGGCGAGCTATTTGCTGGGCGAGTTTCCGACATTAATGAGGATATTCATCTAATTGATTTCCATGGACCAGCTGACGCCAGCAAAGAAGTTCTGAATCTTTATGAAAAGGCGAGCGCTTGGTTCAAACCTTGGGGTGTAGAGGTAAGAAGTTTGGCTTTGACTGAACGATATTCATGGCATGTCAAATTATCGAATGGCATGAAGGTGGAATTTGGGCGGGATGAAGAAAATTCTGACAAGAACTTAACTGAAGAACGAGTGGCGCGATTATTTAAATATTGGCCACAAGTGCAAGAGAAATGGCCAAATCGAGTTGATGCAGTGGACTTGCGCTATGCCAATGGATTCGCAGTGCATTTGGCTGCAGCGAATATTAAAAAGAATGATGTGGATAGTAAAAAAAGTGAGCAGAAGCAATGAGGAATTGGTATGAGTAAAGACAATCGTGATCTATTGGTAGGCTTAGATATTGGAACCTCCAAGGTAGTTGCCTTGGTTGCTGAACTAGCTCCCGATGGTCAATTTAATGTCGTTGGCGTTGGACAAACCGCATCTAAGGGTTTGAAGAAAGGTGTTGTTGTCAATATTGAAGCTACCGTTCAATCTATTCAGAAGGCTTTAGAGGAAGCTGAGGTGATGGCTGATCGTCAGATTGTCCAAGTCTTCACCGGTATTGCCGGAAATCATATTGTGAGTTTTAACTCTAGTGGCATGGTTGCCATTCGCGACAAAGAAGTTGGCCAAGGTGATGTAGAGCGCGTGCTTGAAACTGCTAAAGCAATCAATATTCCAACGGACCAACAGATACTTCACATCCTTGTTCAAGAATTCATCATTGATGGTCAAGAAGATGTACGTGAGCCAATTGGGATGAGTGGCCTTCGCTTAGAAGTGAAGGTGCATATTGTGACGGGTGCTGTTAGTGCGGCACAAAATATTGTGAAGTGTGTGCGTCGCTGCGGTCTGGAAGTCAATGATTTAATTCTGCAGCCATTGGCCTCGAGCTTAGCGGTGCTGACAGATGATGAAAAAGAGCTTGGGGTTGTATTGGTTGATATTGGCGGAGGTACAACCGATATTGCGATTTATTGCCAGGGATCCATTCGTCATACCGCAGTGATTCCGATTGCAGGCGATCAAATCACCAATGACATTGCGATGGCATTGCGTACGCCAACTATTGATGCAGAAGATTTAAAAATCGCACATGGTATCGCTCGTCAAGAGATGGCTGATCCCATCACCATGATCGATGTACCAGGCGTTGGTGATCGTGAGCCACGTCCAATGTCTAAGCAAGCCTTGGCTGCGGTGATTGAGCCCCGCGTGGAAGAGTTATTTACTTTGGTTAGGGGTGTAGTTCGTGACTCTGGTTATGAGGACATGGTTTCTTCGGGGATTGTTCTGACCGGCGGAACTTCTTTAATGCCCGGAATGGTGGAGTTAGCAGAACAAGTCTTTTTAAGGCCTGCCCGTATTGGTACCCCTGAATATCGCGGTCATTTGCATGAGGTATTAAGAAGTCCTCGCTACGCTACCAGTATTGGTTTATTGATGGAAGGTCAAGCGCAGTTGTTGCGTGGTCGTCGTGTTTCGCAATCAGGCGCCTTGCAAGGAGTTATCTCGCGCATGAAGGAATGGTTTGCAGGAAATTTTTAAGTTTTTTCGTCGTCGTCAATGTAGTAAGTTAATTACCTAGGAGGGTATATGGAATTTGAAATGTTAGATCAAGATACTGCTGGCAAGACCATTATTAAAGTGGTTGGAGTTGGTGGCGCTGGTGGCAATGCTGTCCAGCACATGATCCGTCGCGGAGTTAGTGGCGTAGAGTTTATTTGCATGAACACCGATGCAGGCGCATTGCAGCGTTCTGAAGCATCTGTGAATTTGCAACTGGGCTCTAGCGGATTGGGTGCTGGTGCAAAACCTGAAATTGGTGCCTCTTCAGCGATTGAGGCGCGTGAGCGAATTGCCGATGCATTACAAGGCGCTCATATGGTTTTTATTACCGCTGGTATGGGTGGTGGCACAGGTACTGGTGCTGCGCCTATCGTTGCACAAGTAGCAAAAGAAATGGGCATCCTGACTGTAGGCGTGATCAGCAAGCCATTTGACTTTGAAGGCGTGAAGCGTCTCAAGGTTGCAGAGAATGGCGCTTCTGAGCTTGAGTCTTATGTCGATTCATTAATTGTTGTGCTGAATGAGAAGCTCTTTGAAGTCATGGGTGAAGATGCTGAGTTTGATAAAGCATTTGCATGTGCAGATGACGTCTTGCATAACGCTGTATCTGGCATCGCTGAAATCATCAATGTTCAAGGTTTAATAAACGTTGACTTTGAGGACGTGAAGACCGTGATGGGAGAGCAAGGCAAAGCTATGATGGGTACTGCAACTGTATCTGGCATGGATCGTGCTCGTTTGGCTGCTGAAGCTGCTGTTGCATCTCCGCTGCTTGAAGGTGTTGATTTGTCGGGTGCACGTGGTGTATTGGTCAACATCACTGCTAGCCGTTCATTGAAGTTATCTGAAACACGTGAAGTGATGGCCGCGATACGTGGATATGCCGCTGATGATGCAACCGTTATTTTTGGTACGGTATATGACGATAGCTTAGGCGATGCATTGCGCGTGACGGTTGTTGCTACTGGTTTGAATAATCCACTAGCGCGTCAAAGCAATCAACCAGAAGTAGTTTGGAGACAGGCAACAGGTACGCATGATGCAATGCCAACTATGGCCGATCTCAATACTTTTGCTCCTGCTAGCCCATCCGCTGCGATGAGTAAAGTCAGTATGGATTCAGCATTGGGTACTAGCGCTGCAATGGTGGGCGGTTTATCTTCTCTGCCCGCTCAGTCTGCTGGTGCTGGCAGTGTTGATTACAGTCAATATGATTTGCCAAGAGTGTTCCGTAGCTCGCGTGAAGCAACTCCTACCCCGACTTTGGGTGCAGATAGTTCTCCACAGGCAAAGACCATGCTTGATAAAGGGGCTGATTACTATGAGATTCCAGCCTTTTTACGTAAGCAAGCAGATTAATTGACTGCTTAATACAATAGATAGTTGCGAAATGCCAGCGCGGCGCCCCTCCGGACGACGAATCCCGCGCTTGCGTTGGCATACTAACTAACAACTACTTATTGGAGATGTCATGATTGCAGTTGGACAAAAATTACCTAACGCTACTTTGAACGAGTTTTTTAATGAAGAGAGCGAAGGCTGTTCATTAGGGCCAAATGCCTTTGAAGTTGAGAAATTAGTTGCTGGTAAAAAAATTGTTATTTTTGCTTTGCCTGGTGCCTTTACACCAACTTGTTCTGCTAAACATGTTCCAGGATATGTTGAGCACTACGATGCAATCAAAGCAAAAGGAGTTGATGAGATTTGGTGTATTTCCGTAAACGATCCATTTGTAATGGGCGCATGGGGACGTGACCAAAAAGTGGGTAAAAAAATTCGCATGATGGCTGATGGCAGCGCAGATTTCACCAAGAAAGTGGGCTTGGAATTAGATTTAACTGCCCGCGGTTTTGGAGTGCGTTCAGATCGTTATGCCATGATTGTTGAAGATGGCGTTGTGAAATCCTTAGATCGCGAAGCGCCAGGTAAGTTTGAGGTAAGCGATGCAGCCTCAATTTTGAAAAAACTGTAATTTACTTTTTAAGTAGAGACGCCTCATCATGATGAAGCAACGCACCATCGCTACTCCGGTGAAAACCGTGGGGATCGGTTTGCATTCTGGTCGCAAGGTGACGATTTCGATCAAGCCTGCGCCAGTCAATTCGGGCGTTCAATTTGTTCGCATGGATACCCCAGAGAAATCAGTAGTTCCTGCTACTGCTCTGGCGGTCTGTGATACTCGGCTTGCTTCAGTCATACAAAAAGATGGTGTTCGTGTCTCTACAGTCGAGCATTTGCTCTCAGCCTGTGCTGGCCTGGGTTTAGACAATCTCTTGATTGAGTTGGACGGCGAAGAGGTGCCCATCATGGATGGTAGTGCCGCCTCTTTTTTATTCTTAATTGAATCTGCTGGCATCGTTGAGCAAGATGCCGCACGACAGTTTGTTGTGATAAAAAAACCAGTTGAAGTGCGTGATGGCGATAAGCTTGCTCGCCTAGAACCCTTCTTTGGTTACAAGTTAGATTTCACAATCGACTTTAAACATCCTGCTTTAGATAAAACAGGCCAACGATTCATTGTAGATTTTGCTGAACACGCTTACCGCAGTGAAATTGGTCGTGCCCGCACCTTTGGTTTTGCCCATGAAGTAGAAGCATTACGCGAAATGGGTTTGGCTCGAGGTGGCAGTTTAGATAATGCGATCGTTTTAGATGAACACCGCATCTTGAATAACGAAGAGCTACGTTACGAAGATGAATTTGTGCGCCATAAAATTTTGGATGCCATTGGTGATTTGTATTTGGTGGGTCATCCCATTGTCGGCGCCTACGTTGCCGAAAAATCGGGGCATGCATTAAACAATGCCTTATTGCGTAAGTTGCTAGAAGATCCTAGTTCCTACGAAATCTGTAGTTTCCCGATTCAAAAGGCGCCTGAAGCCTATTCTCAAGAGAGTCAACCACTCTTTTTCTGAGAAATTCCTCTTACTCAGAAATTTCTCTTCTACTTTTTTACTTAGGTTTGTTTTGAAGTAGTTTCTCAACAGCCTTGCGAAGGCTGGATTCGGGATCTAATTTTTGAAGCAAATCCTGCCAGGATGTTCTCGCAATCTGGTTTAAACCTTTGGGTTTACGGGGTATTCTGGCTTCAGCCCTGGCCTGAACATCCCAGCTTGAGGTCTGAGGCTTCACCTGGACTTTAATTGCCTTACAAATTAAGCCATTATTTCCTAACTCATTGATTAGACTAGGTAAAACTTGTTGCAAGCGGCTGGCGATGCTGGCATTGCTCACAAGCAAATACAGCTCGTTTTGCCCTCCTTGGCGCCATCCAGCCTCTATTTTTTGACTAAATTGGCCTAAATCAAGGGCTGTTAAGGCTCGCGTTAATTGGGATTTCACTTTGGCTAAATCTTCAGTCTTGGCCAAAATACCCCCTAAGCCCTCCGATTCACGTAAGTAATCAACCCACTCATGGGCTGTCTGATTACGTTTCTGTTTAGGGGCAAAGTTCATAAAAATGGGGTTGCGGGTGATAAACTCAAGGTCTTCATTTTCTTCAATATCCCATGGTAATCGGTCTTCTTAAAACCCTGGTCGGCAGTCGTAACGACCGCCTCTTAAAGCAGTATCGCAAAGTAGTTGCTAAGGTCAATGCTTTTGAGCCCAGCCTGCAAGCTTTGGATGATGCTGCCTTGGCCGCAAAAACAGAGCAATTTAAAGCGCGTCTAGCTGCCGGTGAGGCTTTGGACGATATCGCGCCTGAAGCATTCGCAGTAGTTCGTGAGGCCAGCGTTCGAGTTATGAAGATGCGTCATTTTGATGCGCAGATCATCGGCGGCTTAGCTTTGCACCACGGCAAGATTGCCGAAATGGGAACGGGTGAAGGAAAAACCTTAACTGCTACTTTGCCAGTGTATTTAAATGCGCTGACAGGTAAGGGTGTCCACGTTGTTACCGTGAATGACTATTTGGCTCAACGTGATGCCGAGTGGATGTCAAAGTTATATAACTTCTTGGGTATGCAAGTGGGAATCAATCTGTCGCAGATGGATCACACTACGAAGCAAGCTGCATACGCTGCAGATATTACCTACGGAACCAATAACGAATTTGGTTTCGATTATTTGCGCGATAACATGGTGCAAGATGCTGGTCAACGTGTTCAACGTGGCTTAGCTTATGCCATCGTTGATGAGGTCGATTCGATTTTGATTGACGAGGCGCGTACGCCATTGATCATTTCTGGTCAAGCAGATGACCATACTGATTTATATCTTAAGATTAATGCGCTTCCATCTTATTTAGATCTGCAAATTGGCGAAGAAAAAGCAGACGGAACCGGAGTTGAGAAGCCTGGCGACTACTGGGTCGATGAAAAGTCGCAACAGGTCTATTTGACAGAGCAAGGTCACGATAAGGCTGAGGCTGTGCTGGTGCAATTAGGGGCGTTAAATGATGGTAACTCCTTATATGCACCCCAAAATATTACTTTGATGCACCATGTGTACGCTGCCTTGCGCGCACATTCTTTATTTAACCGTGATCAACATTACGTTGTGCAAAACAATGAAGTGATCATTGTTGACGAATTTACTGGGCGCTTAATGCAGGGACGTCGCTGGTCTGACGGCTTGCACCAAGCGGTTGAGGCTAAAGAAGGCGTACCGATTCAGAATGAGAATCAAACTTTAGCCACCATTACTTTCCAGAATTATTTCCGCATGTACGGTAAGTTGGCGGGTATGACTGGTACGGCAGATACAGAGGCCTACGAATTCAAAGAAATTTATAGCCTAGAAACTGTTGTTATTCCTCCAAATAGGATTAGCCAGCGTAAGGATCGTCAGGATCAGATTTATAAGTCATCACGTGAGCGTTATGACGCAGTGATCAAAGATATTGAAGATTGCTATGAGCGGGGCCAACCAGTATTGGTTGGAACTACCTCAATTGAGAATTCTGAGTTGATTGCGAACTTATTAAATCAACGCAAAATGCCTCATCAAGTGTTGAATGCAAAACAACATGCCCGTGAAGCAGAAATTATTGCGCAAGCAGGTCGTCCAAAGATGGTCACTATTGCTACTAATATGGCTGGTCGTGGAACGGATATTGTGCTCGGCGGTAATGTTGCCAAGCAATCAACCCTCATTGAGGCTGATGCATCTTTTTCAGATGCAGAAAAGTCAGCGAAGATCAAAGCGCTTCAAGACGAGTGGCAAAGTATTCATGACCAAGTATTAGCTGCAGGTGGTTTGCATATCATTGGTACAGAACGACATGAGAGCCGGCGTATTGATAACCAATTGCGGGGTCGTTCAGGTCGTCAAGGTGACCCAGGTTCATCCCGTTTCTATCTCTCGTTAGATGACCCGTTACTGCGTATTTTTGCTGGTGATCGCCTGCGTGCAGTGATGGAGCGCTTGAAGATGCCGGATGGCGAGCCTATTGAAGCTGGTATGGTGACGCGTTCTATTGAGTCGGCTCAGCGCAAGGTTGAAGGCCGTAACTTTGATATTCGTAAGCAATTATTAGAGTATGACAACGTTGCCAATGATCAGCGCAAAGAAACCTATCGCTTAAGAAATGAAGTATTGGAAAGCAGCGATGTCGGTGAGTTAGTTGCTAACTTACGTGATGATGTTCTGCGCACCATCTGCGCCCTGTATGTTCCTCATGAATCCATGGAAGAGCAGTGGGATTTGGCTGGTCTAGAGAATGTGCTCGCCAGCGAGTGGGGCCTTACTGTAGATCTTCAAAAATGGGTTGAGAGTGCAGAATCGGTTGATGATTCTGAAATCGTAGAGCGTGTTCTACAAGCGGCTAAAGAAGTGTATGACTCTAAGGTGGAATTGTGCGGTCGTGAATCTTTTGCTGGTTTTGAGCGCTCCGTTCTCTTGTACAGCTTAGACACCCATTGGCGTGAACATTTGGCGGCATTAGATCATTTGCGCCAGGGAATTCATTTACGTGGCTATGCCCAAAAAGATCCGAAACAAGAATATCGTCGCGAAGCCTTTGAGTTATATGGTGAGCTATTGGATGTGATTAAAAATGATGTTGTGAAAAGCATTATGACCGTGCAAATTCGTAGTGCTAGCGAATTGGATCAAGCATCTGAATCGATGAATGAAGATTTGGCTAAGCTCTCTGACGTCAAATATCAACATGCTGAAGCAGAGGCTACTATTTCTAATGCTCCAGATTTAGGTGAGGTCGAATTGACTCCTGCCCCTCTTCGGGCAGGACCTAAAGTCGGTCGCAATGATCCTTGTCCTTGCGGTAGCGGCAAGAAATATAAAAATTGCTGTGGCGCACTAGCGTAGACACTAATTTCTGCATTGCATCATATGGGGGCCTAGCCCCCATATTTTTTTAGGGCTTTCCCTAGTTATGTAGAGTGCTCTCTATCGTCGAGTATTAATGCTTATATGCAAAAAATTGCATTTATAAGCAAAAGGAATCGGCATGCAAAAGTCACTGCACATCAACGCAGATAAATGCACTGGTTGTCTTCAGTGTGAAATGGCCTGTAGCTATGAACACTACGGGGTGTTTAATACTTCAAAATCCCGTATCAAAGTATTTGAATTTCATAAGACGGGTAAGAAGGTGCCGTACACCTGTACCCAGTGTGATGAGGCTTGGTGCTTACAAGCTTGCCCTGTGGATGCGATTCGAGTTGATCTCATTACTGGTGCCAAAGTTGTTTCTGAGGACACCTGCGTTGGTTGCAAGGTATGCACCATCTCTTGCCCATTCGGAACAATCAACTACGTACAAGATACTGGTAAGGTGCAAAAGTGTGATCTTTGTGGCGGTGATCCAGCCTGTGCAACAGCTTGCCCAACACAAGCCATTACATATGTTGATGCTGACTGGACTGGTTTAGACAGGATGCGTGAATGGGCCGACAAACTCGGCAATCAAGATAACGCTAACTAAAAAGCATAGGAAAAATATCATGTCATGGGCTGGAAAACTTCTCCGCGTTAACTTAAGCAAGGGCACTTGCCAATCCGAACCCCTCAATATGGAGTGGGCTAAAGAGTATTTGGGATCCCGAGGTTTAGCTTCTAAGTATTTTGTTGAGGAAGTTGATCCAAAGGTCGATCCACTTTCTCCTGAAAATAAAATTATTTGGGCTACAGGTCCATTAACTGGGACTATGGCCTCTACTGGTGGTCGTTATACCGTAGTAACTAAAGGCCCGTTAACTGGTGCAATCGCTTGCTCAAACTCTGGTGGCTATTGGGGTGCTGAACTAAAGATGGCCGGTTGGGACATGGTGATCTTTGAAGGGAAATCACCTAAGCCTGTCTACCTCTATATTGAAAACGATAAAGCTGAGTTATTAGATGCCTCTGATCTATGGGGTAGATCTGTGTGGGAGACGGAGCCCACGATCAAGATCAAACATCAAGATCCCCAAATTCGGGTTTCTTGTATTGGACTCGCTGGTGAGAATCAAGTGTTATATGCCGCTATCGTGAATGATTTGCATCGTGCTGCTGGTCGCTCCGGAGTTGGTGCGGTGATGGGCAGCAAGAACTTAAAAGCAGTTGCAGTTAGAGGAACCAAAGGTGTTGGCAATCTCAAAGATCCTAAAGCGTTTATGGCAGCTACCACAGCTGCTAAGGCAGTATTGGCTGGTCATGCAGTAACTGGTCAAGGATTACCAACCTACGGCACCCAAGTATTGATGAATGTGATTAATGAGGTAGGCGCTCTACCAACACGCAATCATCAAGATGTTCAATTTGAAGGTGCCAAGGATATTTCTGCTGAAGCGATGGCCGAACCACGTGAATCCGATGGTAAGCCACACTTAGTAACCAACCAAGCATGCTTTGCTTGCACGATTGCTTGTGGACGCATCTCCAAAATTGATGACACCCATTTCTCTATTGAAAATAAACCACAACATATGCATGCTTCAGGTGGCCTTGAGTATGAAGCCGCCTGGGCTCTTGGTGCCGCCAATGGCGTCAATGATTTAGAGACATTGCAATACGCTAATCAGTTATGTAATGAACAAGGTTTAGATCCAATTTCTTTTGGGGCAACTGTTGGTGCTGTGATGGAGCTTTATGAAATGGGTGTCCTAACCAAAGAGCAGATTGGAATTGAGGCGCCATTTGGTTCGGCCAAGGCCCTTTGCTATCTTGCTGAAATTACAACTGAAGGCACCGGTTTTGGAAAAGAAATGGGTCTTGGTTCAGCACGTCTTACGAAAAAATATGGTCATCCAGATCTGTCAATGAGTGTAAAAGGCCAGGAGTTTCCAGCCTATGATGGTCGCGTGATTCAAGGTATTGGTTTGGCTTATGCAACCTCCAATCGTGGTGCTTGTCATCTGCGTGGCTACACCATCGCTTCCGAAGTTTTAGGCATTCCTGTAAAAACAGAGCCTGCCGATACGAATGGCAAACCAGAGTTGGTGAAAGCCTTCCAAGATGCCACTGCTGCATTTGACTCGGCAGGTATTTGCATCTTCACAAGCTTTGCATGGACCTTAGCTGATGTTGCTCCACAACTTCAGGCAGCTTGTGGGGAAGAGTTTACGGTTGAAAACTTAACAACTATCGGCGAGCGTATTTGGAATATGGAGCGCGATTTTAATAACCGTGCTGGCTTTACTAATAAAGATGACAAATTGCCTAAACGTTTGATGACTGAAGCAGCTAAGACTGGCCCTGGAAAAGGTTCAGTCAGCGGTCTAGATAAGATGCTACCTGAGTACTACAAGGTTCGTGGATGGGATGCTGAGGGGCGCCCTAGTGCCGAAACATTGAAGCGCTTAGGTCTTTGAGGTTGCATCAATGAAGCATGTCATTTTGGGTAATGGCCCAGCCGGCGTCATTGCTGCAGAGACCATTCGCAAGCGTGCGCCGCATGACCAAATCGTCATGATTGGTTGTGAAGATGCGCCACCATATTCCCGGATGGCTATTCCTTATTTATTGATGGGGAACATTCAAGAGCCGGGGACTTATCTTCGAAAAGACGCTGATCATTTTGAGAAATTAAAGATCGAGCAAATTCGAGGCAAGGCATCTTCAGTTGATTTGAAGGCAAAGAAGATAGAGTTGGATGGTCAGTCTATTGCGTTCGATAAGTTATTAGTAGCAACTGGTTCAGTACCGGTTCAACCACCTATTCCGGGAATTGATCTTCCTGGTGTTCATCCCTGTTGGACCTTGGAAGATGCGCGAGCAATTGCTAAATTGGCAAAACCAGGATCACGAGTTTTACAAATGGGCGCTGGTTTTATTGGCTGCATTATCTTGGAGGCGCTTGCTAGTCGTAAAGTTAAGCTGACTGTGGTGGAAATGGGTGATCGTATGGTTCCCCGCATGATGACTGCTGTTGCTGGGGGCATGATTAAAAAGTGGGTTCAAGAAAAAGGCGTACAGGTCTTTACTGATACCAAAGTGGAATCTATAGCGCAGACAGGATCCTGTTTGACGGTTAAGCTTTCGAATGGAAAAGCGCTCGAAGTGGATTTAGTTATTTCAGCTACAGGCGTTAAACCCAATATTACATTTCTGAAGTCATCGGGCCTTGATATACATACTGGCATTTTGGTGAATGATCAGATGCAAACTTCCCATCCTGATGTCTATGCTGCTGGTGATGTCACCGAGAGTATTGATTTTTCTACAGGTGAGCGCATCGTCAATGCTATTCAACCGAATGCGGCTGACCAAGCCAGAATTGCTGCGATCAGTATGACTGGCGGAGATGCACAAAGTTTAGGCGCGCTGCAGATTAACGTTTTAGATACTCTGGGATTAATCTCTTCTTCATTTGGTTTATGGGCAGGTGCTAAAGGCGGTGACCATATTGAGTTAGTCGATCCAGATACATATAAATACCTGCGTCTTGAGTTTCTAGGAGACGTGCTGGTAGGAGCGACCTGTTTGGGAACAACGGAACATATTGGGGTATTACGCGGCCTCATTCAAGGAAAGATTCCACTAGGTGATTGGAAAGAAACTCTCTTAGGGGATCCAACAAAAGTAATGGATGCTTACTTAGCTGCAGGACAAGCACAATCGGCCTGGATGAATTAAGCTTTAGCCATGCAAGTTACCTTAAAGTTGTTTGCTAGTTTGACTAGCTATCTCCCTCCGAATAAAAAAAATGGGATTGAGGCTGATATTGAAGTCGCTGAAGGCAGCACGATTGGCGACATGATTGAGCTTTATAAGATTCCCAGTAAATCGGCTCATTTGGTGATGGTGAATGGGGTATATATCAAGCCCGAGGAACGCAACCAATATGTCCTCAAAGCAAATGATGCATTGGCAATTTGCCCGCCTGTCGCAGGGGGCTAAGCCCTCGGTAGTACTGAGCTAAATGCCACAATATTCAAGAGAGATGGGCTGTACCCCAGAAGATCTTGTTCGCTGGCTACCACAAGCCTTGGGGAGTCTTTACCCGCAGACTAGTCTGATCATTGATGGAAATGTTTTACTGAGCGCTGTCAAACCTAAGTTGGAGGTGATGGGTGCCAGTAAGCCAGCCCGTAAAATCGCCCTCTTAGAGATCCCTATCTTGGAGCTAAAGCTCTGTTTTTCTGAAAATTGGTCTGCTAGTGAATGCGAGGACGCTTTAAAGCGATTTGATCTTTATACTCGTAGAGGTGGGGGTTAGTTCGACTCCTTTACTTTCTTTAATCAGCGCTCTATGACAGTTAACTTAGCTCTTCCTCAAAAAGCCGAACTCAAACCTATTGCAGGTTTTGAGATGGGTATCGCTCAAGCAGGTATTAAAAAAGCCAATCGCAAAGATTTGTTAGTGATGACCTTAGTGCCAGGGTCTCAAGTGGCTGGCGTTTTTACCCTCAATCGTTTTTGCGCAGCGCCGGTTCAGGTTTGTCGTGAGCATCTAGCTCAAGAGGGTCGTAAGGGAGAAATTCGTGCGCTGGTTGTTAATACCGGTAATGCGAATGCTGGTACGGGAGAGCAAGGCATGAAGCATGCCTTAGAGACATGTGCTGCATTAGCAAAAGATCTCAAACTGAATCCAGAACAAATTTTGCCTTTCTCCACGGGTGTGATATTGGAGCCTTTACCGGTAGAGAAAATTATTACTGCTTTGCCTAAAGCTATTGCTAACTTAGGTGCAGACAATTGGCTTGATGCGGCTGAGGCCATCATGACTACCGACACTCAGCCTAAGGCCTCATCAGCGACAGTACAGACGCCTGAAGGCCAAGTGACGATGACCGGTATCTGTAAGGGTGCTGGCATGATTCATCCTAATATGGCAACGATGTTGGGTTTCATTGCAAGCGATGTTGGGTTTGCACCTGGATTATTAAGCAATCTCACTCGTGAGGTGGCAGACCAATCATTTAATGCCATTACGATTGACGGTGATACGTCGACCAATGACTCTTTCATCATTATGGCGACCGGCCAATCTTCAGTTCAGATTCAATCTACTCAAGATCCAAGCTATGCAATAGTACGTGATGCATTAATAGCGCTAGCCCGAAAATTAGCGCAGATGATCGTGCGTGATGGAGAGGGCGCAACTAAATTTATGACTATTGAGGTGGTGGGTGGTAAAACTGCAGATGAATGCCGTTTAGTGGCCAAAGCCGTTGCTCATTCACCTTTGGTTAAGACGGCCTTTTTTGCTAGTGATCCCAATCTAGGCCGTATCCTGGCGGCTATTGGTTATGCCGGCATTACTGACTTAGATGTGGGTAACGTGCAGATGTGGTTAGGTGATGTATGGGTTGCCAAAGATGGTGGCCGAAACCCTAGCTATCAAGAGGCTGATGGACAACGCGTTATGGAAGCTTCAGAGATTACTGTCAAGATTGATCTTGGGCGTGGTAAGGCTACCCAAACGATGTGGACTTGTGATTTATCGCATGACTATGTCTCAATTAATGCAGACTATCGTTCTTAAGAGGATTCCAGATCATGAATGAAAAATTAGACCAGCTCTTAAGTCATCTAGAAACGTTTCTACCAAAGCCATTAACAGAAGAGCAGTGGAAATCTTCAACAGCATATAGATGGCGTCGGCGCGATAGTATCTTTGGGAGCATTGGTTTTCTGCAGCCTGTAAAGCATGTCTCTGACATCACTTTCGAAGACCTTAAAAATATCGATCGTCAGCGTGATGCGATTCGTGACAATACAAAAAACTTTATTCATAAAAAGCCTGCCAATAATATTTTGTTGACTGGGGCTAGGGGCACTGGAAAATCTTCCTTAATTAAAGCGAGTCTGCATGAGTTTGCCGACCAGGGATTGCGTTTGGTCGAAGTAGAAAAAGAACATTTGGCTGATTTGGCCGATATCACCGATATTTTGGCCGAGCGCCCTGAGCGCTTCATCATTTTTTGTGATGATCTTTCCTTTGAGGATGGGGAATCAGGCTATAAGGCCATGAAATCGGCCCTAGATGGCTCAGTTTCTGCTCAAGTCGACAACATTTTGATCTATGCAACTTCTAATCGTCGCCATTTATTGCCTGAGTACATGAAAGATAACGAAAGTTATGTTCATCAAGATGATGGCGAGATTCATCCGGGTGAAGTAGTGGAAGAAAAGATTTCTTTATCAGAGCGCTTCGGTTTATGGCTATCTTTCTATCCACCAAAGCAGGATGAGTATTTAGAGATCGTGGCGCACTGGTTAAATCATTTTGGATTAACTGCTGCCCAGATTGAGGCGGCAAGGTCTGAGGCTTTGGTGTGGGCTTTAGAGCGTGGCTCTCGTTCTGGACGGGTTGCTTGGCAGTTTGCAAAACATTGGGCTGGTTCTCATCCTTAAGCCAGTTTCATTTTGATGAGCACCGATCAACGACCCATTACCGAAGTAGCGGCAGGCATTTTGCTAGATGAGCAAGGTCGCTATCTTTTGGGTCAAAGACCAGCAGGTAAACCATACGCAGGTTACTGGGAAGTTCCAGGCGGCAAGATTGAAAAAGGCGAAACCGTTTTTCAGGCCCTCAAACGTGAACTACAGGAAGAGTTGGGTATTGAGATTGAGTCAAGCGAAGAGTTAACGGTGCTTGAACATGACTATCCACACGCCTATGTCCGTCTCCATGTGAGCGTGATCAGACAGTGGTCAGGCACTCCTCAGGGGTGCGAGGGACAGGCTTTATCTTGGGAGTTGCTGGCTGCTAAAACGCCATCAGTTGAACCGCTCTTACCAGCCGCTTGGCCAATGCTGGAAAGGCTGAAGGACTTATTGGCCTAGAACTGGCAAAGCGTTAATTTGAATGGCACATCGACATTCACTAGCTGTGCCTTTTTATCGCGATCCGCTTGGAGAAAGCGTATAGAGAGCAGGTACTTGTTGGCGCTGATCTCTGAAAAGAGCTTGTCATCTTCCACAGCTAAACGCATCAATTGATACACCTTCCCAGAGGGCGCTTGCTGAAAGGATCCATTGTGTGCAATGACATCTTTTGCTTCGCCTGACTGGCGGAGTAGGCGTAAAAATAATTGACAAGCTTCTTGCCAAGGCAAGAGAGGCGTCACAAAATTATCGAGAAGTTCACGACGCTCAGTCGAGGGACTATTTTTCCAAGCGTGATAACTTGGTAAATCAATTGGACTAGTTCCGCCTGGAATATTTAATCTGGTGCGAATCGCGTTTAACCATTCGCTTTCGGAGATGGCGAGATTCGGTCTTCCCATTGAGTTATTAATGCTGCCAGCAACAGAATCAATTTCTGATAGCGTTTGCGTGAGAGCTTCTTGATCTACTTTTTGTGAAGACTTCAGTCCATTAAGCGCATATTTTTGGCGCTCAAATTCTTTTAAGAGGAGGGACTTGATATCACCCCGTGAACCAATATCACCAAGATCAAACAAAATGGAAATTGCATTATGGTGAAGTTCAGGATCATCAGAGCGATTAAAGTGATTGAAACGCGCGAACAAATACTCCAGACGAAGCATGCTTCGTACTAATTCATTGAAGGGGTATTCGTAGACAATCACAAGCCCATATTCTATGACGAACTGGGCTTATCTTTCTTAATCCCGAGGATTTTTTGGTGCAATTGTTCCACTGCACTTTGCAGATCGACTAGCCTGCCTTGGTTTTCGATCACGGTATCGGCGACTGCTAGTCGCTCTTGGCGAGTAGCTTGTGCTTTGAGTATTCCTTCAACTTCAATTCTGGATAAATTGCTGCGCTGCATCACCCTCTCAATCTGAAGCTCCTCGGGGCAGTCCACAACAACTAAATGGTCAATTTGCCCTTTCCAGGTCCCAGACTCAATGAGTAGGGGAACCACAAACACTAGATACGGAAAACCGGCCTGAGCAAGTTGGTTAGCCTGTTTGATGGTCTCTTGCTTAATGAGGGGGTGGGTAATGGCTTCAAGAGCTTTTTTTGCCTCAAGGTTTTGAAAAACCAGGGAACGCATTTTGCTTCTATCCAAAGCACCATTGTTAGCTATAAAGTCAGCCCCAAAATGCCCTTGAATCGGGTAAATGGCACATCCTCCAGGAGCGGTAATTTGATGTGCAATCAGGTCGGTATCAATCACACCGGCCCCAAGTTGAGCCAATATATCGCTAACGGCAGTTTTGCCTGAGCCAATACCTCCCGTTAATCCGATGAGCGGTAAGCGAATCTTCAATTCACTTAACTGAGGTTGCCCAATAGTAGGTGTGGAATGATCTGTGGCCATAACAACTCAATAATGCCAGCAAAGGCAAGAAATGGTCCAAAAGGAAAAGCGCTGCGAGTATTTTGCCGCTGCCATTGCAGGTAGATGAAGCCACCGATGATTCCAGCTAAGGAGGCAATGAGCAGAATGCTGGGTAAGACCGTCCAACCCAACCACGCCCCCAAGGCGGCCAAGAGTTTTGCATCCCCCATCCCAATGCCATCTTGGTTTTTGATGAATCGATAGAGGAAATTTAATAACCAAAGCACTCCATACCCAAGCAGTGCACCCCAAAGAGCACTTTCAATATCGACAAAACGAAGTGGGGAAAAGCTGTTGAAACATAAACCCAGCACGATGAGTGGCAAAGTGATGACATTTGGAAGCCTGAATGAACGAAGGTCTATGTAGCTGAGATAGACCAACACCAGTATGAGTGCCGCGCGAATTAAATCAATGGTATTGAAAATGCCCATCACACAATCTGTCCAAGGTTAAAAATCGGGAGATACAAAATGATGACTAAGCTTCCGATCATTATCCCGACAATCATGATTAAAAGGGGTTCTAGCGTTTGACTCAGCGTGTTCAGACGATTGCTTAATTCATCTCCAAGAATATTAGCTCGTTTACGTAACATCTCAGGTAATGAGCCGCTTTCGGAAGCAATTCTGAGTAATTGGAGCGTTTCAATATCAAAGAGTATGTGGTTTGGATCGGCACGCCTTAAAGCTTCCCCTAAAGGCCAGCCCCGGGTTAATTGCTTAAATACCTCCGCACTGTAATCGTGGCTGATCCAGTGGTTTGAGGATTGGGCGGTAACTCTTAATGCATCTGGCAGGGATAGACCAGAAGCGATGAGGTGACCTAGAGTTCGACACCAGTAGGTCAGCGTGGCTAATCTCAATAAGCGACCCAGAATCGGAAGGCGAAAGCTAAAAAGATCACATCTTTTTTGGACGGCAATGGATTTTTTCCAGCATAGCAGCGCAAGGGCGATAAAACTGATTAGTCCTATTCCAATCGTTAGATAGAAATTCTCGATCAGTGAGGAGACCTGTATGAGTAATCTTGTGGGTCCGGGAAGATCGGCCTGAAAGTGAGCAAATACGTCTTTAAATACAGGCACTACCCACATCATCATTACGATCATTAAGGTAATTGAAGTGCACAAAGTAATACTGGGATAGGCAAGGGCTTGCTGCACTTTACGGCGAAGTTCGATTTGCGCCTCTAGTTGCTGGCAGATAGTAGTAAGAGCAAGATCGATATCACCAGTTCGTTCGCTCACAGTAATTAAATTAATAAACTCTGCAGAGAAACGATTAGATTGCATTTGCAAGCATCGAGATAAGCTATTGCCTGCTTTCAGTTGGGCGTAAAGCTTATTTAACCATGGACGCCATGGCTTAGGGGCTGTCTGATAAATCAGCTCAATAGCATTGAGTAGAACTAAACCTGCATGCAATAAAGAAAGTAATTGCTGTGCAAAGTGAAGTTGCTCTTGTTTGGAGAGTGTTTGCTTCAAGACCATTTTCCTACTTCTGCATCCAGTACGCGTCGCTCAATCCATCCCTGCTGCACATGATGCAATCCGGCTTCATACATTGTGAGGTATTGGAGATCTGATGTCATGAGTTGCCGATCACTCAGTACTTCATGAACTCCCAGTCGACCAAAGTAGCCCGTTCCATTGCAAAGCTTGCATGGTTCACTGCTTGTAGATTTTTTATTTTGACAATGGGTGCAAATCCGCTGAACAAGCCGTTGGGAGCTAATACTCCGAATACAGGATTCCATCGCTTCTCGATCGATACCTAAAGCGTGCAGCCTTGCTAATGCACCTCGCGCATTGCGAGTGTGTAAGGTGCTCAAGACAAGATGGCCTGTGTGCGCTGCTTGGATTGCTAGCTCGGCACTCGCTCTATCTCGGATTTCACCAATCATGATGACATCGGGGTCTTGCCGAAGCAGGGCGCGAATGATGGTAGAAAAGTCTAAGCCTGCGCGTGGGTGATATGTAACTTGATTGATACCAGGGAGACGTATTTCAACAGGATCTTCTACTGAGCAAACGTTGCGATGAGTTTGATTCAGGGCTTGAAGACAACTATAAAGGGTTCGAGTTTTACCACTACCAGTAGGGCCTGTTACTAAAATTAATCCATGAGTTTGATCTAGCGCATTTTTGAAAATAGCCAGTTGCTCAGAAAGCAAACCCAATTGATCCAATGCCAGCTCTTCAATTCTATTGGGCAGAATACGGATGACGGCCTTTTCCCCATAAAGGGTTGGCAATAGAGATACTCGGCAATCTATATCTGGCTGAGAAAAATCACGACCAATAGTGAGTCGGCCATCTTGTGGCAAACGTTTTTCAGCAATATCTAAACGTGCCAGAATTTTGATGCGGGTAATTAAGCGTTCATGTAACTCAGGGGGATGATGAGCGTGCTCTTGCAGTAAGCCATCTACTCTTAAGCGAACTAAGGTGCCACTAATGCCAGCTTCAATATGAATATCACTTGCTCTGGAGTCAATCGCCTGCAGGGCGATTTCATACCAGATGCGAATAATGAGAGAGTCATCATGCGGAACGCTCAATCTTGCCTGTTATTCAAAACAGGCCGATGGAGTTTGACCGTTTTAATGCCCTGTTCATCAAACTGAACAATTTCCATCACGATTCCAGAAATCCGCACGCTGACATCATGATCGGGGATGGCTTCTAGTTTTTCTAGTAAGAGACCATTCAGGGTTCGCGGTCCATCCAATGGAAGATTCAGATTGAGTAGTCGATTTAAATCACGTAATGTGGCGGCCCCACTGGCTAAATAGGTGCCATCAGCCAGCCAATGAGGATCAGTAGAGAGATTGGAAAACGAGGTGGTGAATTCTCCAATGAGCTCTTCAACAATATCTTCAAAAGTCACTAGACCTAAGACCTCGCCGTACTCATTAACTACCAAGCTGAGGCGCTGCTGGTTATCTTGAAAAAATTGCATCTGCTGTAGGACGGGCGTCCCACTAGGAATAAAGTAGGGCTCACTTACCAAGGATCTAAAGTCCTCATGCTTGAGATCGGTATCACCCAAAAGAGAGAGCGCTTTCTTCACAGAAAGAATGCCAATGATCCGCTCAGAATCTCCATCACAAACTGGTAATTTATTGTGATAACAAGTTTCTAGTTGTTGCATTACCTCATCTATTGGCCTAGAAAGATCGAGCACCTCAATCTTCGCACGAGGCGTCATCACATCATCAACGGCAATATTTTCTAGGTTGAAAAGGTTAAGCAATATATTGCGGTGGTGATTAGAGACAAAACGGTTTGACTCTAGAACCAAGCTCCGTAACTCTTCTTTGCTCATTGTCCTGCTGTCAGAAGAGGACTGTAATCCAGAGACCTTCATCAATCCCGAAACAAAGCTGTTGATAAACCAAAGCAAGGGCTTGAAAAGAATGGTTAAGGGAAGAATGAACCAACCGACACTAGAGGCGATTTTTTCTGGAAATGCTGCACCAATGACTTTAGGAGTAATTTCGCTAAAGACAATAATCAGGAAGGCCACTAGCAAAGTGGCAATCGATAAAACAAATCCACTATCGCCAAAAATATGTAAGGCGATTCCTGTTACCAGAATCGGCAATACCGTATTGATTAAGTTATTTGAAATTAATAAGACTGATAGCAGTGAATCAATTCGCTTAAGCAATCTTTCTGCTAAGGCAGCGCCAGCATTGCCTCCATTTGCCATAGCCCGCAGCCGGTGACGATTAGAGGACAGCATGCTGGTCTCTGCCATCGAGAAAAAGCCAGAAAGTGCTAGTAAAAAGAGGACGAGAGCCAGTTGACCTAAAAAGGGCCAATCGTCAAAGAAAGTGTCCATGTGTTCTGCCTGCAATAAGTAAGGATGATTCAATATAGCAAAGTGCCTTTTCACAAGCTAGAGCTGTGCTTGAAAGCTGGGTAGTCTGACTACCTCAATCTATGTAAGAATCTTCTTATGGCCCGTACCCCAAGCAGATCTGCTGACGATTCTCAATATTGTGTGATGAAGACGCCCTTTGGGTGTCTGGGGATAGAGACGCAAATGGTGGATGGAAGCTTGATGATTTCCAGAATCGATTATTTGCGCTCAAGCACCCCTTTAATCAAGCCACAAAATCAATTAGCTAAAGAAGCGGTAAATCAATTCAACGCCTATTTTTTAAATCCACATTACCAGTTTGACCTTCCTTTGAAGCCTGCGGGAACGGTTCATCAATCTAAGGTATGGAAACGTGTATTGGATATTGCGTCTGGGCAAACTACGACCTATGGTGAGATTGCTCAGAACATTAAGAGTGGTGCAAGGGCAGTGGGTACTGCATGCGGTGCTAACCCCTATCCTTTGGTCACGCCTTGTCACCGAGTAGTGTCAGCGCAAGGCCTTGGAGGTTTTATGAAAGAGGATGCTCCCGGTTTTTATCGTCAAATCAAGATCTGGCTTCTAAAGCATGAGGGTGTGCTGTAGTT
>CANCIL010000014.1 GCA_947378095.1 Betaproteobacteria bacterium
CCAATTTAATGTGCCAGTTCCAAACGGCATTCCTGCATTTAGTGTTGATGAGGCGATGAAGGCTGCTGAAAAATTGGGTGGCCCAGTATGGGTTGTTAAGGCACAGATTCATGCAGGCGGACGCGGTAAGGGCGGCGGCGTGAAATTAGCTAGAAGCATGGACGAAGTAAAGAAATACGCTTCTGAAATCTTGGGTATGCAACTCAAGACACATCAAACTGGACCAGATGGTCAAAAAGTGAATCGTCTCTTAATCGAAGATGGCGCAGACATTAAAAAAGAGTACTACTTCAGTATCGTGACTGACCGTGGAACACAAAAGAATGTGATCATGGCCTCTAGCGAAGGTGGCATGGATATTGAGGAAGTTGCAGAATCTCATCCAGAAAAAATTATTAAAGTATTTGTTGATCCATTAATTGGTTTAACTGATGCTGATTGCGACATCGTTGCTAAAGGTATTGGTGTTCCTGATGCCTCTATCCCAATGGCTCGCGATGTATTTAAAAACCTCTATAAAACCTACTGGGATACAGATGCATCTTTAGTGGAGATCAATCCATTGATCCTTGAGGGTAATGGCAAGATCAAGGCTCTTGACGCTAAATTTAACTTTGATCCAAATGCCTTGTTCCGTCATCCTGAGATCGTTGCTTACCGCGATATGGATGAGGAAGACGCTGCTGAAATCGAAGCCTCTAAGTTTGATCTTGCTTACATCTCTTTAGATGGCAATATTGGTTGCTTAGTGAATGGCGCTGGTTTGGCGATGGCAACCATGGACACTATTAAGTTGTTCGGTGGTGAGCCAGCAAACTTCTTGGATGTTGGTGGTGGTGCTACAGCAGAAAAAGTAACTGAAGCCTTCAAGATCATGCTAAAGAACAAGAGTGTTGAAGCAATTTTGGTCAATATTTTCGGCGGCATTATGCGTTGCGACGTGATCGCTGACGGTGTAGTGACTGCATGTAAGGCAGTAAATTTGACTGTACCTTTGGTTGTGCGCATGAAGGGTACCAATGAAGATCTAGGCAAGAAGATTCTTGCTGATTCTGGCCTCCCGATCATCAGTGCCGATTCAATGGCTGAAGCTGCTACAAAGGTAGTTGCTGCTGTTGCCAAAAACAAATAATCCAGGAATTTCAATATGTCTATTTTGATCAATAAAAACACCAAAGTCATTACACAAGGTATTACTGGTAAGACTGGTCAGTTCCATACAGAAAAATGCCAGGAATATGCAAACGGTAAGAACTGTTTCGTTGCTGGTGTAAATCCTAAAAAAGCAGGCGAGTCTATTTTTAACATTCCTATTTTTGGTAGTGTTAAGGAAGCTGCTCAACAAACTGGCGCTACTACTTCCGTTATTTATGTTCCGCCTCCCGGCGCAGCTGCGGCGATTTGGGAAGCAGTTGAAGCCGATCTCGATTTCGTGATCTGTATTACTGAAGGTATTCCAGTACGCGACATGCTTGAAGTGCGCAATAAGATGAAGGCTAAAGAAGCGGCTGGTGGCAAGAAGACTTTATTGCTTGGCCCTAACTGCCCTGGAATCATTACCCCTGATGAAATCAAGATCGGCATCATGCCTGGGCATATTCATAAGAAGGGTCGTATCGGCGTTGTAAGCCGCTCTGGTACTTTGACATACGAAGCAGTAGGTCAGTTAACTGCGATCGGTTTAGGTCAATCCACAGCGGTGGGTATTGGCGGTGACCCAATTAATGGCTTGAAGCATATCGACATCATGAGAATGTTTAATGAAGATCCAGAAACGGATGCGGTCATCATGATTGGTGAAATCGGCGGTCCTGATGAAGCAGAAGCTGCTCGCTGGTGCAAAGATAATATGAAGAAGCCGGTAGTTGGCTTTATTGCTGGTGTAACAGCGCCTCCAGGTAAGCGTATGGGCCATGCTGGCGCACTAATTTCTGGTGGAGCTGATACTGCCGATGCCAAACTCGCTGTAATGGAAGAGTGTGGCTTTAAGGTAACAAAGAATCCATCTGAAATGGCTGCTCTATTGAAAGCCATGTTGTAATTGAGCCTGAATAAAAAAGATGCCGAATAAACGGCATCTTTTTTTGTAGTTGTGAGTAAGTTAAAAGAAGTTAAAACATAAAAAAACGTAGGAGACACCATGGATTTTTCAGCATTTTCAGATGCCGCTTTTTGGGCGGCACTTCTATCAATCATCGTTGCCAATATTTTGTTATCAGGCGATAACGCAGTGGTGATTGCTTTGGCATCACGCAACTTACCACCTGCTCAGCAGAAAAAAGCGATTTTCTGGGGTAGTGCAGCCGCAATTATTTTGCGTGTGGTGTTAACCATTACTGCTGTTGCTTTGCTAACCCTGCCTTATCTCAAAATTGTTGGCGGCTTGTTGTTGCTCTATATTGGTATTCAGTTGCTATCTGATAGTGGCGGTGAAGAGCACATGGAAGCCAAGACTAGTATTTGGGCGGCCATTCGCACTATTTTGATTGCCGACTTAGTAATGAGCTTGGATAACGTCCTTGCCGTAGCAGCAGCTGCTCAAAAAGGCCCAGAAGAGACTCGTTTACTGCTCTTAATCATTGGCTTAGGCATGTCTATTCCATTAATCATTTTTGGTAGCGCCATGCTCCTCAAGATCATGGATCGTTTCCCAATCATTATTACTTTAGGTGCTGGCTTATTGGGCCTTCTCGCTGGCGGTATGTTGGTAGATGATCCTGCTATTAAAGACAGCATTCAAGAAGCGCTTGGCGATGCCAAGTTAGCCTTTGAAGCGATAGGCGTTGCGATTGTGATTTTGGTAGGTACGTATTTGAAGAAAAGAAATTCTCACAAAGAGGCGTAACTTTCCTTCTTGCTAATCTGAAAAAGCCGGCCTTCAACGCCGGCTTTTTCGTTTCTCGAGTGCCTTGAGGCTAAGGGGTATAGACTGGAGAATGAGGTATTTCACCTCAGGAGTCAGAGCATATGCAGAATATTAATAGCAGCAAAAGTAAAGAAATCTCAGAGTCAAAAGCAGATTCTGGATTTACTTTAATTGAAGTCATGGTGGTAGTAGCTATCATCGGTATTTTGGTGGCGATTGCCGTACCTCAGTATCAAGATTACATTGCTCGTAGCAGAATCGTTGAGGGTATGAATTTGGCCTCTAGTGCAAAACTATCGGTTACTGAAGCGTTTGCTAGTCGAGGAACGGTTGCAATGGATGATGCTACTCACGGATCATTTACATTTACACCAACACGGAGTGTGAAGTTAATTGAGATCACCCCATCAGGTGCAATTGCGATTGATTTTCAGAATAGCGTGGCACCAGAAGGCAAAAATACATTGCATTTAGTCCCAACCAATGAGCCTGATGCAAATGTTCCTAAGCCAATCGATCTATCTAAGCCCGAGGGCTCCACTTGGTCTGGCGGCTGGTCTTGCCGATCTACAGAAACCAATTTGATACCTCAGTTGCTACCTTCTGAGTGTCGTATTGGTAAGTAAGTATTGGTTTGAGTAGTAGGGACTCAGAAGGACTAAGATTTTTTCAGAAGATCTAAATACTTATGAAAGCGTTCTTCTCCAAATACAGTAAGCCCTAATTTTTGTAATAGCTTGATTCCTGCCATCGTTCTGCCTTTTGGGAGCGGTGGTGGTGGATCAATATGGTGTGCGCTGTTTACTAGTGCGCGGTTAATATAAAGACGATAGCCCTTTTTTCTGAAATTAGTCGGTTGTTAGTTGACAGAGAAAAACTATCTGCATTTAAAATTAATTCGCAGTAGAATTACTGAATACAGGCCTTCAGCTTAGCAATAGGAGCATAAGTTCATGAATAAGAAAAAAATCATCATTATCATCGCAGCGGTTTTGGTAATATTTGTTCTAATTAACATCATTGCTAGAAGTTTTTGCGAGCCGGCTAAAGACGATACAGCAAGTGCTATTACTTCTTATGTGGAGAAGAATATGCCTAAACCTGAAGGCTTAGATGTTAGCGATATGAGAATGTCTTGGATATTATTGTTCTCTAAGTTTTGCGGTAATGGCGCTGCCACGCAACGTTTTTAATTTACTAAAGACTTAGGCGATATCCAATAGATCAAAGTAGTAGACCTGTTGCCCATATTCAGGTGGGGAGACATATTTTTTCTTCCCCAGACTTTTCCAATTTACTATTTGTGAAAAGTTGGGACCATCATATACAAAGGTATGAAATTCTCCGTTCTCTCCACAGGCATCCACTCCTTCGGGAAGTCCAGCAATAAATTGGGCGTCAAATTCAACACCTACAAATGAGTCATCTAAAAAACGTCCATCGACACAGGTAACTCTTGCTTTAAAACCAGCATTCAGAAACTCATTAACAAGAGATAGGCGATTTTCATTCCAAAGTGGGAGTATTGCTTCAATATTCGCAGCAGTACAAACTTTTTCTTCCCATTCTCGATGAGCTATTAGATCGATATCTCCAAAAATGGCCTGGGTAATGCACTCATCAAGATGGAGATTTTGGAGCTTGCTAATAAAGTCTTGTTCATAACTTTGCCAAGAGGCGGAGATAAATTCATTTACCATTCCCAAAGATCTACCCTGCAGGCCAATAAGCGCTTTGCTTACTCCGTGAGAGCGAGTTTTGAGGCCAGACTCATCAAGTGCAGTGAGTAAGTGGGTGGTATTAAGCCCTAATTTTTGGGCGCGCCATAATGCTAGGCAAGAATCTTTACCCCCGCTCCAGGATGCCATCGCTTTGTTATTCACAAGATTAATTATATGATCCGGTCAGATGTTGGGGCTTGTATCATGCAATTTATAAAGCGCCGCTAAATGAACTTCATTAAAAATGACTGCCACTAAAAACCGAGATCTGTTTCTGGATATTGCTAAGGGTTTAGCAATTATCTTAGTAGTAGTGGGTCACGTCATTCAAGGTAGCGCACAAAACTTTGATGATCTTCTCTGGTTTAGAGTGATCTACTCATTCCATATGCCTCTATTTGTATTCCTATCAGGGGCAGTTGCTGCTATTGCATTTAAATCAGATAGGATCGAAGAAGGGGTAGAGGCCGCTCTTCAACAGGCCAAAACGAGAATTGCTAAAGCAACTGTTCGTTTATTGTTGCCGTTTATCGCTTGGTGCCTTATTAACCAATTAATTTATCACCATAGCGATAGCGTGATGGCAGCTTTAATTCTGGCATTTAGGCGTCCTGATACTGCACTCTGGTTTCTCCTAGCTATTTTTTACTGCGTTGTACTGGCAGAACTTTTTAATATTTTTTTCTCTGTGATTTATAGGCTCTCGACAAGATTCGGCCTTAAGGAAGCAGTCAAATGGATTGCTGATGGCCGCGTCCAAATTGCCTTGATGATATTTATTTGGTGGTCTATTCGAGAGCATACGCCTCGTGGCGCTGGCCTAAGCCTGATCAGGTCATACTTTATCTATTACGTCCTGGGGATTGGTTTTTATAAGTATGTATATCTAAAATTATCTACATGGAAGTATCTACCAGCTTGGATTATTTTTATTGGACTCATTCCATTTTGGTCAAGAACTGCCATAGACAATATGGATGCATCAATATTATTGCCTAGTGTGCTTATTTATTTTTATGCTGGAATTGTTGCGCTAAGTGGCTCATTTTTAATTTTGAGCATTGCAAAATGGATTGCACAAACTCACATCAAAGTATTAAAAAGTTTTCTAGTGCTATGCGGACAGCTTTCCTTAGGAATTTATGCAATTCACTATTTCTTTTTAGCATACCCTCCAAAGGTGCTTACTCCCTTGCTTGTGAGCATAGTGCTAGCCTATGGCATCAATAGGATCCCAGTTGTAAGAACGGTCTTACTGGGTGAAAAGGGTTGGTTATAATAGATGTTTATAAAAATTAGCTAAAAGCAAGCCTATATTAAAGGAGCTGTCTTGAAGAAATTAACAATTTTATTTTTCCCAGTCATCCTTGTAGCTTGTGCTGGTGGCAGCACCTCCACAAGCACTACTTCTTCCTCTGCGGCCACCACCCCTTTTACGAGCTGGTCTAGCACTACGGTTGGAACCCCCGTTAGCTTTTCTAGTGGCCCATCATCTACTTTGGCTGTTGATGGTACTTCAGTCCAAGGAGCTTCAGATGCAGCTGCTACCCTGACATTAAATTCAAGCAATAATTTTTCTGCTATCAATGCATCTAATACAGCAGGCTCTGTTTCTTTTAGTACTGCAAATGGCGATACTTTGCAGAGTGGATTTAATGGTAATGCAACAGTTGCTCTCAATAAATCTCAAACCACTGTGGGTGCATTTGCCAATCCTTCAGCCTATGGATTTGAATACCAAACTTTTGGCGCATGGGGTGCATATGGTAATGCCACTACCCCTGCTTACGCTGTAAGCGTGGGAAACCCTTCTCCTGCTAGTGCAATTCCTGCGGTTGGCTCCTTAACATTTACTGGAGGCTCTGCTGGATATTATGTTGATCCTTCCAAATTTGGTTATGTAACTAATGCGGTTATGGTGGCCGTAGTCACTTTTGATAATCGTACAGTTGCGTTTAATACAACTAATACAACCATAGCTGGCGGTCCTGGTGCCTCATTACTTTCAGCGCCAGCATTAAATATGACCGGCAATCTAAGCTATGCTGCTGGGACAAATGCAATGACAGGAACAGCTACCACTACCAATGGAATGTCAGGCAATATGAATGGTAAGTTTTATGGCCCAGGCTTAAATGAAATCGGCGGTACTTATGCAGTGACGGGCTCAGGTATTGGATCAATGGTTGGTGGTTTTGGAGGCAAGCGATAAACCTCCCTTCTTTAGCTCTCTTACTGAGGGTGCTACTTGTAGCACCCTTTTTCTTTATCGGGTCTCAGTCTTATGCTGCAGTTGCTCGTGAGCCTGCGCTTGTTCAAAAAGAGTTTGAAGAAGCTATAGGCATGATGGGCTACAGCCCCGAAGCTGCAGCAGCAAAATTTGGAGAGCTTTATCAAGAGACTAAGGCGCCTCGTATTCAACTTGAGTGGGCCAGAAGCTTATACCTAGCCGGAAGATTGGCTGAGGCAAAAGAACAATTTATTGATGTAATTAACAAAGAGATTCCGATTACGGTCAGAGATAAGATCGAATGGTATTTGAGTGAGATTCAAAAAAGGCAATCAGCGAAAGTCTATATTGGCCTTTATCAGGACTCTAATCCCGGATATATCACAAGTGCCAGAACGGTCAGTATTTTTGGGCAAACACTTTCATATCAGCCGGCAGTAAATACCAACTCAGAAACAGGCCTTGGGGTCGGGGTAGAGGCTGAGCGTGAACTGGTTCCTCAGTCTGGTTATTTTGCGCAAGCCAATATAAACACCGCGACCTATCAAACTAGTGCATTTAACAAGCAAGATATGGATGTCAGTTTTGTAAAACGATGGCAAGACTATAACTATAAAGATTTACGAGTAGGCTATGAACGTATGCTCTACGGTGGGTCTACATTGTTTGATTATGCATACGTATCGTCTAAATGGGTCTTTAATTTACCCAGTCAAGACTACTATGGATTTTTTATCAAGGGCGGCCCCTTAACTTATCCAAACTACACGTATTTGTCAGGCTCTCAAACCCAAGCTAACGTTTTTTATAATCACAATATTACAAGAGACTTAACTCTGTACTTAGAGGCGGGCGGAGATAAAACCTTTGCTAGCCAGCCTGCTTATAGCTCAAACGGCTTTTATGGAACTTTAGGCACACAAGTGGCTTGGGACTCCACGAATATTCAAGCTAACCTCAAGGCTTCGATATTGCAGCGCAACTATATGGATTCTGATCCATTGTGGGGTGAGACTAGGCGAGATTCTGGACAGCTATATTGGCTCTCTATCACCAAGAGGGACCTCTATATCCTAGGGTTGCGACCAAGTATTGATATTACCTATCAAACCAATAACTCCAATATTCCATTTTTTGCTTATAACAAGCTCTTTGGCGGCATCTTCTTTAAGAATGTGTATTAGTAATGGCCATACTTTACGAGTGCGATTATTAGGTCTATAACTAAGCTTGGAAATTTTCTAATTTGGTTGTGCAGGGGTAAATAATATAAGAGGGAGGGAACTATGAAAAAGGTGGCTCTAGTATTTTTGCCCATTTTAATTAGTGCTTGTGCTGGAGGTGGCAACAGCTCCTCTACTAGCTCAGCTTCTACAAACGCGTTTACTTCTTGGTCTGCCACTATTGCCGCTAACGCCCCAGTAAGCTTTACTAGCGGATCAACTTCAACTATGGCGCTTGATGGAACATTCGCTCAAACTGATGCTGATGGAAGCGCCACTCTTGCGCTAGGTGGCAATGGAATTTTTTCATCTATCAGTGCTTCAACGCCTACAAATTCCGTAGTGTTTAATGCTGCAAATGGCGATAGCTTACAAAGTGGTTTTTTTCAAACCTCTACGATTGCATTAAATAAGTCTGAAACAACTATTGGTGTTTTTACAAATCCTACCTATTATGGATTTGAGTATCAGACCTATGGAGCGTGGGGATCGTATGGAAATGCAACAACTTCAGCGAATGCAATCAGCGTTGGAAGTGCTACTCCAGTCACTGGAATTCCGGCTACCGGTTCTTATGTCTTTAATGGTGGAGCATCAGGTTATTACACCGATCCAACTAAATTTTCTTATGTAACCAATGCCAATATGACTGCTACAGTTTCTTTTGATGCTCGAACCGTAAGTTTTAGTACGACTGGAACGAATGTCAGTGGCTCACCATCTGGCTCTGTTATTGCAGCGCCAGACTTAAATCTTGCAGGTACCTTATCTATTGCTGCTGGGGCCAATAAGATTTCTGGTGTGGTTACTACTGTTGGGGGAATGACTGGAAATGCAAACGGTAAGTTTTATGGTCCTGCCGCCAATGAGGTGGGTGGAACTTATGCGGTATCTGGATCTAATCTAGGTTCCTTTGTTGGTGGATTTGGGGGCAAGCGATAATTACTCGATTTTTCATAATCTTCTCTTGGGTGCTTAAATTAGCACCCATTTTCTTTTTCATGCATCCAGCTTGTGCTCAAGAACCCACTGCATGGCTGCAAATCATTGAGCCGCAAAGTAAAAATGAGTTATGGGTCAATCCTGGGATGTATTCCTATCACTTTCAGAAAGATCAAAATCTGAATAACAATAACTGGGGAGTTGGGCTAGAGTATCGATTTAATACAGTTGCATCAGTTACCCTGGGAAACTACAAAAATAGTGATAACGGCCATTCTAGTTATGCAGGGGTCTATTACCAACCCATTGCAATAGGCCCAGTAAAGATCGGCGTCGTGGCAGGAGGTTTTAATGGGTATCAGTCAACTAATAATGGGGGTTGGTTTCCGGCGGTCTTGCCTGCTATCACATTAGAAGAGGGCAGATTGGGTGCCAATATCTTTTTTATTCCTACGGTGGGTGATAAGGTACATGGCGCCATTTCGCTGCAGCTTAAATTAAAGCTTTATGATTAGCGTCTTTGAAGCCAATAAAGACAACATTAGGGTAGGCCCAAAAGTTTAATTTCGTATTCATTAAAGATGCGGTATTAAATTTTCACTTATTGCATAAATATGAATATAGGTATCAGCGATAAATTGATGGGTAATGAGAATAGATTTAGATCTTTAGATTTTTTAAGGGGCTTAGCTATTCTGGGTGTAATAGCTATCCATGTCTCATTAGGGTTGCCTACTCAAATTGAATTGATTGATAAGACCTTATCCTTTGGCTTATATGGTGTTCAGCTCTTTTACTTAATTAGTGCAATTACGATGTGCTTGATGTGGGAGCAGAGGGCATATGAAAAGTCGCCAACTAAAAATTTTTATATCAGAAGATTTTTGCGTATAGCCCCACTATTTTGGCTGGCAATACCAGTCTATCTTTCTGTGAATGGATTCGAACCCTCATATTGGGCGCCTGAAGGTATAGGAGTAACCCAGATCGTATTGACAATATTGTTTCTGCAGGGGTTTTGGCCTGATGCGATTAATAGTGTTGTCCCTGGGGGATGGTCAATCGCTGTCGAGATGACTTTTTATTTAATTTTTCCAGTATTGATACGGACTTTTCAAAATAGAGCTAATTTATATCTGTATAGCGCAATCTTTGTATGGCTTTTAAATAACTTATTTTTCAAAGGCTGGATCACTGAGTTTTTTGCTGATCATTATCCTGCTATGGGGGCGTTAATTGTTAAGGATTACCTTAGCCTTTATTTTTTGAATCAGGCGCCTATTTTCTTAATTGGTTGTTGGATTTATTTCTCTGGAGCCAATAGTTTTTTTAAAGGCAATTTAGTCATTTTTGTAGCCTGGATCGGTTTAGCAGCCTTGCTAAAATTTGCTTTAGGAATAAATGGGCTGGGATTTTTGTTGGTTTATTTAAGCCTTTCCGTTTTAGTCGTCTTTTGCATTACCAAAAAAGTACATTTCAAGCCGATTGAGGCGCTTGGAAAAAATTCATACGCAATGTACCTAATCCATTTTTTGGTGATTAGTTTTGTATATAGACTGCTACCTGAAAAAATGGGTCTAATGATGTGGTTGACAGCAATGTGCCTTACCGTATTGATTAGCTATGTGCTCTCTAAAATAATTTATTTCTTGATAGAAAGCAGGATCCAACTCCTGGCCAATAGACTTACAGTAGGTAGATAAGTCAAGCGCTTTGATTGGGTGGGCGATTAATTTTTAATCTTCTCAGATATAAATTGACCCACAAATACATTTCCTTCGTTATTAAGATGGCCGTCGTTTAGCCAGTAGAGTTCCTCAGACCGCTTTTTCGACTCATAGAAGGGCTCTGTAAGATCGTAGTTACGGACCTTCTTTGAGCTTAAGTAATCTCGTAAGCCTCCATAGAAAATGGTATTTGCATAGTGTAGTTTTGGGGGAATCAAGATTAATATTAATTCGTAGTTCTGTTTCTTGGCATCATTAATCCATAAATCCAAAGCCTCACGATTTTTCTTGCTAACTTCAGCGCTTTCATACCCCTTATCCTTGCCATAATTGACTCCTTCGCTGATTCCGTAAATTGTGGCAAGTTCTTTTGCTTTCGTTTGTTTGATACCGATCTTTAGCAAGTTCCATGTCAGAGAATGGCCATCTAACCAAGAATCAAGACGAGTCTTCCAGTCTTGCGATTTTGGATTTATTCCAGCCAGGATATCCTCTTTGATTTGATTCATATCGCGTGGAAGCAGTTGAAATTGCACGGCATCAAATTTATAGGTGTCTACCTCATAGCCCTCTATAACAGTGGTATGTGGGTAAGCATAATCATTGGCGACATCATTTTCATAAAAGGAAAGAATGACTCTTTTTGGGGGGTGGCCAATAAGTTTTATGGTGCGCTGAAATTTTTCAAACTGATGTCTTTGTCCTGAATGAATGATGCCGCACTTGACAGTAAATCGCCCGCTTATCTTTTCATAAGTGGAGGGAATATTCTGTTCATAGTTTCCATAACCCCAAGCAAATGAATCTCCCGCGAAGTAATCATAATTTTTAGCAGATTTAATCTCTGCTAGGGTATGGCGATCAAAGCATCCAATCTCATTTGAAAAGATGGGGAAACTTCCATCAGCCATATTGAAGGTGATAGGGGCGACATTCTTTTGAATATCAAAACCCATCACAGGGTCCGCTACGTTATATCCACGCGGAAAGTAGTGAACGGCAGCATTTAACTTTTCTTGAAAGCGGTTCTTTTTGTATGCTGGCAAGAAAGTAATGCCTTCGCTCGGTGAGCTTACATATCCAACAAAATCAACTACAGCTAGGGTGCCGATAGTCGCCAAGGTAATTGGTAAACAGTTTCTAAAAAGACTTTTAAGAGAGGGCATTAGGTAATTATCTGATTAAGGTTCGATATTTCCGATCGCCATGATGCTGTCGGCTGGTTTGCAAATGGCCTTGATTTTCAATGGGTAATTTGTACTATCGTGGACCCCTCAATATTAATGGCTTTTTACAAACAATAACCATTGACTAAATATTATTAATATCCTCTCTTGATGCCATTTACAAATTTAACATTTCAGTATATTTTTAACCTTATGTCTGTTAATTTTTGTCTTCTATGAAAAATATCGCACTTCTATTCTTCCCTTTGCTTTTGGTGGCCTGCGCTAGCGGAGGTAGTGGAGGTGGGGGCTCAGTATCCACCACACCCTTCACAACATTTTCAGCTATTGCGCCTAATACGACAGTGCAGTCATCTGGAGGGTCGACCCAATTTACTTATTCCCCTGCTGCAGTTAGCTCTAATGGACAAAGTACCTCTGGAGCTACATTAACTACAAAATATGATGCGAGTACAAATCCAACTGCTATTTCTATACAGTCAGCTCAGGGCGCCTCCGTCTCAATCAATACAGCAATTGGAGATACTATTACAACCACTGGCGGCATAGTACTAGGCACTAGCAAGGACGCTAATACAAATTTACTGGTATCAACGGGATTTGAGTACCAGTCTTTTGGTGTGTGGGCTGCTGGGGCTGGCTCGGGAACTGCGGGCGCTTTTGCTGTAGGTAATCCAACTGCTGCAGCTAACATTCCTACTTCGGGCTCGGCTTCGTTTACAGGAAAATCTTTTGGGGTTTACGGATCGAGTGCTGGTGTTTATTAAACAGTCTCTGATATGACGGCAACCGCTAATTTTACTAATAGATCTATTGTGTTTACAACTTCCAATACTATTAACAACGATACAAAAGTGGCCGCATCCGGACTCAACCTTATTGGTTCATTTGCTTACAACTCTGGATCAGCAATATTTTCTGGTGGAGTCGTTTCATCAGGGGGAATGTCAGGAGTTGGCACTGGTCAGTTTTATGGCCCAGCTGCAAATGAAATTGGAGGCACTATTTCCTTGTCTGGCAATGGTGGAGTATTCACGGGGGCTTTTGGCGGCAAACGTTGACCCTGTTTAATCTATCTCTATTCAGCCTTAATTATCAGACCAAAGTTTTAGATTAAGAATATTGGCCGCTTCTCCACCTCCCACTCTTAACAAGCTCTTTTCTAAGAGCTTGAAATAACCGATTACCATGCCATGGTCTACTGCATTGTGCATATCGTAGATTATGAGTATGGCGACTTAGACTGTAGTGAGGACTTCCATTTCAGTTGACTGCAACTTCAATCTTGAGACATATTTGACGAAGATAAAATATAGGACTACCTCACCATACTGAAGTTTCCATAATAGGCATAAGTAGGTTTATAAAAATACCTCTCTTCAATATTTCTAGTCAAAAAGGCAGGGGGCAAAGATTAACCTTTAGTAGCATTAAGTAAATGGAAATAGTGGGATGAATGACTTTTAGTTCGAAATAAGACTAGAGGTTTGGCCCATCGTTAATCATCCTTGATTGATATAGGTGGGAGTCGATCTACTCGCGTTACTATCTAAAAAATTAACAATAAGCTATGACTATTCAAATAACGAGATAAAGGATAGCTTAGGGCAATAGTCACTTTTTAAGGTCGTTACTTATGGATTCAGATACTAATTTATAGCCCTTAGGAGATAAATGGTAGCCTTCCGGTGCGTAAGCTGCTGACCCAGCTTCATGCAAGATATTTGTGAAATCTATGTAAGTGATATTTTTGGAGTGCGAATAATCTCCTAGCATTTTTGCATAGTTAGCAGATCGTGCATCAGGCCTCCAAAAATTATTATTGGGAATGTATCCAATTATTGGGGTGCATCCGTTTTTAAGGCACTCAGCAGCAAGAAGATCAATTGCAAGCGTATTGGAGGATGGGAGCTTGCTTTTCCAACCTCCTACTTTTAAATAATTGTTAATGGTTCTTCTAATGGTTGGTAGTGAAAAATATTTTAGGGATTTTTCAAACAGGCTAATTTGCGAAAATATTTTAATAAATTCTTGTGGAGAATTATCAGTTAACAAGGTTTCAATAAGATAGTCTGACTTGGCATAAAAATCCAGTGTATTTTTAGATAAATGCAGCTCACCATTTTTACTTTCAAAATATTTTTTATTTTGCACAAAATAGTAGTCATAAATTAAAGAGTCAGCATCGTCCTCATTATCATTTGCATAAAAGATAGTAACAACATACTTTGGCTTTAGAAGTGGAATAAATATTTTTTCAAGAGCGGCATAATGTATAGCGTGGTTTCCATAAGTCGCCAGATTTAGAAGTTTCAATTTACTTCCCAATTGAAATGCTATTGAATCCTTTTCATCTACACAAGCTCCATGAGCAAATGAGTCGCCAATCAAAATTAAATCAATTTTCTCATCCCAGAGATTGTCCTGATTTCTAAATCCAAAACGATCTGTTTCGTATTTAATTAACCCATATCCCTCATTGCAAAAGTACAATTTACTATAGGGTTGTGGTGCTAATGGGGCCGCATCCATTTCTTTAGCGAGTTTTTTTAAGGGTAGGTATGTATCAATAGTTTCAGGAAAAAATAGAGCTTTATATCCTTGTTGCACAGCTACTTTTTTTTGAGGAACATCTTCTTTTAGGATTCTTTCAGCTTCAATTTTTTTAGCCTCACTCAGACTATTCGCAGCCTCTAATGAAGCTATTTTTTGTAAATAGTAGTCGCCAACTATTAAACATGGATAGCCGACAAGAAAAACAATGAATATCAAAGAAAAATATAAATAAATTTTTTTTATTCTTTTGGTCATAATTTGGAATCTTTGATAGATTAAATGCTTTGTGGCACTAAGCTTCTGATATGACTAAAGCTTAAATGCTTTGAAGCAGGGTTAGCTTAGCGTTTACTACTCTGCTACCCAAGCACCACTCTTGCCGCCACTCTTTTCCAAGAGCTTGATGTCACCCATTGCCATGCCACGGTCTACTGCTTTGCACATATCGTAGATGGTGAGTAGGGCGATTTGGACTGCGGTCAGGGCTTCCATTTCAACACCAGTTGGGCCTGTGGTTTCTGCTTTGACTTGGCAGGTGATACTGCTTTCAGCCTTATTGAGCCCAAAATCTAGACTGACATGGGTCAGGGCTAAGGGGTGGCAAAGGGGTATCAGATCAGATGTCTTCTTAGATGCCTGAATACCTGCAATTCTGGCAATTCCTAAGACATCCCCCTTTTTATGGTTTCCCGCCTCCACCATCTCAAAGGTTTGGGGAAGCATGGTGATCTTGCCTGTAGCCACTGCCACTCTATGGGTATTGGGCTTATCGCCCACATTGACCATGTGAGCCTGGCCGCTTGCATCAAAATGAGTTAGTTTGTTCATGGGATAAGTTTTACCATATAGGGATGCAGGTAATAAAGCCGGTTGGCAAAATCTCCTTTTTTCGACGCTTACTAGCTATCCAGTTGGTGCTGGCGCTATCTTGTTCTGGTGTTGCCCCCGCTTTTGCAGCCCCTCCGACTTTTGTTCCTGCGGGCGATGTCTCTGTGCAGGGCGATTCTGCTGCCCTCCAAAATATTGGACGAGCGATGCAATCCCCTGATGCTCGTCCTACTAATGCTCCAAATCGCAATACTCCTCAAATTCAGCCAACATTGGTATTGCCAGATATGGGTGATCCAGGTGGCGATGCTTTAAGTCGGATTGATGAGCGTAAGTATGGCGAGATGATCATGCGTCAGATTCGTCCAGACGTGGATTATTCGAATGACTGGCCGATCTATGATTATCTAAATCAAATGGAGCGTCGTTTATTGCAGGCTGCTAAAAAATTACAGCTGGGTGGTGCCAATGAGCAAGGTAGTGGTGCCTATAACTTCGAAGTCTTTGCAGTCAAAGACAGCACAATTAATGCGTTTGCATTACCTGGTGGATTTATTGGTTTTCATACAGGTTTAATAGTAAGTGCTGAGTCTGACTCAGAAGTTGCCTCAGTGATGGGCCATGAAACTGGCCACGTCTTGCAAAGACATTTAGCTCGTCAAATGGACAAGCAGACGACCAATACGATGATCGCTATCGCAGGCATGGTACTTGGCGCACTGGCAATGTCTCGCAACCCTTCTGCAGGTGCAGGCCTGATGCAAGGTGGTCAGGCGGCAGCAATCAGTAACTATTTATCTTACTCAAGAGACGCCGAGCGCGAAGCAGATCGTATTGGCTTTCAGATACTAGAGGCCAGTGGATATGATGTTAATGGTGCCCCAGGATTTTTCCAGCGCTTGCAAAAAATTACCGGGATCATGGATAAAGGTGTACCTGGTTATGTTCGTACCCACCCGTTAACTACGGATCGTATTGCAGAAATGCAAGATCGCGTGCGCATGGTGCCAGCGCGTAATGTGCCTACCGCAGTCGAGTTTTACTTTATTAAAGCCAGAGCTCGAATGGAGCAGGCTGGATCCTCTAGCGGTCTCTATGATTTACGCAATACTTTTGAGAGTTTGAGTAAGCAAGCCCCAATCGGTAAGCAGATGGAAGGTACTTATGGCCTGGCACTCGTTGCTCAGCGCCAAGGAAAAATAGATCAAGCGGAAACTTACCTCCAGCAGGCGCGTAATTTGGCACAGTCAGCCAGTGCACCAGGCTCTCCTATCCAGAGACAAAGTTTGTCATTGGATATCACTGCTTCAGAGCTAGCCTTAGCTAAGGGTAAAAGCCAAGAGGCATTGCAAATTGCCCAAGCTACTTTGGTGGCCTATCCTCAGTCCTATGCTGCTGGCGTAGCCATGATAAATGCAGACTTAAAGCTAGGAAAAACCAATGAGGCTATCAATTGGTTAAAAGCAAGAACCAGAGCGCAACCCAACGAAGTAATTTGGTGGTCGCTACTATCAAATGCCTACGATCAGGCTAAAAATGTTCCTTTAAGACATTACGCCTTGGGTGAAAAATATGCTCTGGAAGGTGCTTGGCCATCCGCAATTGAGCAACTCAAAATTGCACGCTCTTCGGGCGGCGCTGACTATTATCAAGGCTCGAGCATTGATGCACGCTTAAGAGAGATGCAAAGACAATATCAAGAAGAACTCAAGGACCAGAATAAAAATAAGCCTGGTTAGTATTAGATAGATTTTCGGCTAAGCACTAGGCTTAGCTATGTAATGAAAGCGACTTACTAGTTCTGAAGAATGTATAGGATCTAAAGGTAGTTGCTTGCCGTGCCAATTCCAAGAGCCTCCAAAACTACACGCTTCTTCCTTGAGGGTAGCTAGCTCTGAAAATATCTCTAGATCATGATCATGTAAGAGTGCAACACTTTCTTTATCTTGAGTTTTAAATGTTGTTTGTGTCACTTGATTCAAATTTTCATAAATGACTTGAGAAATCCTTCCAACAATATAAATATTGCCATTCTCATCACTTAATGCAGCGCTAGGTTCGATTGGGCTTTGGCACTGAGTCAATAACTTTGACTCTTGATCGCCTGGGATAAATCTAACGATCCAGGGCGTAGCATCTAGAGTGATAAAAACCCGCTGAGGACCATTCTGAAAAAAGTATCTACCTTCTGTATCGCAGGCATAGTTTCTGGAGATAAATTCATTTAAAGCCTGATGCACAATGACCGTGCCGGGTAAGTTATTTTGCTGGGCGAACTCATCTCGCATACGCCATTGACCACGACGATCGAGGGCTAACCAGCCATAGCAGGCGGGTACATTAGGCCACTTCGTGAGTGATCGAAGGACTTGCTCATCCATTGCAAGGGTGCTTTGAGAGTTTGGTATTAATGCAAGCCGTGCGGAGTTGACGGTGCATCAAAAGTATCTTCAGTTGAGCGACTTGCATGCAGATGTGCAATACGCCAGCCCTGACTATCTTGTAACAAAACTAGCGTAATGTTGAGAAAAAACTCTGACTCAATTTGATCGGCTCTGAGGTGAACTGCTTCAGTCGTGTCATAGATAGCGGCGCCCAGGATAGTGTGGCTAATGCACGCAATAGGCTCCAGAAATAAAGGCTGTTTTAAAAGTAGTCTCTCTAGTCCCTGACGGATCTCTGCATGACCGCTAAGGCGATGGCCTTCAGGAAGAACGCAAGTAATGGAGTCGTCATCAAGCCAAATATCGAGAGCGCCTTGAACATCGCGATGTTTTAGGGCATCACGCCAAGCGTCGACTACATCATCTGCATTATGAAAAAGTCTGGCTAGTTTTGTCATGAATAGGGTTTGGGTTGAGATTACGACTGCAATGTATGAAGTGTAGCCAAAACTTGTTGCGGCAGGATGTCTTTTAAGCACTTTAAGTGACCTAGAGGGCATTCCCTTTTATGGCACGGGCTGCAAGGCAGATTAAGCCAAATCACTTTTGCCTTATCGGACAGCGGCGGAGTATGTGATGGATCACTTGAGCCAAAGATGGCGACTTGCGGGATTTTGAGGGCAGCTGCAATGTGCATCAAACCAGAATCATTGCTAATCACCGCTTTGCTCATCCCAATCAGGGCAATTGCCTCATCTAAGGAAGTACTTCCACACCAATTATGAATTTTTGATGCATGTTCAGTACGAGAGGTGATCTCTTGTCCAAGAGCTTGATCTCCTTGGCTACCTAGAAGAATGATCTGACTATTTGGATTGCTGGAGATTAATTCATTCGCGAGAGTGGCAAAGTGTTCTGTAGGCCAGCGCTTAGTGACTCCATATTCAGCGCCAGGGCACATAATATAAAAAGCAGAGTTTGGCTCTGACAAGTTGATATTGGCACTAGTAAGTTTTTTCTCTACTGACTGTCTTGCGCTCTGCAAAACATTGAGATGCGGAGTGATCGCCTGATGAATACTTTGTTCTGCATCATTCAGAAGATGACTTAGAGCAAGATAGTGCTCGACCATAGGTGGTCGATTGATTTTGCTTGGATTATTCAAGGAGACATTAATTAAGCCAAAGCGCATTTCTCCGCGATAGCCGATTCGAAGTGGAATATTAGCTAGCCAAGGGATGAGTGCTGATTTGAAGCTGTTCGGCAGAACAAAACAGGCTTGATATTTTTTTGCTGCAATTTCTTTTGCTAGCTGCTTACGCAAACTCCATTGCAATTGTTTATGTTCAAACTTGGCATCAATTACTTCATTGACTTCAGAGCAAGCACGATAGATGGGGGCAACCCAAGTGCTAGCAAGAACATCAATAGTGGAGTCTGGATACAGTGTTTTGATGCTGGCCAGTAAGGGCTGCGTCATGACGGCATCCCCAATCCAGTTTGGGGCGATGATCAGAATACCTGGCATGGGTTGTATCCCGATTCAGCGCTCCATTTTTGATCTAGAGCGCCGATCTGGTTTAGTGTCCGTGTGGCTCAGTGCCAGGGATCAGCTTGTAGTCAGTGCCGCAATAAGGGCACTTGGCTTCACCTGTTTCAGTGATATCAAGAAACACACGAGGATGAGAGTTCCATGCTGGAGTCTTATTGGTGGGGCAATGTAATGGCAAGTCTTTGCCATCCACCATTACTACTTGAGCTTGAGTCATGTTCTGATTCCTGATTGCTGAGTATTGCTCATTCGTTACTTAACGTAGGTAAGCCACGATTTGTACTTATCGTTTCTGCCATACACCGCATCAAAATAAGTCTTCTGAATTTTCTCAGTAATCGGGCCACGTTTGCCGTCACCAATGCTGCGGTCATCGAGTTCACGAATAGGAGTTACTTCAGCAGCAGTGCCAGTAAAGAAAGCTTCGTCAGCAGAATAGATTTCATCACGAGTAATGCGCTTCTCACGCAATTCAAGACCGAGATCTTTCACGATCTCAATAATGGAGTCACGCGTAATGCCATCTAAGCAAGAAGCTAAGTCTGGTGTGTAGACAATGCCATCGCTGACCATGAAGATGTTTTCGCCAGAACCTTCAGAGACATACCCTTCGGTGTCGAGCAAGAGCGCTTCGTCGTAACCATTTGCTGTGACTTCTTGATTAGCCAAAATCGAATTGATGTAATAGCCAGATGCTTTAGCCCGAACCAATGACGAGTTCACAAAATGGCGAGTAAATGAGGAAGTCTTAACGCGAATACCTTTGTTGATTCCATCTTCACCTAAATAAGCACCCCATTGCCACGCGGCTACTGCGGTATGGATAGTGTTGCCTTTAGGGGAGATGCCGAGCTTTTCGGAGCCAATAAAGATGATCGGGCGGATATAGCAAGCTTCAAGCTCATTGCTGTTCACCACATCAATAATGGCTTTGGTAATCTCTTCCTGGCTATAAGGCATATTCATTTGGAAGATCTTGGTGCCGTTAAACAGGCGCTTCACGTGCTCTGGGAGGCGAAAAATAGCAGTGCCCTGAGGGGTTTTGTAGGCGCGAATGCCCTCAAAAACGCCCATTCCGTAGTGCAGGCTATGGGTCAGCACATGAATATTGGCCTCGCGCCAAGGAACTAGCTTCCCATCGGACCAAATAAAACCATCGCGGTCGGACATCGACATTTTCTCTACCTTTTTAGTATCTAGTGAATTGGGTATATCTGGGGCGCCCAGCCAGCCGGTTTTAGGCCTCTAGCTCAGAATGCGTCCAAGCCACTATTGTAGAGCAGGCAGGCTAATTCTTCGTGGGGATCCTTTGGGGTGGCTGTCCCGAAACATTTAGAATGGAGTACTCAGAAGAATCGACCCAAAACCCCTTAATTACCTTATTTTTGATAAAAAACATGCCGGAATCATTATTTAAAGTTAAACGTTTAAGCGAATTGGCTGAATCAGGCCTTTTAAAGGGAAAACGGGTCCTGATCCGTGCTGACCTCAATGTTCCCCAAGATGATGCAGGCAACATTACTGAGGACACCCGCATTCGAGCCTCCATGCCAGCAGTCCAAATGTGTTTGGATGCCGGCGCGGCAGTCATGATGACGTCCCATTTGGGTCGTCCAACAGAAGGGCAATTTAAGCCAGAAGATAGTTTGGCTCCTGTGGCTGATCGCATTGCTTCATTGCTCAATCGCAAAGTACCTCTTATTAGCAATTGGGTGGATGGCGGATTTGAAGTTAAGCCAGGCGAATTGGTTCTTTTAGAAAATTGCCGCTTAAATGTCGGCGAGAAAAAAAATAACGATGAGCTGGCAAAAAAGATTGCCGCTCTATGTGATGTTTATGTGAATGATGCATTCGGAACTGCGCATCGTGCGGAAGCAACAACACACGGCGTTGCGAAATTTGCTCCAGTAGCATGTGCTGGTCCTTTGATGGCAGCAGAGTTAGACGCACTAAGCAGAGCTTTGGCAAGCCCGAAACGCCCGCTGGTAGCAATTGTGGCTGGCTCCAAAGTTTCTTCTAAGCTCACCATTCTGAAAGCCTTGGCTGACAAAGTCGATGAACTGATTGTTGGTGGCGGCATTGCTAATACCTTCATGCTCGCTAAAGGATTGCCCATTGGTAAGTCTTTAGCTGAACCAGACCTGGTAGAGGAAGCAAAAGAAATTATGGAGATTATGGAAAAGCGCGGCGCGCATGTTCCAATTCCAGAAGACGTTGTCGTGGCAAACGAACTCTCTCCACTGGCGCGCGCCAATCGTGTTGCAGCTGATCAAGTCGCAGAAGATGACATGATTTTGGATATTGGTCCAAAAACAGCAGCGCGCCTCTCCATCATGCTTGCTCATGCAGGTACGATTGTTTGGAATGGCCCTTTAGGCGTTTTTGAAATCGACCAATTTGGCGGCGGCACCAAAATGTTGGCTGCAGCGATTGCCCATTCACCTGCGTTCTCGATAGCTGGTGGTGGCGATACCCTGGCGGCGATTGCTAAATATGGTATTGAAAATCAAGTGGATTACATCTCAACTGGCGGCGGCGCTTTCTTGGAATTCCTCGAAGGTAAAACCCTGCCAGCCTTTGCAGTACTGGCTGAAAGAGCGAAAGACTAAATAATGCTTCGAGCAACCAAAATCATTGCCACCCTAGGGCCTGCATCAGAAAAGCCTGAGGTGCTTCGTGACATGATTCGTGCAGGCGTAGATGTAGTGCGTATGAACTTTTCTCATGGCACGATCGCTGACCATAAAGCCCGTCATGATTTAGTCCGTAGTATTTCTGCTGAAGTGGGCAAAGAAGTTGGCATCATGGCCGATCTTCAGGGCCCCAAAATTCGGGTTGGTAAATTTGCCGACACCAAAATTATGCTCAAAGAAGGCGAGCAATTTATTTTGGATGTCAATTGCGAATTGGGAAATCAAGAGCGTGTTGGCTTAGATTACAAAGAACTACCTAGTGATGTGAAATCAGGCGATCGACTGTTGTTGAATGACGGATTAGTGATGCTTCGCGTTGAAAGCGTCAAGGGCGGTGAAATTTATACCCGCGTAGAGCAGGGCGGACCGCTGTCTAATAACAAAGGTATTAACCGTGCCGGTGGTGGTTTGACTGCGCCAGCGCTCACTGAAAAAGACATTACCGATTTAGATGCAGCGATTGCCATGGGCGTTGATTTCTTGGCGATTAGCTTTCCTAAAGATGGTGCTGATATGGCCTATGCTCGCAAGCTCGCAGATGCTGCAAGCGCGAAGTATGGTCTTGGAAGAGTAAAAACGATCGCTAAGGTAGAGCGCGCTGAAGCGATTCAACCTGAAGCACTCAAAAGCATCATTGCCGAGAGTGACGGCATTATGGTGGCGCGTGGTGACTTGGCGATTGAAGTTGGCAACCCAGCAGTTCCCGCTTTACAAAAACGCATGATTAAGTGGGCGCTAGAGGCTGACAAATTTACAATCACGGCTACCCAGATGATGGAATCGATGATTAATGCACCTGTGCCTACACGTGCTGAAGTGAGTGACGTAGCCAATGCCGTATTAGATGGTACTGACGCTGTGATGCTTTCGGCTGAATCTGCTGCAGGAATGTATCCAGTGCAGACTATTAAAGCGATGGCAGAGATTTGTGTTGAAGCAGAAAAATCAGATCGCGTGAAATTGGATACCGATTTCTTAGACCAAACTTTTACACGGATTGATCAAACGATTGCCTTGGGCGCTTTATTTACCGCTCATCATTTGAATGCCAATGCGATTGCTGCGCTCACAGATTCGGGCTCTACTCCAATTTGGATGAGTCGTCACAATATTCATGTTCCAATCTTTGCGCTGACCTCCAAGATTGCGACCCAGCGTGCTCTCAGCACTTATCGCAACGTGACTCCGATTGGCTTGGATTACACCAAAGATCGAGATTTAGCATTGCAAGAGGTAGAGGATTGCCTCAAGAAATTAGGCGCAGTGAAAAAGGGCGATACCGTAGTGCTGACCTCAGGTGAGCCAATGGGCGAGCCTGGCGGAACCAATACCCTCAAAATTGTGCATGTGAAGTAATAGCAAACAGATAGCAAACAGAAAACAAACCGATTTATTTAATTAACTTATTTATTAAGAGAACATCATGGCTTTAGTATCTTTGCGTCAACTCTTGGATCACGCTGCTGAAAACGGTTATGGTCTACCCGCTTTTAACGTTAATAACTTAGAGCAGGTCACTGCCATCATGGAAGCTGCAAATGAAGCAGACTCGCCAGTGATCATGCAGGCATCTGCTGGCGCGCGTAAATATGCAGGTGAAGCCTTCTTGCGTCATTTAATTTCAGCTGCAGTTGAAGCCTATCCTCATATTCCAGTAGTAATGCACCAAGACCATGGCCAAAGCCCTGCAGTCTGTATGGCTGCGATTAAAAGTGGCTTTACTAGCGTCATGATGGATGGTTCACTCGAAGGCGACGGTAAAACGGTTGCTAGCTATGAATACAACGTCGATGTCTCTAAAGAGGTTGTGAAGTTTTCTCATTCCATTGGAGTTACGGTTGAAGCGGAATTGGGCGTGCTTGGTTCTTTAGAAACGATGAAAGGCGACAAGGAAGACGGTCATGGTGCCGATGGCACGATGACTCGTGAGCAGTTATTGACCGACGTTGAGCAAGCTGCTGACTTTGTGAGAGCAACTCAGTGTGACGCCTTGGCGATTGCCATCGGTACTAGCCACGGAGCATATAAGTTCAGCAAAAAGCCTACTGGCGATATTTTGGCAATCGATCGCATTAAAGAAATTCATGCGCGTATTCCAAATACCCATTTAGTAATGCATGGTTCTTCTAGCGTTCCTCAGGAATTACTCGCCGAGATTCGTCAATTTGGTGGCGATATGAAAGAAACATACGGCGTTCCAGTTGAAGAGATTCAAGAAGGCATTAAGAACGGTGTTCGCAAGATCAATATCGATACGGATATTCGTTTAGCTATGACGGGCGCTATTCGTCGCTATTTCATTGAGAATCCGAGTAAGTTTGATCCACGTGATTACCTCAAGCCAGCGCGTGAAGCAGCTAAGAAAGTTTGTATGGCCCGTTTTGAAGCTTTTGGATCTGCTGGTCAAGCTTCTAAGATCAAGCCTATCCCATTAGAAAAAATGGCCGAGCTCTATAAGAGCGGCAAATTAGCTCAGATCGTGAAGTGAGTTAAAAAATGCCAGCTTTGTACGCCACCTCAATTAAGTCACTTCCTTTGTTATCCAAAGGTAAGGTGCGTGATGTCTACGCGCTGGGTGATGACAAGCTCTTAATGATTACTACTGATCGCTTATCTGCATTTGACGTTGTGATGGGTGAGCCTATTCCTGAGAAGGGTGTTGTGCTCAATCAAATGGCGAACTTCTGGTTTGATAAATTGGCTGCGGTGATTCCAAATCACTTAACCGGAATTGATCCAGCTACCGTCGTTGCTGCTGATGAAGTAGATCAAGTCAAAGGTCGTGCAGTAGTCGCTAAACGCTTAAAGCCCATTATGGTTGAAGCGGTGGTTCGTGGTTACTTGGCAGGAAGTGGTTGGAAGGATTACAAGGATACTGGTAAGGTTTGCGGCATTCCTCTTCCAGAAGGTTTGGAGAATGCGCAAAAATTACCTGAGCCGATTTTTACTCCTGCTGCAAAAGCAGAAGCTGGTGAGCATGATGAAAATATTACGTTTGCAAAAGTAGTTGAGCTGATTGGTGAAACATTAGCCAATCAAATTCGTGAAGTGAGTATTCGTTTGTATAAAGAAGCTTCTGAATATGCTGCTACTCGTGGAATCATCATCGCTGACACCAAGTTTGAATTTGGTCTGGATGATGCGGGTCAGTTAGTTCTCATGGATGAAATTCTGACAGCAGACTCTTCACGCTTTTGGCCTGCTGAAACCTATTACGTGGGATCTAATCCTCCTTCTTATGACAAGCAATTTGTCAGAGATTGGTTAGAAACAGCGATGGTAAATGGGAAGTTATGGCCTAAAACAGCCCCAGCACCCCAATTGCCAGTCGAAGTGATTGAAAAAACCGCCCAAAAGTACCGCGAAGCCTTAACCAGGCTCACTCAGTAGTTCATTGCTTGACTCAGGGATAATAGAGTCTGCAAGGGATATCAGCCCATAGGGCATTTGGAGAAGTGATGAGCAAGAAGCCAATAGTCGGAATAGTGATGGGTTCCAATTCAGATTGGGACACGATGCAACACGCCGCCCAAATGCTCGAGCAATTTGGCATTCCACATGAAGCTCAAGTTCTGTCGGCACACCGTATGCCTGACGATATGTTCCAGTATGCAGAGCAGGCACAAGCCAATGGATTACAAGCCATCATTGCAGGTGCAGGAGGAGCAGCGCACTTACCTGGCATGCTCGCTTCTAAAACGATTGTTCCTGTCTATGGTGTACCGGTAGCTAGTAAATATTTGCGCGGTGAAGATTCTTTATATTCCATCGTGCAAATGCCCAAAGGTATTCCGGTGGCGACATTTGCAATTGGTGAAGCTGGAGCAGCCAATGCCGCATTGCATGTGATTGCAGGTTTAGCGCTACATGACGCAGATTTAGCGAAGCGTTTAGAAGAGTTCCGCGTGAAGCAGTCTGATACAGCACGCTCCATGAATTTGCCAGGATATTAATTACATGGCAGATCGTTTAGAGCCCATTTTGCCGGGTTCGTATTTAGGAATTTTAGGTGGCGGACAATTAGGTCGTATGTTTACTCAAGCTGCACAAGCCATGGGTTACAAGGTCTGCGTTCTAGATCCAGGCTCTGATAGCCCAGCAGGTTCTATTGCTGAGAAATTCATTCAAGCGGATTACACCGATTCTGCAGCCCTTAAAGAAATGGCATCGCTTTGTTCTTCAGTGAGCACCGAGTTTGAAAATGTGCCAGCGCAAGCATTAGATGAGCTAGAGTCTTTAGGTGTATTTGTGGCACCACGCAGTAGTTGCGTTTCTTTGGCGCAAAATCGGGTCGCTGAGAAAAAATTCTTGGCAACATGGAAAGCCGAAACCAGTATTGGCCCGGCACCTTATGCTGTTATTGAGCATGATGCTGATATTGCGCATATGAGCGCAGATTTATTTCCAGGAATTTTGAAGACAGCGCGCATGGGTTATGACGGCAAAGGTCAAATCACTGTGTATACCGCTGCTGAATTACCCGCAGCTTGGGCAGAATTGGGTAAAGTTCCCTGCGTATTAGAAAAGCGGATGGATTTGGATTTTGAGGTTTCTGCTTTGGTCGTGCGGGGTTACGATGACGCCGTAGTGGCCTATCCAGTTTCACAAAATATTCATCGGGACGGTATCTTGCATACCTCTACAGTGCCAGCGCCTTCATTAAAGCCATCTCAAGAGAAAAAAATTGTGGATGCAGCCAAAGCGCTTATCCGAAAAATCGATTATGTTGGTGTCCTCTGTGTGGAGTTCTTTGTACTCAAAAATGGCGACATCATCGCCAATGAAATTGCTCCACGTCCCCATAACTCTGGACACTACACCATGGATGCATGTGTTAGTAGTCAGTTTGAGCAACAGGTCAGAAGTATGGCGCGTCTCCCACTGGGCGATACCCGCCAACTAGCACCAGTATCTATGCTCAATCTATTGGGTGATCTTTGGTTTGAGGGTAATGAAGATCAAGCCAAAGAGCCGGCTTGGAATAAAGTTTTGGCGCATCCTGATGCGAAGTTGCATCTCTACGGCAAGTCTGCTCCACGCATGGGTAGGAAGATGGGTCATATCAATTGTTTGGGCGAGGCCTTAAATGAGGCTCGTCATAACTGCGCAGCAGTCGCTACTGAATTAGGCATCGAGCCCTAGAAATGTCCACCGATAGTACGCCACTGCAATCCTCTGCAGTGATTAATGAGGCAGTACAAACTTTGCGCGATGGCGGTTTGGTTGCCTTCCCAACAGAGACTGTCTATGGCTTAGGAGCAGATGCTAAAAATCCTGAAGCCATTAAAAAAGTATTTGCCAGTAAAGGCCGTCCTTCATCACATCCTTTAATTGTGCATGTAGCTGCTCCTGACAAATTTGATCAAGACCAAATTGATTGGGTTTCAGTATTGGCGCCCTGGGCGAGAGATATTTCTGAGAACGCCCTAAAGCTTATCTCTGCATTTTGGCCCGGCCCACTTACCTTAGTGTTTCAAAAAGACAAGAGTGTTCCTAGCGAAGCGACTGGTGGGCAAGATACAGTTGCTATTCGTGCGCCTGCACATCCTATGACACAAGAACTATTGCGTAAATTTAAGGGTGGCATAGTAGGACCCTCAGCTAATCGCTTTGGCAAGGTATCTCCTACTAGTGCCTCTGATGTCCGTAATGAATTTGAAGGGATGTTAGATCTGATGGTCTTAGATGGCGGAGATTGTGAAGTGGGTATTGAATCCACCATCATTGATCTATCGTCGGGTGATAAGCCTATTTTGCTCAGACCCGGTGCCATTACACCAAGCGAGATCTTCGCAAAGACTGGTATTCAGGTTTATCAGCCTGGAGAGATTAAAAAGACTGAGGAAGAAGCTGCACTTCCAAGGGTCTCGGGAAGTTTACGTGCGCATTATGCCCCTTCAACGCCTTTGCGTCTTTATGCGCCAGGGCGAGTGCTCGATGCATTAAGTGAGTTTCCAGACATTAAGTCTAGAGTCGCAGTAGCGGTATTGGATACAGAATCAGGTTTGGGTGATGATGGTCATCCTTCTGTACATTTTGAAGAAGTGGTCATGCCCAGTGACAGCGCCGCCTTTGCGAGTCGACTCTATCGTTCCTTGCGGGATTTAGATCAGCAGGGTTGGGATCTGATTTTGTTCCCAGAACCTCCGGCTGGTGAAGAATGGGATGGCGTGAGAGATCGACTTCAGCGCGCCTGCTTTGGTTCGGGACCATCCTCTAGTAGCCACGCTAGCAGTTGATCATGCGCCTCTAAGCCTCTCCAGGCATTAGGGTGGTTGATGAAGGAAGACACTGCATAGAGCTTTCCGGACTTACTTAAAACATATCCTGAAATTGCTCTTACATCAGCTAGCGATCCAGTCTTGATTCTGACCTCTGGTTTTTTCTTCAGATGCAAAAATTTCCGTAATTGGATCATTAGGCGATTTCTCATGGTGCCATCTGTTCCGGCAAGCGGCAGACTGTTATAAAAAATCTCCGATGATGGCAAGTTACGAGCTGTCACTAAGAGTTGATTCATTTGTTCAGCAGAGATGGCTTCATTACGCGAGAGTCCTGATCCATTCTCAATCACTAGTCCTGGAAAATCTAAACCCTGTTGCTTTAGCCAACTTTGAATCACTATATCGCCATTGGCAGTAGTGGCTGGCTTCCCTATCTTCTCTAGAGCTAGAGTCAGTAGGAGTTGGCGCGCCATGACGTTGTTGGAGTACTTGTTGATGTCTTGTACATCATCGGCCAAATTAATGCCTTCAAACTGAAGTAGGAGTCTTGCAGCCAATGGGACTGCTGCACTCTTTCCAATGGGTGGCTGAACCCAACCACCCCCAGCTAGCTCCCAGGCAGCAGCAAATCCTTGGGTTAAAAAAGTATTCGCATCTAAGGCAACCACGTTGTAGTTAACCCCTTTGCATCCATTTGGAAACGCCCCTGAAAATTGAGCTGTGAGTAGTTGATCTGTTTTGCTACCCTTGCTATTAATACTCCCGCCTTCAGGATCTAAGTTAAAGCGGAGATTGCTTTTCCAGTTATCGCACGATCCATCAACCAACTGCATTTGATTGTCAATTTGGAGTTGTGACATCGCGGGGCTATAACGAATATCAATGAAATCCGCCGTACGTGACTTTCCAAGCTGAAAGGAGAGCGTTCTAAAAGCGTAGAGAAGAGGATCTGGAGGAACGTTATACGCACGCAAGGATTCGCCATCGATGGTGTTGTGTTCCATCACGCTAGGCGCATAAGCGCTTCGGTCAAAAAATAAATTACCATCAATTTTTTGAATGCCTAAAGCTTGTAGGGCCTTCATTAGTTTGGCCAACTCCTCAGGCACCAATTTGGGATCCCCTGTTCCTTGCAGATAGAGATTGCCTTTCAGAGTGCCTTGCCGAATCATGCCATCGGTGTAGATATTGGTACGCCAGCGATATTGGGGTCCCAAAATATCTAAGCCGCTGAGGGTAGTGAGTAACTTCATCACGGAAGCAGGATTCATGGCCTCCTGGGCGCGCCAGCTCAGAAGCGTTTTAGATGTCTGCTTGCCCGTTTTCTGTGGCTCAATTTCCACCACAGAAATACTCAGCGCATCTTTTGGAATTTGATTGCGCTCAAGGCTGGTTGCTACTGCTTGGGGAATGGTATTGATGCTTGCTGCATTAGCGGTCAGGTAAGCGCCTATCCAAGATAGGACCATTAGCCATTTGAGGGATCGACGATAGTCAGTACGCATTCCCAATAGGATAAACCTTGGGAATATCAGTGGCTACTTATAGAAAGTGGCGATAGCGAGATTGATAGGTATGGAGTATGCCGTTTTGCTCTTCAAGCAATTGCTTAAAGGTCTGGATTCTGGGGGCAAGTAGGCCATCTCTTTCTAGCGCTTGGCATTGCTCAAGAAAGGTCTTAGCATGAAGTAACTGGGCACCTCCTTTTATGAGGTGCACCATACTTTTAAATTCAGCCTCACTAGGGGTGCCGGCATCTAGCTTGCTCAGCGCTTCATTATGTACGCGCTCAATTTCCTCTAAGAGGATCAGGATCTGTTTCGGATCATTTCGCAAAAGATTGGCAAAAGCCTCAAAGGAATATTCCTCCTTGGATTCTGAATGAGATACGGTAACCGATTTGAAATAACGTGATAATTCATTTTCTAAGGTCATCAGGCTAAGCGGTTTGATCAAAACCCCATTCATACCGGCTGCTAAAAATTGATGGCGTGAATCCAGTGCATAAATATCAGCTGTGACTCCGATGATGATGAGATCTCGATGGCCACAAGAGCGCAGATGTTTAGCGAGCTCAGAGCCCTGCATTCCTGGGATGGATTGATCGGTCAGCACTAGGTCAAAATGATTTTCAGCGATTAGATCAAGGGCAGCATGTGCATTTTCACAAACAGAGACTTCAATACCTAGCGCTTGTAATTGCAAAGAGATAATCTGCCTGCTAGCAGGGTGATCCTCCACTACTAGCGCATGAACTGTTTGTTCCGTAGAGTTTTTAGCAACCAGTTTTCTGGAGACAGGTATTTGCTCCGAACTAAACGTACTGCGGTTCGCGGCAATAGTCGTGCGTGGAAATGCCACTGAGAAATGTACATTGCTCCCAAAACCGGGGGCACTCTCAAAGAACAACTGACTATTCATAGAATTGACCAGATGCTTGGTTATAGTCAGCCCCAGGCCCGTTCCCCGTTGCTGTTCATTGAGGTTGCCATCGCCTTTATTGGGTACTTGCTCAAAAGCCTGTAGGGCGAGCTCAATTTCTTCTGCGCCCATACCAATTCCGGTATCAATTACCCGAAACTCAATCAGTTGTCCAGCGTGATCATCCGCCAGAATGGTGATGGAAAAGTAAATTTCTCCTTGCTCGGTAAACTTAATCGCATTACTGATTAAGTTTTGCAATATTTGCCGCAACCTTAAGGCATCCATCATCAAGACCTCTGCAATCTTTGGATCTTTGATGGTGTGTAGCTGCAGACGATGTTTGATTGCTACTGTAGAAAATGCAGAATCAATTTCATCGATCAAGTTATTGAGGTTATAGGGCTCTTGATGCAATGTGAGTTTGCCCGCTTCAATTTTTGAAAGATCTAGGACTTGATTCAGAATGCCCAAGAGCGATTCGGCAGAGGCATGCGCACTGCGTAATAAAGGCTTTTCACTCGAAGGAAATTGTTTGCTGGTCAGCAGCAACTCTTGCACTCCGAGAATGGCATTCATAGGTGTCCGAATTTCATGGCTCATCGTGGCTAGAAAAGCAGACTTGGCCGCATTGGCCTTCTCAGCATTTTCTTTGGATGAGATCAGCATGGCAGTCTCTTCCTCTTGAATCGATTGTTTGCGATGAAAGTGCCATATTAATAAGACCCCAGCAATCAGTAGCGCTAAGCTAATGCCCCATGGAAGTGAAGTCCTTAAGGGCAGGACCTGAGGCTCTAGGGAGTTTGGGTCTAGAGAGAATAACTGCCGGGATTCAATGGGGTCTAAGGAGTTTAAGAAGCTTCCCAGTACATCATGAAGCGCTGCATCTTGATGCCCAATCAACCAGCGATAAGGAAAGGGGTCTCTGTTGTAGAGGCCATCAAGTTGAATCTTGCCATCACCTACTTGAGTAATCAGGTGGTGAGCGAGTCTGATGGGCAATACGAGCGCCTGTATATTGTTATTTAATAAATCCGCTAATAATTTCTCTATGTGACTAGAGGTCAGAGAGCTCTGTTGATTTTTACTTGGGGGGTTTTCAAAACCCCGCTCAAAGTAAGCAACATTCGATGGATGTAGTACTTGCTCTACTCTTGTGGTTTTTGTCAGAACAGCATCATGACCCCAGAAGATCGCTTCCGAAAGCGAGCCAAATCGTAAAAATGCTTCATCTGCTGGCGGATCAATGATGAAATCTACTTCGCCATTAGCCAATTGTTGTAATCCCTCTTGATCTGTCTTTCTCCAAGTGGGAATAAATATTTGCTGCGTTCTTTGTTCAAGAAGGGATAGCAGCGCTCTAAATACACCCATGTCTTTTTGATTTTTACCTTGATACAGGTATGGGGCATATTTTTCATGAATACTAAAACGCACAATCGGATGGGCATCGATCCACCGTTGTTCAGATGGGCTGATAGGCTCAGCTTGAGCAAGTCCAGTTATTGATAAGCAAATCAGCAGACTGAATTGAATGGTGTATCGATGCATCACAGTCTTTAGCTTTCGATGATGTTATTCATACGGCAAAATAAAATCAGGTCAGCAATATTGTTAATACCTAACTTATCAAAGACACGCGTTTTATAAGTAGCAACAGTCTTATTGCTGATATGTAACATGTCTGATATCTGCTGATTAGTATTGCCTTTACCAAGGTATTTCATTACCTGTAGCTCCCGATCGGAGATGAGTGCGAGCTTGTCGTTATCACTCAATGAGCTATTACCATTTTTTCCATGTGTAAAGAAGTTATAGCCCTGAGAGATTGCAACGCACGCTGCCAAGATGACATCGGCGCCAGCCGTCTTATTGACAAAGCCATGAGCACCCAAGGATCGCACTCGCCCACCGTAGACTGCTTCATCCAGGCTCGAAAGCACCAGGATCCGAATGTCGGGATACATCAATCCAATACGACGAATGACATCAAATCCATCGGTCTTAGGCATATCTAGATCCAGAATCATCATATTGGGATTCACTTCTTTGATGGATCTGAGACACTCTTCTCCATTCTGAGCTTGCCCCGCAATCTCAAAGAGCAATTGATCTTGCAGCATACTTTTAAGCGCCATCAGCATTGCCGGATGGTCGTCTACCAACATCACGCGTTTTCTCATTACTTGTCTCCGTTTGGGTTTGGTTGTGGATGAGGATGAAGCGAAAAAATGGCTTTAGCAATTTGACTGTCATTGATCTGCAGCATTTGATGGCGACTTACTTGGGGGCGAGTGGCGCGGGGCGCTGGAGGAGGCCAACCAGAAATTCATGACGCCGCCGCTCCCTTCCGACGAGGTCACGGGCGTCATCAAGAGCCTTGCCAAGAAAGAGTACAACTACATGTGCAAGGACGAGCCCATGCGGTCGCACTGTGACAGCATGACCTGCCGCGCGCGCCGCTACGGCGTGGGCGACGGCTCCGGCATCCCTCAGATATCTGGCCTCTCCAAGCTGGACACCGAGCCGCCGCGCTGGTTCGTGGACGTGGAGGACCGGCGCATCGAGGCCACCACCGACCAGCTGCAGCAGTACCAGCAGTTCCACAAGCTGTGCATGGAGCAGCTCAACCGGGTCTACGGCCCGGTCAAGCAGGGCGACTGGTTCCAGCTGCTCCAGGCCGCCATGGCCAACGTGGTCCTGGTGGAAGCACCGCCCGAGGTCGGCAGCTCGGGCCACTTCCGCGAGATGCTGGAGGAGTTCCTGACCAACCGTGCTGCCGGAGAGAGGATCGAAGATCTTCTCTCAGGCAGACCCTGGCACGACGAGGACGCGGGCCGGCACTACTTCCGGCTGCGCGACCTCCTGGCCTACCTGACGCGCGAGGGCGCCCCGCGCGACATGACCCGCGGCTGGGTCACCCAGCGGGTGCGGGCGCTGGGCGGCGACGCCAAGTTCTTCAACCTCAAG
>CANCIL010000015.1 GCA_947378095.1 Betaproteobacteria bacterium
CGATCCAAAATCTGCGGGGCTTTTACTTCTTGGTAGCCTTCTTGTTGATACACGCGACGCATGTACTGTTCAACCTCTTGCCAAATGGACCAGCCTTTTGGATGCCAGAAAATTAAACCAGGGGCTTCTTCTTGGAAATGAAATAAATCGAGTTGCTTGCCTAAGCGACGATGATCTCGCTTCTCAGACTCTTCCAGCATATGTAAATACGCGTCTTGGTCTTCCTTGCGCAACCATGCAGTACCGTAAATTCGTTGCAGCATCTCATTCTTGCTATCGCCACGCCAGTAAGCACCAGCAAGCTTCATCAGCTTAAAGACTTTCAACTTACCTGTAGAAGGTACATGTGGACCACGACATAAGTCAGTGAATTTACCTTCGGCATATAAGGAAACATCTTCACCTTGCGGAATACTCGCAATCAACTCTGCTTTGTAGTCTTCGCCTTGATCTTTGAAGAACTTAATCGCCTCATCACGCGGCAATACACTGCGAGTTACTGGCTCATCTTTTTTAGCGAGCTCAGTCATTTTCTTCTCCAGAGCAACTAAGTCATCTGGTGTGAACGGGCGATGGTAAGAGAAGTCGTAATAAAAGCCGTTCTCTACAACTGGACCAATCGTGACCTGCGCGTCGGGAAATAATTCCTTCACGGCATAAGCCAATAAGTGTGCTGTGGAGTGACGCACGATTTCTAAAGCCTCAGGACTCTTATCGGTAATGATTGCCAGTTGACTATCTTTATCGATTACAAAACTGGTATCTACCATCTTGCCGTCAACGATGCCACCTAAGGCCGCTTTTGCAAGTCCACTTCCGATACTTTGGGCAACATCCGCTACGCGAACGGGAGCCTCAAACTCACGTTTTGATCCATCGGGCAGAGTAACTACAAGCATGACGACTCCATCTTATTCACTGAACTTCAATTCATACACTGAACCACAAAAAGAAAGCGCGGCAGCTGTTGAGCATCCGCGCCTCTTTGGGTCTTATTCGTTGGTAGGCTCGATTGGACTCGAACCAACGACCCCCACCATGTCAAGGTGGTGCTCTAACCAGCTGAGCTACGAGCCTATACAGCCCTAGAGTTTATCACCGGCGGCGTACTTGGGTGACCCCTTTGACCTCTTCTAGGCTATTTTGAACTAGACGCAGCGCTTCTGAATCCTTCACCTCGATGGTTAAAAGGATCTGTGCAAGCCCTTTTTTGCCAGATTTACGCAAATCAATCACATGAACACCCTGTCTAGTGAGGATCTCAAATAGCTCCCGCATCAGCTCAGGTCGATCTACTCCCGTTACCACCAAATCCGCTGGAAATACTCGCTTTTGCTCATCATTTGGCGAGGCATGCACGGCAGAGGATGTCCAAGCGGTTTGTATTACTCGCTCAGGTGCTCTCTCCAAAAGACCTCTGAAGGTTTTACATGTACGACGATGAATTGAAATTCCCCTACCCTGAGTTACAAATCCAGCAATGGCATCTGGTGGTACAGGTCTACAACAGCGAGCCAACTGAGTTAATAAGGAATCAACACCAACTACCAGGACGTCACCACTTTGCGCAGACTTTCTACTGCTGTTGCGTAAAACAATTTCAGGAGTTGCGACTGGTTTTACCTCAGCAGCAGCTTCCGATTTAGTCTCAACCGACTTTGATACTGGACCTGCCTCTTCATCATCAAGTGCATTAAACCAGGCACGTACTCGTTGGCGCGCTCTTTGCGAGCGTAAATAGTTTTTATCGGGACTAATCCAATCTCTCGATGGACCTCCATCCTTGACTGCAATAATTTCAACAGTTTGCCCATTTTGTAAGGAGGTGCCCAGCGGCACCATGGCGCCATCTACTCTTGCGCCACGGCACCGATGGCCTAAATTCGTATGAACAGCATAAGCAAAATCAATTGGAGTTGAACCCTTCTCCAAAGAAATCACTTTACCCAAAGGAGTAAGTACATAAATATGATCGTCTATCTCATGGCGCTTCAATTGCTCCCAAGCATCTTCTTTCCATGAGATCAACTGTCTTGCCCAAGCAATCTGCCGTTCATATGCAACCTCAGCACTATGTGTTCCAGCTTGATGGGCAATATTGCTCTTATTAGTTTTGCCTGGATTAGGAGGCGTAGCCATGCCAATATAGGCGCCCTCCTTGTAACGCCAGTGAGCAGCTAAACCATATTCAGCCTGTTGATGCATTTCTTGGGTACGGACTTGAATTTCAAATGCAGCTCCATCCTCATTCATTACTACTGTATGAAGTGATTGATATCCATTGGGCTTAGGCCTTGCAATATAGTCATCAAACTCACGAGGGACTGGCTGCCAAATATTATGAACAATTCCTAATACGGCATAACAAGATTTGACATCATCCACCAAGACCCGAAACGCTCGCACGTCATAGAGATTAGCAAAATCCAGGGACTTACCTTGCATTTTTTTCCAGATACTGTAAATGTGCTTTGGCCTGCCCAGCACTTCACCATTAATTTGGGCTGTTTTTAATTCAGTTTGAAGTTGAAGCACTATTTGATCAATAAATGATTGCCGCTCAACTCGCTTAGCATCCAACATCTTGGCAATCTCGCGATACGTTTCTGGAGATAAAGCTCTAAAGGCAAGATCTTCCATCTCCCACTTCATCTGCCAGATTCCTAAACGATTAGCCAAGGAGGCATCAATATTGAGAATTTCTTGAGCCCAAGCTGCAGGCATCTCCATTTTCTCTTGAGTCACCCAACGCAAAGTTTGCAAGCGCGAGGCAAGATAGATCAATACCACCCGTAAATCATCACCAAATGCCAAAAGCATTTTGCGCAGCATCTCCTCTTGACCGGTAACGCTAAGTCCGCCATCATCCCGCACCAGTTTTGCCTGGGCTTGACGTAAACCTCGATAACCAATGAGTAACTTCGCCGGCTCTTCACCTATTAACTTAACGAGAGCCTCTTTGCCGTGTGTGCGTGCAATATTACGAGCCGCAATTAAAGTGGCTTCATCTAAATTAAGTCCTTGAAGAATTTGCAAAACACCAGCCGAATGAATTTCTGCCGGCTCACCATACCAAGCATCTACTATGGTTATTGCGCTTGCTGATTTACTGGAAGTATTTGCCATTGGCAAGGAACACGAATTATCCGAAGAACTCTTTGGCTAAAGCAATTTGCTCTGGCTTTACAAATGCAGGAGCATGTCCTACGTTTGGTATCTCGATACTGCGCGCATAAGGATTGACCTTGCACATTTCCGCAACCGTAGCAGCAGACAGTAAATCAGAATTTCCGCCGCGGACAATCAACATGGGAATATGTATTTGCTTGAATGCGTGCCACATGGCCATTTCACCCGCCTTAGCCATAATAGGATTAACTGAGGCAAAAGGTACTGCGATATCAGCGTCGTAATGCATAACCCACTTGCCATCACGTTGTACCAGCATGGGGCCGTTATACACCTCCCACTCCTGGGGAGTGTGATCACCAAAAGTAGCGCAGATCTGATTGATCCTGGCTAAGGCTTCTTCGCGATTAGCAAAGGTAAATGGTTGGCCTACATAAGAACCTAGTCGCGCAATTGCCTCTGGCTCTATTCGTGGGCCCACATCATTAATTAACATCTTACGAATGGGTGAATTAGGCATAGATGCATAAACCATCCCAATCAATCCCCCCATCGATGTCCCGAACCAATTGACCTGTGCAACTCCTAATTGCTTAACCAATTGCGCCATATCCGCTACATATTGCGGAACGGCATATAGCATTGGATTTGAAAGTCGATCTGACTGACCGCGACCCACTACATCTGGACACACCACGTAGTAATCCTTGCACATCGCTTCTGCCAGTGTTTTGAAATCACTACCCCGCCTGGTTAATCCATGCACGCATATCAAGACTTTTGAATTGGATGGATCACCCCAAGCGTGATAGGCCATGCGATGCTTTGAATCACCGCTCTTACACTCAACAAAAAAAGTATCGCCGTGATGAAATTGACTGCTAGCAACGGCAGGACTATCTTGATGATCATGATCATCGTCTACACCAACTTCTTCGGGCTGTAAGGTCACATGATCAATGCCATGCTTATCGAGCAACATCTTATTAATGCGAGCCATGATGGCGGGCCACTCTTGCATTTGAGCAATTTCAATATGTCCAATCAATGCTGGAAAACTGGGTGTCATCTCCCATACATGAAGGTCATGTACAGCCAGCACTCCTGGGATACTTCTCAAGTCCTTGCCTACTGCCAAGTAATCAATATGTAGCGGCACACCTTCCATTAAGAAGTGATAAGACTCATGAAGAATAGAAATCGTCGATTTCAGGATTAACAGGGAAACCAAAATAGAAAGAATCGCATCAATTGGCATCCAACCCGTCAGCTGAATCACGACACCAGCAATGAGTGCTGCAATCGATCCCAACAAGTCGCCCATCACGTGCACTAATGCCGCACGGGTATTGACGCTTTTCTTGTCACGCGAGAGCACCCAAGCAACGATCAGATTCATTGCCAGACCAATAGCTGCCACTACAGTAACCGTGAGGCCATCAACCTTGTGGGGATCATAGAAGCGGGTAATTGCCTCATAGACAATCCAAACTACTAAGGCCAGCATGACTAAACTATTGACAAAGGCAGCTAGCGCCTCCGCTCTTCCAAATCCAAACGAATGCTTGGCGGATGGTGGACGACGCGAAATGATTTGCGCCAATAAGGCTAGGCCCAATGCGGCAGCATCGGTGACCATATGCCCTGCATCTGATATCAATGCCAAAGAATTGGCAAAGTAAGCTGCTGCACCCTCTACACCAGAAAAGCCTAGCGTGAGTACTAGGGCAATGAGTAGAAGATTTTGATTGGATACTTGTTTGCTATGGGTATGCTTGGCATCACCCCGCTTATGAGCATGAAACGAATGATTATCAGTCGCGCTCATAGAATTCGGTTGGGAAGATGAATTGGGATCAACCATGGTGACCCCATTATTTCATTCATCCCAGGAAATTGCTTAGAAACCCGAGGTATCAACAGGGGCACCTGTTTTGGCGACCACCTCTTCTTTAGTTACGCCAGGAGCCAATTCAACCAAGTTCAAGCCACCAGGAGTGACATCCAACACACAAAGATCAGTAATGATTTGGCTAATCACACGCACACCAGTTAAAGGCAATGTGCATTTAGGCAGAATCTTCAGCTCTTCTGTGCCGTCTTTTTTCTTGGCTACGTGCTCCATCAATACCACCACATGCTTTACACCTGCAACTAGATCCATTGCGCCACCCATACCCTTAACCATTTTTCCTGGAATCATCCAATTGGCCAAGTCACCATGCTCGCTCACTTGCATCGCTCCTAAGATGGCGATGTTGATTTTTCCGCCACGAATCATTCCAAAGGAGTCGGCTGAAGAAAAAATGGAAGAGCCTGGCAAAGTAGTGACAGTTTGCTTACCAGCATTAATCAAATCAGCATCAATCGTGTCCTCCGTTGGAAACGGGCCGATGCCCAACAAACCATTTTCTGATTGCAGCCACACTTCCATATCTTTTGGTACATGATTGGCTACCAAGGTAGGCATACCAATTCCGAGGTTTACGTAGTAACCGTCTTTTAATTCTTTAGCAGCCCGTGCTGCCATTTCATCTCTTGTCCAAGGCATATCGATCTTTCTAAATATTCTGTTCTGGTGGTTAAGCTTTTGCTGTCAATGTACGTTGCTCAATACGCTTTTCGGGGGTGCTATGCAGCACTAAGCGATGAACATAAATACCTGGCGTATGAATTTGATCTGGGTCCAATTGACCGTTCTCAACAATCTCCTCCACTTCTGCCACGGTAATCTTGCCAGCCATAGCCACTACTGGATTGAAGTTGCGTGCGGTATAGCGATACACCAAATTCCCTGACTTATCTGCTTTCCACGCTTTCACTAAAGAGATATCAGAAATAATAGAATTTTCCATGATGTATTTCTCACCATCAAATTCTTTTTCTTCTTTACCTTCAGCCACTAGAGTACCCACACCTGTTTTGGTATAGAAAGCAGGAATGCCACAACCACCGGCTCTCAGCTTTTCTGCCAAAGTACCTTGCGGCGTAAATTCCAGCTCCAACTCACCTGCCAAGTATTGACGCTCAAATTCTTTGTTTTCACCGACATACGAGGCAACCATTTTCTTGACTTGACGTGAGTTCAAGAGGAGACCCAAACCAAAACCATCAACACCTGCATTATTGGCAATCGCTGTCAGGTTTTGAGCGCCTAAGGTTTTAACAGCCTCAATCAAGGCCTCTGGAATTCCGCAAAGACCAAAACCACCAACGGCGATTTTTTGTCCATCTTTCAAGATATCCCTCAGAGCATCGACTGCCGATGGGTAAGTTTTATTCATAACATTTGTCCTAATATTGCCAAAAAGGGTAAAAAAGTAATCATAACGCCTCAGCCGCCACAGCCCTGCCAGTCCGAGCACTAATTTGGTTTTTGTCAGATAGAACTAAACTAATAGGGCTAAAAGCCTTATTTTTCGGAAAATCGGAGAAATTGAATGAATTCTGCACAGCTGTTGGAGCAATTTGGACCCAGGGACTCAATGGACTATGACCTGGTGATTGTGGGCGGAGGTCCTGCGGGCCTGTCTGCCGCAATTAAAGCCAAACAACTAGCCCTGGAGAGCGGCAAAGAAATCAGTGTTTGTGTTTTAGAAAAAGGCTCAGAAATTGGCGCCCACATATTGTCTGGTGCCGTCATGGATCCCAAGGCCATTACTGAACTTTTCCCAAACTGGAAAGAATTAGGTGCCCCACTCGATACCCCAGTGACACAAGATCAATTTTTATTTCTGACTGCTGAGAATTCATTTCAAGTTCCCAATTGGATGTTGCCGCATTGCTTTAAGAATGAGGGCAACTATATCGTCAGCCTTGCCAACGTGACTCGCTGGCTTGGTCAGCAAGCAGAAAATGTAGGCGTTGAAATTTTTCCTGGATTTCCAGCAGCAGAAATTTTATATAACGAGCAAGGTGCAGTGTGTGGTGTGATTACTGGATCAATGGGTATTGATAAAGATGGTGAGCCCACTGATCAATTTCAACTCGGAATGGAATTGCGCGCCAAGTACACTCTCTTTGCAGAGGGGTCACGTGGACATCTTGGTAAACAGCTCATTGCTCAATTTCATTTAGATAAAAACGCTGATCCCCAAAGTTATGGCATTGGCATTAAAGAGCTCTGGGAAGTGGAGCCATCTAAGAGCAAGCCTGGTCTAGTAGTTCATACCGCAGGTTGGCCATTGGAGAGCGATACCTATGGTGGTTCATTCCTATATCACCTAGGCGATAACAAAGTGGCTGTTGGCCTGGTGGTGGGTCTTTCTTATCAGAATCCCTATCTCTCACCCTTTGAGGAATTCCAACGTTATAAATTGCATCCAAAAATTAGGGATACATTTGAAGGCGGCAAACGCATTGCCTATGGTGCACGTGCTTTGACTGCGGGCGGTTTAAATAGCTTACCTAAAACGGTGTTCCCAGGTGGTGCATTGATCGGATGTGATGCTGGCTTCCTCAATGCCTCTCGCATCAAAGGAAGTCATGCCGCCATTAAGACTGGCATGCTCGCTGCAGAAGCAGCAGTAGCGGCAATTCATGAAAATCGCTCTGCCGATGTTCTATCTGCCTACCCCACTGCGTTCCAAAATAGCTGGCTACATACCGAGCTGAATCAGGCGCGTAACTTTAAGCCATGGATGTCCAAAGGTCTTTATGTTGGCACCCTTATGGTTGGTCTTGAGCAGAAACTACTCAGAGGCAATATGCCTTGGACGATTCATTTAAAACATGCAGACCATGAGTGCTTGGAACCAGCAGCACAACATCAACCAATTAATTACCCCAAACCAGATGGAAAGATCACCTTTGATCGCCTCTCTTCGGTATTCATTTCCAATACCAATCATGCTGAGAACCAGCCCGTTCATCTAACCCTAAAAAATGCTTCTGTCCCGGTTGATCTGAATCTCAAAACCTATGCAGGTCCTGAGCAGCGTTATTGTCCAGCAGGTGTTTATGAGTATGTCGAAGCCGATGGCAAACCCCGTTTGCAAATTAATTCGCAGAACTGCGTCCATTGCAAAACCTGTGACATCAAAGATCCAAGTCAAAATATCGTCTGGATTACCCCCGAAGGTGGTGGCGGCCCCAACTACGCATCCATGTAAATAAATCAATAACCCCGACTTCGCATCGGGGTTTTCTTATTCAGCAAGCTTCATATTTTCCGTATATATTTAATCTTATGATGATCCTACACACCATGCTCAGAGTCGGCAATTTGACTCGTTCAATTGACTTTTATACCAAGGTACTCGGTATGAATTTGCTGCGTACAACCGAACGTCCTGATCAACATTATTCACTCGCGTTTGTAGGCTATGGCAAAGGGAATGCTGATGGTCAATCGGAAATCGAATTGACTTATAACCATGGTGTGGAATCTTATGAGATGGGTGGCGCTTATGGCCATATTGCTATCGCTGTTCCGGATGCCTATACTGCTTGTGACAAGATTAAGGCTGCCGGCGGTAATGTCACACGCGAAGCTGGCCCAGTAAAAGGCGGAGATACTGTTATTGCTTTTGTCACTGATCCCGATGGGTACAAAATCGAACTCATTCAGCGTTAATTCCCTGTGAATGCAGAGCAATACCACCTAGAAATTATTGAGAAGTTGACTGAAGTCCCCGCTGCAGACTGGAATGCCCTACTCCCATCTGACGCTAGCCCTTTTCTAAAGCACGCCTTTTTAAGCACCCTGGAAGAAACTGCTTGCGTTGGCGGCAATTCTGGCTGGCAAGTTGCCCATCTAGGTCTTTACAAAGAAGATCGACTCATAGGAGCGATGCCCCTTTACTTAAAGCAACACTCTTATGGGGAATTTGTCTTTGATTGGTCTTGGGCACAAACCTACGAGCAACAAGGCATGCAGTACTACCCTAAAGCTCTCTGTGCCATTCCCTTTACCCCTGTTCAAGGTTCGAGAATCTTATTTGCCCCTGATCAGCCTGTAGCAGAAGTTCAATCACAATTGATCAGAGGTCTTAAAACCTTGGTTGTGCAGAATCATTTATCGTCTGCTCACATTCTGTTTCCATTAGACGATCAAATCCAAGAAATCGTGGATCAAGGCTTTATGTTGCGTGATTCAGTTCAGTTTCATTGGCATAACCAAGAGTTCACTAGCTTTGAGCAGTTCTTATCCGTTCTCACGATGAAGCGCCGCAAGAATATCCGTCGCGAACGAGAACAGGTAGCTAAAGCAAATGTTTCATTCAGACACATTCCCGGTCAATTGGCTAACAATGCTGACTGGGAGTTCTTTTATCGCTGCTATGCGAATACCTACCTTGAGCATCATTCAAGCCCCTACTTAAAGGAAGATTTTTTTAAACTCCTTTGCGAACGCATGCCTGAAAATCTGCACCTGATCATTGCCCAGAGAAATGACAAGCCCATCGCCTCCTCGCTTTTGGTAGTCGATGCAATTGCTTCAAAAGCTTATGGACGATATTGGGGCGCAATAGAGCATATTCCGCTGCTCCATTTTGAGACTGCGTATTATCAAGCGATTGAGTACTGTATTGAGCATGGCATTCAGACCTTTGAAGGTGGAGCGCAAGGTGAGCACAAGATGGCGCGAGGATTTTTACCAACTACCATTCATTCAGCACACTTCATTGCTGACCCTCGTTTTGCAAAGGCAGTGAAACATTTCTTAGAAAGAGAGCATCAAGGCATTGGCGCCTATGTTGATGAGCTCGCCGAGCACAGTCCTTTGAAATCGACTAAAGTACACCCATGAATTCTGGAAGCACTAAACCTAACGCACAAGACGGCTCAAACTCACTCTCTACAGGAGACGATGCTTCTGACTCACCCTGTATTGGAGTCTGCACTACCCTTTACGATGAGATCTGCCAAGGATGCGGACGTACCCTTGAGGAAGTAAGCAATTGGGTCTTCTATTCACCAGAAGAAAAAGCGACTGTTTGGCAGCGTATTCGCGCAGACGGTACTGCCCAGCGTTTTCAAAGACAAGTAAAAGAAAATAAGCCCATTTGATGGGCTTATTTTTGATGTGCACTAGCTTAACTTAGCCTTCAAGGGCTTGGCTTCTGAGATATTCTTCGTAAGTGCCAGAGTAGTCGGTAACCGTACCATCCATCTTCACTTCTAAGATGCGGTTAGCCAGAGCAGATACAAATTCACGGTCATGAGAAACGAAAATGAGTGTGCCATCGAATTTCTCAAGCGCAATTTGCAAACTCTCAATGGATTCCATATCCATATGGTTAGTTGGCTCATCCATGGCTAGGACGTTATATTTTTGGAGCATTAACTTACCCCAAATCATGCGACCCTTTTCACCGCCTGAGAGAACCTTAACGGACTTGCCAATGTCATCGCCTGAAAAGAGTAAGCGGCCCAAGGTTCCACGAATCACTTGATCATCGTCGCCTGTATTGCGCCAATTGTTCATCCAATCCATGAGCAATTCATCTTTAGCAAACATCTCTGTGTTGTCTTGCGGCATCACTCCAACATTAGCGTTTTCCGCCCACTTCACATCACCGCTATCAGCAGCAATACCATCAAAGCGCTTGCTCAGAATTGTTTTTAAGAGGGTTGTCTTACCGGCACCATTTTGACCAATGATGGCAATCTTTTCTCCAGCGCGCACACCCAATTTGAAATTCTTGAAAATAGTACGGTCATAGGACTTAGTGAGCGCATTGCACTCGACCGCCATATTGTGAAGTTTCTTCTCAGTATCAAAACGAATAAAAGGATTCTGACGTGATGAAGGCTTCACCTCAACAACCTCAATCTTCTCTAACTGTCTTTGACGTGAGGTTGCTTGACGTGCCTTAGAAGCATTGGCCGAGAATCGAGCTACGAAAGCCGCTAATTCAGCAATTTTTTCTTTGGCTTTAACGTTATTACTTAATTGCTGTGTTCTTGCCTGGACTGATGCCAGCATGTAAGAGTCGTAGTTTCCTGGATAGACCTTGAGCGTTCCATAGTCCATATCCGCCATATGAGTACAGACTTCATTTAAGAAGTGGCGGTCATGCGAAATGATGACGATCGTACTTTTAATTTGATTCAGGATATCTTCAAGCCAATGAATCGAATGGATATCCAAGTTATTGGTTGGCTCATCTAACAACAAGACATCAGGATCAGAAAATAGTGCTTGCGCTAATAAAACGCGCAGCTTCCAACCAGGCGCAACATTACTCATCAGGCCATCATGTTGCTCAATTGGAATGCCAATTCCCAGGAGTAATTCGCCTGCTTTAGCTTCAGCGGTATAGCCGCCGTATTCAGCATACTTGCCTTCAAGCTCAGCAGCCTTCATGTAATCTTCATCAGTTGCTTCAGGGTTTGCGTAAATAGCATCGCGTTCCGCTGCAGCCTTCCACATTTCTTCGTGCCCCATCATCACGACATCCAATACGCGGACATCTTCGTAAGCAAATTGATCTTGACGCAACTTACCCAAACGAATACCAGGATCTAAGCTCACGTTACCGCTAGTAGGCTCAAGCTCGCCACCTAAAATTTTCATGAAGGTGGATTTACCGCATCCGTTTGCGCCAATGAGGCCATAGCGATTACCGCCGCCAAACTTCACGGAAATGTTTTCAAACAAGGGCTTCGCCCCAAACTGCATAGTGATATTAGATGCTGACAGCACGGATGTTTTCTAGCTTTCTGAAATTCAATTGAGCGCCCCGCTTTCTGGGGCAAAGACCGTTATTTTAACGGTTTAGGAAAACCCAGGCTCAAATTAAACTTTGACCCGAAATGGGGTGAAATCGGTATGAATATCGTAAAAATCCTGATTTTCCTTGCGCTTTAAGAATCCCACTACCCAATAAGTGAGCGGCGTAGCCAAGATTTCCCAAGCGGTTTTCAGAACATATTGCGCCATGGCTACCTGGATAACCTCTTGAAGTGGCCATAAGCCATAAAAAGCAAGCATATAAAACAAGGAGGAATCTACTAGCTCACCAATCGCTGTTGAACCGATTGTGCGCATCCATAAATGACGCCCCTCTGTCCAAATTTTCATTTTGGCCAAGACAAAGCTATTGGCAAAGCTGCCGCAGCAAAAGGCAGTCATCGAGGCCAAAGCAATTCTCCAAGAGTTCCCAAAGACGGTTTCTAGCCCCTGTTGATAAGAGGCCATGTAAGTGCCTGGAGCGACTGGCAACGCAATCACGATCTGCGCCATGATGGCTGCAAAAGCCAAAGCAGCAAAACCAGCCCAGACGGCCCTTCGGTCATACGCATAACCGTAGACCTCAGTCAAAATATCACCGAAAAAATAGGAGATTGGGAAAAATAAAATACCGGCGCCAAAGACAGTTACGCCAAGATAAGGCAAATCGACTACAGCCGCTTTTCCTGCCCCGATAAAGTTGGAGCAAAGCAAAACAACTACGAAGGCAGCCAAAATCAGATCGTAATAACGGTGGTGGCGTCTCGGTGCGTCCATAAACTCAGAAAAATGGATAATAGGAGCAAGAATATCTGTATTCCTAGAAATTCGCAGGAAACCAACCAAAACTAATTAGAGGACGACTAAAGCAATGAGTAAAGCCAGTTTTCAGTGGGATGACCCACTTTTGCTTGATACCCAACTGACTGAAGATGAACGTATGGTTCGCGATGCTGCTGCTGAATATGCTCAAGGACGATTAATGCCCCGCATCCATGATGCGTATCGCAATGAAACGACCGACCCTAGCATTTTCCGTGAAATGGGTGAACTTGGACTACTCGGTATTACGATTCCCGAACAATATGGTGGCGCTAACCTCAATTATGTTTCCTATGGTCTGATCGCTAGAGAGATTGAGCGGGTGGACTCAGGCTATCGCTCCATGATGAGCGTACAGTCTTCCCTCGTGATGGTGCCGATTAATGAATTTGGAAGCGAAGCGCAAAAACAAAAATACCTGCCTAAATTAGCTACTGGTGAATGGATTGGTTGTTTTGGTTTAACAGAACCCAATTATGGTTCTGATGCAGGTGGCATGATCACACGCGCTAAAAAAGTTCCTGGCGGTTTTTCTTTGACTGGCTCAAAGATGTGGATCTCCAACTCTCCAATCGCTGATGTCTTTGTGGTGTGGGCAAAAAATGATGAAGGCGTCATTCGCGGCTACATTCTGGAAAAAGGCATGAAGGGTTTAAGTGCACCTAAGATCACTGGCAAGATGGGTTTACGTGCTTCCATTACCGGCGAAATCGTGATGGATGAAGTATTCGTGCCCGATGAAAATGAATTCCCTGAAGTCACGGGTCTTAAGGGCCCCTTCACCTGCCTCAATTCTGCACGCTATGGCATCTCTTGGGGTGCGCTTGGTGCAGCAGAATGGTGCTGGCATGCAGCCCGCCAGTACACCATGGATCGCAAGCAATTTGGTAAGCCCTTAGCTGCTAATCAGCTGATTCAGAAAAAATTAGCTGATATGCAAACAGAGATTACCTTAGCCCTTCAAGGTTGCCTACGTTTAGGTCGCATGAAAGACGAAGGCATTGCTGCTCCGGAAATTACTTCCATCATGAAACGTAACTCTTGCGGCAAATCTCTTGATATCGCACGTATGGCGCGTGATATGCATGGCGGCAACGGTATTTCTGATGAGTACGGTGTTGTCCGCCACATGCTTAATCTAGAAGTAGTGAATACCTATGAAGGTACGCATGATATTCATGCGCTGATTCTGGGTCGCGCTCAGACTGGCATTCAAGCTTTTAGTTAAGCCACTAAGTTCCGAGCTTTTCTACGATGGCCTTTGCTGAATTAGCAAAGGCCTCGTCACTATCATCCTCTAGAAGTACGTAACGGTCCGGGTTATATGCTGGGAAGTTGCGAACAATAGATGAGGAATAAGATGGGTCATAGTGCTTGACCAACAACTCCTCAACCAATTGCGGAAAATTGCCTGCATCAATTGCTTCTGACCACTGTGCAATTTGTACTTTTCCGTAATGCGCAGTAAGTAATGCTAGCTTGCTCTTGAAGTTATTCGTATCAGTTAAAAAGTGGTGATACTCACGTATCAACCAAGACACTCTAGTAGCAGTGTTCGATCTCAACTCAACACAGGATCCGCCGCGAATTTTTTCCATTAAGGCATCCGGCACATGCACGCCACCCACTTTTTTACTCTCTGACTCCACATACACTGGTCTACTAGAATCCAGAGCGCGTAGCGCATTCCACACCGCAGTCTCAAAACCCTTTTGCGAGGGCTGGTCGATATGCGGTTCATTACCTAGTACTGAGCCACGATGAATTGCCAATGCCTCTAAATCCAACACCTGAGCACCTAAAGCTTTGACCTCTTGTAAGACGCGTGTCTTCCCGCTACCTGTCATGCCGCAAATCACTTGAAAAGAAAATTGCTGGGCATACAGATCAAGGCCATCGATCACAGTTCGCCTAAATCCTTGGTAACCACCTTCGAGTTGCATTGCTTTCCAGCCGATGCGATTCAAAATATGGGTAAAGGCACCGCTGCGTTCTCCGCCTCGCCAGCAATAAATCAAGGGACGCCATTCGCGTGGATAGTCTAAAAAATGATTCTCCAGATGTGTGGCAATATTGCGAGAGACCAAAGCAGCTCCAAGCTTCTTGGCAGCAAAAGGGGATTCTTGTTTATATAAGGTGCCGATCTGAGCGCGCTCTTCATTATTCAGAACAGGATAGTTAAGCGCTCCAGGAATGTGATCCAAAGCAAATTCTGCTGGCGAGCGAACATCGATCACCAAATCAAACTGATCGAGCTGACAAAGAAACTGATCTAACTTTAAGATGTGGGGATTGCTAGGCTGCATACGCTTTAAGAGCGCAATATCTGCAGAATATGCTCAGGCCAAGGTGCAGACTGATTGGTGGTGAGATCAACCCAAACCATCGTCGCACCCCCTTCTGCCACCATAGTCTCGGGCGCAGTGCTCAGATACATCTCGGTATAAACGTCTAAGCTGGATCTGCCAATTGTCCCGATGGATGTTTTCAGAATAAGCTCGCCGGGATAAGAGAGTTGTTGATAAAAATTACAAAAGCCATTGATCATCAACATGGACTCACGGCCAGGAGCAACGCTGTATCCAAGAGAGGTAATCCACTCTACCCTCGCCTGCTCCATATACCGAAAGTAAATCGTGTTATTGACATGCCCATAGGCATCCATGTCCCCCCAACGAATAGGCATGCGCATTTCATGTACTACTCTTTTTTCAGCGGGGATCGTAATGCGCATCTGAAATGAACTTAGCCCAATTGCATCGCAAGATGATACAAATTCGTTGAACGCGCACCTGAGCGACAAAATGCCAATACAGGTCCGGGCATCGTTTTCAGTAAGCGCGCCATCTCTTGAACTTGTGCTGGCGTAATTGCACTAGGCACTACCGGTAGATAAGCGTAGTTCAAGCCCAACTTTTCTGCTTCAGCCTGAATCGCTGCATTAGAAGGTTGATCAGGACCACCTTCGCCATCAGGGCGATTATTAATGACGCTTTTGTACCCTTGCTGAGCAATCTCAGCTAGATGACTAGGATCAATTTGACCTAGCGTGCCAAATTGACTTGTATGACAACTAATAGGAAGACTCATAACACCCTCAAATCGAGCAATATTGAATAAATGACAGAAAAGATTCTAAATCAGACTGGCTTACGGTGACCCGTAAAGAAGCGCTCGCACAGATGCATGCCAGCTAGCATGGCAATCACAAAAACCAAGGCCTTTAAATGACCGGCACCCAAGGCCACAATTGCAGGCCCTGGACAGAATCCCGCAAGACCCCACCCTGCACCAAATATAAAGCTACCAATCACTAAGGGCCGTGAAATATCTCTTCTAGTCGGAATATGAAAGACGCCACCAAAGAAAGCTTCGCTGCGCTTACTGGCCATAAAGAAACCAGCTAATCCTACTAAGACTGCGCCACCCATAACAAAAATTAAGGAAGGATCCCATAAACCCGCAAGATCCAAAAAGCTTTGGATCTTCATTGGATTGGTCATTCCGGAAATAATCAGGCCCCATCCAAATACAACGCCAATGGCGTATTGACTGATCAGGCTAAAGTGTTTTTTCATGGGGTGCTTAGATGAGGTGGCGAATAACAAAAACCACTAAAAAACCAGCAGTCATAAAAGAGAGTGTTGCCACTAAGGACCGCGGAGATAAACGGGATAAACCGCATATGCCATGACCACTCGTGCAACCCGAGCCATACTGAACGCCAAACCCCACCAACAAACCCGCAACAATCACAGTGAACCAACCAGCATCCACTTCAATCACAGGCAGAATACCAAAAATAAGAGCCGCTAAAAAGGATGAAGTGAGCAAGCCCAGCGCAAATGCCAAGCGCCATGACCAGTCCCCTTTTTTGGGATGCAAGAGACCGGAGACAATGCCACTAATTCCTAAAATACGTCCATGCAAAAGTACGTAGAGGGCTGCGGCAACACCTAATATCATTCCGCCAAGCAAGGATGGAATGGGTGTAAAAGAAAACCAATCAATTTGCATTACAGAAGTTCCAATCTATCAAGATTAACTACAAGGATTGGGAGCAAGTCGTAATTGCAAATATCGCAAACCGAGATAGGCGCCAAAAATAAATCCGGGGAGCGCCAAGAAAGATCCGAGCGCCAAAGTAGAGATGCCACTTAAGCCTTGACCAACCGTGCATCCTAAAGCAGTAACCCCACCAAAACCCATTAAGCTTGCGCCTACTAAATGATTAGCCGTATCTTCGGTATTCCGAAAGGATTCCCAGCGAAACGATTTAGTCACAATGGCTACTGCAGCCGAACCCAAAATCATTCCCAGCACCGCAACAATTCCCACAGTAAGCACCTTGGAGGTATCGCTAAACATCATGAGCCAATCTAGTGAATAGGCATATGGCGCTACAAAGGATAGACTTTCCATTCTTCCAGAGTTGGTCAACAAGAAAACTTCTTCTAAGGTATTGGGATCCTCGGCGACATAACCTAAATTTCCTGATACCCACCAAACTGCACAAATCGCTAGACCTACAGCAATACCAGCCAAGAAATTCTCAACAGTCCAAAAAGAACGCTTAGAGAGAGCGTAAGCAATGAACGCAAATCCAATGATCAAACCCAGCACCAAATGCAAAGCACCTCGCTCGATACCTAATGGACCGCTAAGTAAGCTAGGTAAGTCTTGAGGGGTGTTGAGTGCAATAAAAATAGTGTCCAGTGTATTGATCCTAATAACGCCTAAAAATCCGCGCATGGTCATATAGGCAGTTAAACCCAAAACCAAAAACACAATGATGGACTTTAAATTACCGCCCCCAATGCGCACCAAGGTCTTACTACCACAACCAGAAGACAAGACCATGCCAAAACCAAAGAGAACGCTTCCGACCAGAGTCGATAGCCAGAGAAACTTATTGCCGGTGTAAAAACTTTTAAGGGGATCAATCAAGCCAAAGTAAGACATCAATGTGAAACCAAGTACAGCGATACCAATGGCTAAAAACCATTGCCTTAAGCGATCCCAGCTAGACATAATGAAAATATCAGACACTGCCCCCATGCTACAAAAACCGGTTTTTTGCATAACGGCACCGAGTACAAAGGTGATTGCAAATGTAGCCCAGAGAACGGACTTACCTAGCGAAGCAATATCTACAACTTCCATGATGAATAAATTCTAAAAATATTAAGGTTTAAATTTGTAAAACTGTTGATTGAGAAAGGCCACGACATCTGCCTCATCTTCCGGAAAAAGATCTAAACGCAATTCGGTATTGCACAGCCCCACCATCTTCTTTAAATCAGAAATCGATTTGACCTTGCCATCCGAGCGGGTATAAATCATGTCGCCATTACTAAAGCCTGACTTTTTCGCATGGCAGGCGTAACACTTTTGCTGATCAATCTGCTTGCCATTGGTCAAATCAGGCGCAGCATAAGCATGAGAGGCAAGTACCCCCCAGCTGAGTGTTACGGCAAGAACTTGAGCAAATTTCAATTTCATTAAAAATCAAGGATTTAGCATTAATCCACTATTTTAAAGCCCTTGGGCTTAAATTGCCCTACTCCGCCTGAATCGAGAGATATACGTTATAGGCATTCATACGATTAGCGGCCCTAAATAAGGGCATTCCTTCGTATTCAGACCAATCAGCCTGCTGGTAGGCCTCATCAAACGGATCTAGGTTTACAGCAGCCTTAGACATCGATTCCCGCAGGTAATTTAGATAATTTCTGGTGAACTGGACGTCCTCACGGGGCTTGGTAGAGTAGGCGCCATGCCCTGGGATCACGATCTGTGGTTTGAGTTGCTCAATCGCATCTAGGGCCGACAACCACCCCTTACTATCAGCGTTGCCCACGAAGGGAATACGACCCCTAAATACCAAGTCTCCTGCAAAGAGGACCTTTTCAGATGGAACGTAGACAATTAAATCCTCGGGTGCATGCGCAGGACCTACCCTGCTAATAAGAAATTCAACGCCACCAATCTTCAATTGGGTCTTCTGTTCAATCCAAACATCAGCAGCTACGAGCTGTGTGCTCGCATTAATCCAAGGCGCAAAATCAATACGAGAAGCAATCAGACGTTGATTCGCTGTTTCAGAAGAAAGATAATTTCTCCCCTCACCCTGAGCATAAATTGTTGCCCCAATTTTCTTAAACTCTTGCAATCCATATACGTGATCCGCATGGTAGTGACTGACGATGACAGCAACTATTTTTTGAGGTGTGATACGAGCAATTTCAGCGATGAGTTTTTTAGCCAAAATGGGAGAGCCTAAGGCATCCACTACCACCACCCCTTTAGGCGTTACAACAAATCCTGCATTTGAAATAAAGTTTTGATTGGCACTGCTTCCCATCTCGGGGAAGCCCTGTACAAAATAAGTATATGGTGCAACTTGGATCGGCTTTAATAAAATCGAATCTCCTGATTGGCTAGTCTGCCCTTGTGCAAAGCTAAAAAAGAAAAGGGATCCCATCAGGACCCCCATCAAATACTTGAATTTAGCAATGCGAGCTTGTTGTGACTTCATGTGCTGATCAATTAAGGCTTGATGTAAGCAAACCCATCTTTATATTGCAGGTCAGCTACGCGCACTACACCAGAGGGCGTGAAATCCGCATCTAAAATAAATTGATCTTTTTTGAGATTACGATTTTTCAGTGTGATTTCGCAGACTTCAAATTTCACGCCGCGGGATTTAAGCGCAGATACAAGTGCTGCGTATTCCACATTATTTTTTTTATCTTTAGCCCCCTCCATCAAGAGGTCAACACCATTAGCGTGCGTAACCACAATGATGGTAGTTTGTGGAGACACATCTAAATGATTACGAATATTACGCAAACCTTTTAAGCCCTGGGTCTCTGCATCATCAATGTGATAAACCACTTTAGTAGGCCCGGTCGATTGAGCTGAGGCAATGGATACCAAACCCAATACCAATGCAAGAGAGAAAACGAGATGGAGAATTTTTTTCATAAAAGTACCTTGCAATCTAAATTAAATGGGTGACATACCTGGGTTATTGGCAACGCCTTTGATAATGGGTTCATTGAGTTTGACCGCCTTCACTACTTTGACATCACGTAAGTGGCGCTCGATCACATCCCAAATCGGCTCTCCACCAATATTCTTAGCCTCTTCACTTACCGGCGCCCAACCGGCCACCTTGTAAGTTTTACTGGCCTCAATGGGCTTGCCATTAAGGCGCATATCAGTAATGCGCTTACCTGCTGACTGCACTGGGTCGATGGTGTATTGCATTCCGCCTACACGGACCATATCACCGCCCTGCTGATAGTAAGGATCGGGATTAAATAAGTTATCTGCTACGTCTTCCAGAATCGTTTTGATCGTTTCACCCGTCATATTCGTAACTGTGGTGTAGGGATAAGTAATCGCAGTTTGATCTAAGAGGTTTTCACGCGTAATGGGTTGGCCGGGCAACAAGCTAGTACCCCAACGGAAGCCAGGTGAAAATGCGATCTCCGCATTTTTCTGCGCCATTAGGCCATCCAAAATCAATTGGTCAAAGCTACCATTGAAATTGCCGCGACGATATAACAAGCCCTCTGTTGTTGCTAACTTCTCATTCAGCTTGGACTCATAAGGTGCTCTCACCTTAGTAATGAGTTTGCTCATGGTCGGATCAGCAGGAATCATGTTTGAAAAGATTGGGAATAGCTTGTAGCGGAAATCAACTGGTTTACCGCCCTTCACATCAAAATCCAAGACGCCCAAGAATTTACTATTTGATCCAGCGTTAGTAACGAGAGTGACTCCACCTGCATTTTTGACCTTCACAGGGATCGGCACACCATCATGTGTATGACCGCCCAAGATTGCATCTAAACCTCGTACACGTGATGCCATCTTCAAATCGACATCCATTCCGTTATGAGATAAGAGCACTACAACCTTGGCGCCTTTTGATCTCACTTCATCAATCGTCTTTTGCATATTCTCTTCCTGAATACCAAAAGTCCAATCAGGGGTGAAATAACGAGGATTTGCAATCGGCGTGTATGGGAAGGCTTGACCAATAATCGCCACCTGAATCCCGTTCTGCACTTTCATGACATAGGGATTAAATACCATGTCACCAAAATCAGCAGTCTTAATATTTTGTGCAATAAAAGAGACTTTGTCTTTGAAGTCACCATTCACAATATCCATCACTCGCTTCTCACCGAGAGTCATCTCCCAGTGAGGCGTCATGACATCAACACCCAATGCTAGTGCAGCATCAACCATGTCTTGACCATTAGTCCACAAGGCGGTGCCTGAACCTTGCCAGGTATCGCCACCATCTAGTAATAGCGCCCCCGGACGACCAGCCTTTATTTGCTTAATTAGAGTAGCCATATGAGCGAAACCACCCATCTTGCCGTAGTTCTGAGCAGCAGCTACATAGTCTAAATAGGTAAATGCATGAGCATCACGTGTACCCGGCGCAATGCCATTGGCCTTTAAGAAATATTGGCCAACCAAGTGAGGTGTTTTACCCTCTTGAGAACCAATGCCTAGATTAACATTAGGTTCGCGAAAGTAAATAGGCAATAACTGTGCGTGACAGTCTGTGAAATGTAAGAAGTGCACATTACCAAACTTAGGCAAGTCATAAAACTTTTGTGCAGTATTTTGCGCGTTGACAAAATTCGATTGCAAACTCATTCCGCCTGCAGATGCAATAGCCAAAGCCTGCAAAAAATCGCGGCGACTTAAAGACATAACATTTCCCCTTATGAAAACAGGCCTGTCGGCCTGTTCTTTCTATTTAGATTGCTCTACTGATTGACTGGCGATGCAGGATCAAGAAGCAAAGCCATCAGATCCTGAATCTGCTGCTCATTTAAGAGTTTGAAGTGCGCAAATCTAGGCATATTGCTACAGGCGTTATAGGCCTTAGAGTTATTAATACGATTCCAGGTGTAGGTCACCACTTCAGGAGAGTAACCACGGAGCTTGCCATAGTTCCACAGCGTAGGCCCAATCGTTCCATAAGAAATTTCCTTCTTATCGATTTGATGACAGTTATAGCAACCGCCTCCAACCGGAGTGCTTGCCGTATCGGTCCAAGTAGCGCCACGACCACTTTGAGCAATAGCCTCGCCTTTTTTCCAATCGCCAATGTACTTACCATCGGATGGCTGCTGAATACTTGCCATATTCATTTTCTGAATCTTGTCACGCATCACTTCACCCTGCTTGCTATTAGCAAAAACAGGGTCAGAACAAAACTTTTGCGTTGCATCCTGATCAATGCGATCTAAACCCGCAATACCCTCAGCCCTAAAACCATCTTTCATCATCTTATTGAATTTCGGATCATTTTTTTGTTGAGCTAACGCAGAGTCCTGTATTGCGAGGGATGCTAAGACCAAAGCACTGAGGGCTAAGAGGGATTTGATGTTCTTCATATTCATATTCTCTGTCTCTTATCCATTAACGCTTTAAACCAGGGGTTTCAACAGTGCCACCATTCGCATTTTTTGCCATATACATAGACAGAGCCACCGTTAAATCAGAGCCATAAATAGGGAATGGGAAGCGTTGCTGACGGAAGCAATCATTCAAACGCTGTTGCATTGTCCAGAACTGTCCACTAGAAACGCGATAAGCTGGCCAATAACCCCACCCCAATGCAGCGCCCTTCTGGGTCGTAATGTTAGGCAAATCTTGTAAGCGAATCCGTTTACCATCTTCACCATGACAAGAGGCGCATGAGAAGTCCATCGGGCCGCCTTGGAAATAAAAGGCACGCTTACCTAAGTCATACATTTCTTTTTCTTTAGGGTGATTAGTGCTCACCTTAATCTTGTCGCCCTTAGATAAGGTCACGACATAAGCAACGATCGCCTCCATATCCTTCTTGGGCCCCTTTTGAAAAGGAGTATCAATCATCTCTTGAGGGTCACGACCTTGCAGGGCCTGCATACAGGTCATCAAGCGGGACTCAAGGTCTTGAACCTTATTGGTATCTTTAAAGTAGCGAGGCAATTGAGCAGCAGCACCCTTGACAACACCAGGCCCTAGACCTAAATCACACTTCTCAAGCGTCGCATTTTTCGGGCCAGCCGGTTTTTTCCAAAGCTCTTCACCAGCAGCCTCATATAGTTCGGAAGGGTTTCCGTCTGCAATCATCTCGCGATACTTTGCAATATCGTCCGTAGCATTTTGAGCATAAGCCGAAGATGAAATCGACAACATCGTTGCCAATAATCCTGAGGCTAGGCCTAAGGTGAATTTACGCTGCATTTGTTACCCTTTCAAAACCATAGAGGCGGTGAAGATCAATTAAGAAGCAGTCGCTTCATCGGTGCGCTTGTCACCTTTGCTGTCTACCCAACTCACCACGATCTTGTCACCCTTAGCGCCTTTGTATTTGAAGTTCAAGAATGGATCCTTTGAAACTGCTGGACCAAACTGTCCATTCAAAACATCTTTGCCATTTGCTTTGACATTGATAGTGCTAATGAACCATGCAGGAATTGTTTTGCCAGCAGCATCCTTACGCTGACCAGATTCCATATCGTGCTTCATCAAAATTTTTACATCCACAATTCCACCGTTCTCGGCAGCTCTAACGCGCATTGGATCAGCCATGTTTTCCTCTTGTAATCTAGTTATTCGTTAATAGTATTTATTCAGTTTGAGGGCGATTAACCGCCACAACCACCTAAAGTCACCTTGACTTCTTTAACGGCCATGCTCCACTTTCCATCAGCTTTCACTAAAGCGTAAACATTTGAGGTTTGACCCATTTTGATACGGGTTGTCACAAATGGCTCTGTGCCAGCAGGAATAAAGAATTGTGCAGCCAATGCGCTAGGGTTTTTCTCAACCAAGATGGCCATCTGCTCCGCTTTAAGCGTGGTTGTAATTCCCACTGGAACTACCGCACCATTTTCTGCAATATCAGGGGCATTCAAAGTTACTGCGCCAGACTTATCTGGGCTACCAGCGCCTAAGATTTTAAATACGTCATCCAAACTCTTGCCTTCAAAGGCGGCTTTATTCCACTCTTGAGCTTGGGCTACGCTGATAAGACCCGCAGAAGCCATCAAGCCGAAAACGGCTGAATATTTCAATAAACTGCGTCGCTGCTGATTCATAAAAACTCCTTAATTAATCTACTCTTACTATCAAATATAGTGGTATTTCCAAAAACCCTCTGAAATTTACTGCCCAGTAAGCATCCAACGAACAAGGGTTGCTCTGTCCTCATCCGATAATTGCGCTTGAGGAGGCATCGGAATTGCTCCCCATACCCCAGAACCGCCATTTTTAACCTTGGCCATGAGCTTTTCCTGGGCTCCACTTTGACCCTTATATTTAGCTGCAATATCTGCAATCGATGGCCCCACTAACTTCGCATTCGGAGCATGACATGCTGAGCAGTTTTCATTCTTAAACAGGGCTGCAGGGCCTTTAGTCGTAATAGCATGGGTATCTTTTGCGTGGGCTAAACCCTCTCCAGTACCCCCTGGAAGCTTAGCAATAGGCGGCTTAGTCGTGTCAGCACCCCGATATGGTCCATAAAGACGATTTTGGTCTGCAATATTTCCATGCGCATCACGAGCAAAGTCAGGCAAGATAGATCCAATCTGCACATGAGGGACGCAATTAATCATGCAATTAGAGCCATTAACATCTGGCTTACCTTTCACATCCCAAAAGCCATGCTTTGTGGTCATGCCATTGCGATTGGGCATCTTAGCCTGGACTTCTGCAATATTGACATTACTTAGAACAAAGTCGTCTGGCACCACATCACCAATACTCAAAATAAATGCAACTAAGGCATATGTATCATCTGGGCTTAATGATCTAGGGGCATTCCAAGGCATTGCACGATAGATGTAATCCCATAAAGTAGAAACCGTCGGCACCTTCATTAAGGTGGTCCGTTGCGGCTGCTTCATGTCTGCCAGAGAAGCTACTCGGCCTGTCTTAATGTCATCTTTGCTAGTGCCACCCGTGATTGGGGTGAATATTTCATTGGACTCACCAAAGATTCCGTGACAGCTGGCGCATTTTGCTTCCCAAATTATCTGCCCCTGCTCTACCGAACCCGATCCTTTTGGAAGGCCTTTAAAGTCTGGACGAACATCAATATCCCACGCTGCTACCTCTGCTGGAGTGGCATTACGTCCCAGACCTGGAAACTTAGACGAGCCCTGTGTACTTTGTGCATAAGCCACATCAGCAGTCATTAAGGCCAAGGCCAATAGCACTAAACGAGCAATCCAATTATCCAACTTGAACATTGCTCACCTCACCATTTGAATCTAATTTCCAAGACTGAATTGCATTGTTGTGATAAATCGAACGAGTACCGCGAACACTGCGCAAGGTTTTAATCGAAGGCTGTATATAACCCGTTTCATCAACTGCCCTTGATTGCAAAATCGCAGGCGATCCATCCCATACCCAATCAATATTGAAACGGGTAATCGATTTAGTGAGAACCGGTGTTTCTAAACGCGCAGTACGCCAATTATTACCACCATCAAAAGAAACATCTACACGTTTGATCTTGCCTCGACCAGACCAAGCCATGCCGCTAACGTTATAGAATCCTTTATCCAATAATTGCTGACCACCAGATGGTGTGGTGATGACAGATTTACATTCTTGAATGGAAGCATATTGACGATGAATGCCATCAGGCATGAGTTCAATATAGTGAACTGCCTCATCTTTAGCATTCCATGGCATGTCACCTACTTCAAGGCGACGTAACCATTTGACCCAGCTCACGCCTTGAACACCAGGTACTACTAGGCGTAATGGGAAGCCGTTTTCGGGACGCAACATCTCACCATTCATACTCCAAGCAACGATAGTATCTTCTAAGCAGCTCTCTAAGTTAATAGTGCGAGTCATGCCTGAACCGTCGCCACCTTCAGCAAGCAAGAACTTTCCTTTTTTGAGATCAGCGCCACATTCTTCAAGCAATACCTTAAGGGGTGCGCCAGTAAATTCGCAGCAAGATAACATGCCATGGGTGTACTGCACGGTTGGTACGGCTACGTTACCCCACTCTAGTCCAGTATTTGCGCCGCACTCAATGAAGTGGGTGCGCGAGACTGAAGGCAATCTCATCAAATCATTCATCGTAAAGACACGGACATTTTTTACCATGCCATTAATCATTAGGCGATGTGTTTCAGGGTTCAAGTTGTACCAACCCTGATGGTGACGCTCAAAATGCAGGCCATTCGGTGTAATAGTTCCAAATAATCCTTGTAAAGGTGTGAAAGCCACTGAAGCTGCCGAGACTCGAGTTAGGCCCGGTGACTCACGACGAATTAAGTTCGCCTCATAAATAGAAGGTACGCCATAAGGCATAGTGGCCACATTCTTTCCAAGCGTGGTTTGCCACTCTTGTTTTTCCAGAATCGCTGGATCGCCCTCTCCTGCAGCAAAGGCTATCGGCGCAGTCAAACCAGCCGTAGCGCTACCAACAGCGGATAAGAAGCCCTTACGCAAAAATCCACGACGGCTTTCGTCTAGGCCATTGGCATTAATATCCGCAATCAAATCTTGCGAGATGAAATGCTCTGGGGCTTTAACTAAGCGCGCTCGGTTGACTGGCTTCTCTACCGCAGAGATATCCTTGGCGCTTAATTCGATTTGCTTCTTAGTCATTTGACCTCTACTGAACAAGTTACTATTTTCAAAACTTAATGAATACTTTCTGCAATCTTGGCGCAGACGGTTTGACACATCTCTACAGTGGTACTGTCTGCAATTGAGTAATACACCGTCACACCCTCTTTTCGTCGCAGTAATATTCCTGACTTATGTAATGCCATTAAATGACGCGATACGTTAGCCTGGCTCGTTCCACACATTTCTACCACCTCGGAAACGGTTTTCTCACCACTACAGATCGCATACATGATGCGCAAGCGTGATGGTTCAGACAAAACACTGAAATATTCAGCGACTTTAGAAAAGACCTTCTCCATTTGTTTGGGAGATAAGGCTTTAGTGGCTTTCTGGACTCGGGATTTCACGTTTTTGGGATGTCCTTAATATATGCATATATTTGTATATATGCATATTTGACGCTGATACGCTTTAATAATGAATAGTGATATACCCTGATGGGCGTGTCACAATACAATCCAAATATGGACACCGATGCAATCCTACTCTCCCTAAAGCTCGCTTTATGGACATTAGCCATCATTCTGCCGTTTGGGATATGGGTGGCCCACTCCCTCATAAAACTTGGCAAAAGCAGACCTTGGATTGAAGCAGCTCTAGCCTTACCATTGGTTCTTCCTCCTACTGTTTTGGGCTACTACCTGCTCGTTGGGCTTGGCGGCAAAGAATTCCTTGGAATCCCCTTGGTTTTCTCGTTTACGGGCATTCTGATTGCCTCTCTCATAGTCAATCTGCCATTTGCCATTCAACCCATCCAGCGTGCCTTTGAATCTATCGATCCTGAGATTCGTGAAGCCGCACAAGTCAGCGGACTTAGTAATTGGCAAATCTTTCGCTTAATTGAACTGCCTTTGGCATGGCGAGGCATTACCAGCGCTGCAGTACTGACCTTTGCTCATACCCTTGGAGAATTTGGCGTCATTCTCATGGTGGGTGGTGCGATTCCCGGCGAAACCAAAACGGTTTCTATTGCAATTTACGACAAAGTACAGAGCTTTGATACGGCAGGTGCGGGGGCTCTGTCCTTGCTATTGTTGGCAATCTCACTTGTTGCCATTGCTTTGTCTTATGGTGTCTTTGGAAGAAATCCTCGCCACCAAAGAATGCGGAGTAATTGATGCTGAAAGTAAGAGCAACTCAATTTAGCCCAAGCCCTCTACAAATCAATCTAGAGTGCGGCCCAGGAGAATTGCATGCTTTGGTAGGCCCTTCTGGAAGCGGTAAAACAACAGTTTTACGCACCATAGCCGGCCTAAGTAACCCCCACTCCGGAAAAATTGAATGCGACGAAGAAGTTTGGTTTGATGTGGATGAGCTGAACTCTACAAAATTAATCCTACCTCCTACTGCACGCTCCTGTGGATTTTTATTTCAACAGTACGCCTTATTTCCGCATCTATCTGCACTCGAAAATGTTTGCATCCCACTGCACAATTCCGGCTTAAGTATGGCTGACAGAAAAAACATTGCTCAGGAGTGGCTGGCACGCATGGGGATTAGCGAACTTAGGGATCGGATGCCTCACCAACTCTCAGGCGGACAGCAACAACGGGTTGCTCTCGCAAGAGCATTAACCAGAAAACCTAAAGTCTTATTGCTAGACGAGCCTTTTTCTGCAATTGATGCCCCCACTCGCCAAAGTCTATATAAAACATTAGCTGATTTAAGAAAAGATCTCCACATCCCTATTCTGATGGTGACGCATGACTTACACGAAGCCGATTTACTAGCAGATCGAATTACTGTGATCGACCAAGGGGTTGGCTTACAAACTGCAGCACCCCAAGTTCTGTTTCAGAAACCCAGAAATGCTCGAGTTGCTGAACTCGTGGGCATCAATAATATGTTTGAAGGCATTTTCGAATCCGGCAAACTCAGCTGGAAAAACAGCAATCAAATTTTTAATGTAGTGGATAAGGGCAAGATTCCACCTAACACTCCTGTAGCCTGGGTAATACCAGCTGATGGCTTGAGTCTTCATGAGCAGCCTAATGCTACGAGTATTGCAGCCACCGTTTTGCAAATCAGCACCCTAGGACAAATCGCAGTAATCCAACTGCAATTAAATGATGGTCTTCATACCGTCACGTGGCAAGCATCTGCAGCTGAAGTGAAGCGACTATCGCTTAAAGTGAATAGTACTGCTCATGTTGAAATAGATAGCGCAAAGATTCACATCATGCCGCTAAGACCTATTAATGATCCACGGCGCTTTAGTAACTAATTTCTCAAATTACTTTTTGGCTACTAGCCCTAATAAGGCGGACATACCTGTATGTCTAGCACCCTCAGCTAATTCTTTTTCATAGCAGCATAGATCCAAAATCTGGAAATCTTTTGCAAGATCTCTAATCAACTGTTCGGTGTAGAGATGCTCTAGGAGTGAAGGTCCGCCTGTTTTATATTCCAGTTGTTTTGGCGTATACCCCTGAAGAATAAATATCCCCCCAGACTTTAAAGCATCATAAGTTTGCTTAAAAATTCTGGCGCGCATGGTTGGATCAGCAAACTGAATAAAGATCCCAACAGCGGCATCGTACGTATTGGTATGCCATGCAAAGCTATCCGTATCGGAGAATGTGTACTCAACTTCTACTTGATTATCTTTAGCAAACTGCTTAGCTTTAGCTAATGCAATATCAGATGCATCAAAGCCTGTTACTTGCATACCCTGCTTAGCTAGCCATACGCCGTTACGGCCTTCACCATCAGCAATACAAAGGACTTTATTGCCAGGCTTTAAATACTGTTTTGTCTGCTCTACTAAATACTCGTTAGGCTCTTTGCCAAAGATGAACTCTTCTTTATCAAAGCGCTCATTCCAGAATTGAGTAGCGTCAGAAAAACCCATGACTTACTTCTTGAAGCCCCCAGCGAGATCATTCTTCAAGTCATTGATATTCTCAAGACCAACAGCGATTCGAATTAAGCCATCTGAGATACCGGCAGTCCTTCGAGCTTCAGGACTCACGCGGCAATGCGTGGTGGTCGCTGGATTAGTAATGGTTGTGCGTGTATCACCCAAATTAGCCGTTATAGAGCACAACTTGGTTTGATTAATAAGCCTAAAGGCTGCTTTTTTCCCGCCCTTCAATTCAAAAGACAGAATTGCGCCGCCCTCTTTTTGCTGGCGCTTAGCCAAAGCATGCTGAGGATGAGATTTCAGGCCTGGATGGTAAACGCGCTCAACTCCTGGCTGCTTCTCTAACCACTGAGCTAATGCAAGTGCATTCTGACTTTGCTGCCTCATCCGCAACTCAAGTGTTTCAAGTCCCTTAAGGAAAATCCAGGCATTAAAAGCCGATAAGGTTGGGCCCGCTGTGCGTACATAGGGAAATACTTTACCCATGACAAAATCATTGCTACCGACAATTGCACCGCCCACAACTCTGCCCTGTCCATCAAGATATTTAGTGGCAGAATGAATTACTACATCAGCACCAAGCGATAAAGGTTTTTGCAATGCTGGAGTACAGAAACAGTTGTCTACCGCAAAGAGTGCGCCCGCTTTTTTAGCGATCTTTGAAATAGCCTTGATGTCAGCAATTTCAGTTAAAGGATTAGATGGCGTCTCGAGATAAAACAGTTTTGTATTAGGTTGGACAGCAGCTTGCCACGCCTTAGTATCAGCCAAGTCAACATAAGTAGTTGTCACACCAAAGCGCCCCAAAATATTGGTGAATAACTGAATCGTTGCACCAAAAACTGAGCGCGAACAAACGACATGATCGCCCGCCTGCAAATGGGCCATCGCCATTGTCAGAATGGCTGACATTCCAGAGGCAGTTGCAATACAAGCCTCACCACCTTCTAAAGCAGCCAGGCGATCCTGGAACATGCTGACGGTTGGATTGGTAAAGCGGGAATAAATAAATCCTTTATCTGCGTGGGCAAAGCCCTCTTCAGCAAGATCAGCACTATCGAAGCAAAAGCTAGAGGTCAGAAACAGTGCTTCTGAGTGCTCTTGATATTCACTAGTGCGACGTGTGCCTGCGCGAACCGCTAGGGTCTCTAACGCAAGCTTTGAAAAATCAGGTTTTTTACGGGTAGTTTTGCTCTTCATACTGCTATTTTGACATTGAATCCTCAATTTGCCTCACTTGAGGCAAATTCCTGTCGTTTTTAGTCTTCAGTAGCTAAATGCAGATGGAGTTGTGAGCGCGCAAAATCGCTGGAATCACGCTGGCGATCCGCTTTAGCTGCTGAAGAATTTCTGGCGGCTTCTAAAGCATCAAGATAGGACTCAGTGATATCACCCGTAATGTAATGGCCATCAAAACAAGAAGCTTCAAAATGTTGGATATCTGGATTGATATCCCTAACTGCCTGCTTCATATCCTCTACATCCTGATAGATCAACTGGTCAGCACCAATCAGCTTGTTGATTTCTTCATCTGTACGGCCATAAGCTACCAACTCACTGCGGGTTGGCATATCAATTCCGTAGACGTTAGGAAAACGAACAGGTGGTGCTGCTGAGGCAAAGATCACCTTCTTAGCACCTGACTCACGAGCCATTTGCACAATCTCAAATGAGGTCGTGCCACGAACAATAGAGTCATCCACAATCAATACAGTTTTATCTTTAAACTCAATCCGCATCGCATTCAGCTTTTGACGTACGGATTTTTTGCGTACAGCTTGGCCAGGCATGATGAAGGTTCTACCGATATAGCGATTCTTAAAAAAGCCTTCGCGGTAATCAACGCCGAGGCGCTTAGCAACTTGCATAGCTGCCGGACGGCTTGAATCTGGAATAGGCATAACAACATCAATCTCAGCAACATTCGTTTCCTTGCGAATCTTCTCAGCAAGATAGTCGCCCATACGCATACGAACGTTGTATACAGTCACCCCATCAATCGTGGAATCTGGACGAGCCATATAGACATATTCAAAAATACAAGGCGTAAGCACGGCATTAGGAACACATTGACGTGAGTAAAAATTACCATCCAAATCAATGTAAATAGCTTCACCAGGATTGACGTCGCGCACAAAAGTAAAACCTAGGCCTTCTAGAGCCACTGACTCGGATGCCACCATCCACTCTGGACCTTTGGCTGTATCAATTCGGCCAATACATAAAGGACGAATACCAAAAGGATCACGGAAAGCCAATAAACCATAACCTGCAATCAGGGATACGACTGCATAAGAGCCCTTAACGCGCTGAGTAACCCCAGTAACCGCGTTGAACATCGCGCCCTCATCTAAGGCTGCGCTATTTGTTTCTTTTTGTAACTCATCAGCCAATACGTTTAACAAAACTTCAGTATCAGAGCTGGTGTTGATATGACGACGATCACGATAAGCCATCTCGACACGCAAACTAGGTGCATTAGTGAGGTTACCGTTGTGGGCCAAGATAATTCCATATGGAGCGCTCACATAAAACGGTTGAGCCTCTTCTTCGCTACTCGCTGAACCTGCCGTTGGATAGCGAACCTGCCCAATACCAGCATTACCTACTAAGCTGCGCATATTGCGAGTTCTGAATACGTCTCGCACTAGACCATTGGCCTTATGCATGGTGAATGAGTTACCGTTCATGGTGGCAATACCAGCAGCATCTTGGCCGCGATGTTGTAAGAGCAACAAGGCGTCATAAAGAAGCTGATTAACTGGGGAGTGGGAAACTGTTCCTACGACGCCGCACATATTTCTAGATCCCTATGGTTAATTTAGGTGTAATGGTTGGAGTTACTTTAGGCATTGCATCACCCAACTGCTTTGCCC
>CANCIL010000016.1 GCA_947378095.1 Betaproteobacteria bacterium
AGCGATCGCTACCCTTTGAGGCGATAAATATTTTTTCTGTAGTTAGCAAAACTGATTCAACCACAGCATCTTGCTTATTTTCTGTTGTGTAACCCATTTTGAACTCCTTCATTTAATCTAAGCTGGCACATGCATCTAGTGAGCTTAGAGAATAGAGTTTTTTTATATATCTGAAAAGAATATATATTTCATTTGCTTATACCTATTTCAATATAAACAAAAACAGTAAATTAATTGCCGCATTCGCAATCAGTAGCAGCAGGCAGAGCCTTTTCAATACGCCATCTGATACTGCGTGGGCCTGTAAAACCCCTTTAGCGACCCTCATTCCTAGCCAATACGCTGGAATGGCGACCACAAGGTAGGCAAGCCAATCGATTCCACCACCCATCAGACTCGCCGCAACAATTGCAAAGATTGAAATACCAGAAACAAATTGAGATAACAGGGCCCGTGTTCTATCGAATGCTTGATTGGTCGAATTAAGATACAGCGCAGCAGGTGGCCCACCTATTCCACAAGAACCCAACAATAAGCCCGAAAGACTTCCTGCTAAGCCATCCAAAAGACTCGAGCTTGTTACTCGCACATGCGGCTTGAGAAGTAAGTAGCTAGCAAAAAATAGAATGACTGCGCTTGTAGCTATTTTCAATATTGAGATTGGTATTAGTCCGCCCAGCCAAATACCCAGAGGTAGAAAAATGACTGAAAAAAATAACATTGCCCAAAGACGAGATCGATCTTCTTGATGTAATTTCCAGTGCCTAGAAAGCAATGCACCACCGAACACTTCAGAGCACATCACGATCGGGATCAAAAATGGAATCGGAAATATCCACATGAGAACGGGCGTCATAATGAGCGCCCCACCGAAACCACTTAACCTTCGAATGAAACCACCAAAAATTGCCGCAAATGTTAATAAACAAATTGCGGCTAGGTTTTCAAAAATCAAACAGCCTCGCTAACATCGTGCTCGCCGGCGATGAGATCGCGAATTTGACGGCGGATCTCTAAATAAGCAGGAGTATCCTCAACCATTCTGCGAGGCTCTGGTACCCGAATAATTTCCTTCACTCTTCCAGGGCGACGTGTCATCACGACAATGACATCTGAAAGATTAATAGCCTCTTCAATGCTATGAGTAACTAAGACAACTGTCTTGCTTTCCTCATTCAAAATTCGAATCATTTCAGCTTGCATCATGGCGCGATTTTGCGCGTCTAAGGCAGCAAATGGCTCATCCATTAACAAGACGGTAGGATCAACAACTAGCGCTCTAGCAATAGATACTCGTTGACGCATACCACCGGAGAGTTGATGAGGATAGTGATTGGTAAATTGACTCAAGCCTACCAGCGCAGCAAAGCGCGTCACAATCTGCTTAATCTCACCCGCATTAATGCCTTTGATTTTTAAACCAAATGCAATGTTGTCGTAAACGGTTAGCCATGGGAATAGAGCATAGTCCTGAAAAACCATCGAGCGATCTGCCCCAGGACCATTTACTACCTTGCCAGCACATTCAATATGACCTGCTGTCGGAGTTTCAAATCCAGCAATCAAATTGAGAAGAGTTGTCTTTCCACAGCCACTATGGCCCAAGATTGAGCAAAACTCATTCTTGCGAACTTCTAACGAGATATCCTCAATAGCCAAGACCTCTTGACCCTTAGCATGCATTGAAGGATAAATTTTTCTTACGTGATCTACTTTAAGTGCTGGCATTGAATTATTCATTTGAATGATTAGTTTATTAACAAAACTGGTTAAGCGTTAAGCGCTCTTGACCACGGCATGAGTTTCTGGGCCGTGTATCTAATGAGTCTATCGAGGCATAAGCCAATTACGCCAATAGCCAACATACCAACCAAAATATAGTCAGTACGCAAAACAGTACGCGCATCATTAATTAAGAATCCCAAACCAGAATTGGCGCCAACCAGCTCGGCCGCAACCAAGGCCATCCAACCCACTCCCAAACCAATACGAATACCGGTCACTATCTGAGGTAGGGCTGCACGCAGAACTACACGAGTAATCACACCCCAAGAACCAGCACCCAAACAGCGTGCTGCTCGAATGAGGTTCGGCTCTACATTTTTTACAGCATCAATCGTGTTCAATAATATTGGGAAGAAGATTCCCAAGAAAATAATGAATTGGTTTTGAGTGTTACCAACACCAAACCACAAAATACTTAGCGGGATCCAGGCGATTGGGGGAATAGGTCGCAAAATTTCTACAATTGGATCCACCTGCTCGTTCACCCATTTAAAACACCCCATCACTATTCCCAGGGGAATAGCGACAGAGGCATAACAAAACGCCACAAATTCTCTAGATAAGCTATCGAATAAATGCTTCCAGATTTCTCCAGACTGCATTAATTCAAAACCGCCTTGCGCCACTCCCGAAGGAGGTGGCAACAAGGTAGATTCAGTTTTATCCAAAATAAACCGACTGGCATATTCCCAGGCGGCAAGCAAGATAACCAATAAAACCAGTCGACGAAATTGCTTGAAAAAATGAATTATTGGCATAGTTCTTTATTTTTTATAAGTCTTGCCATCGTAGGACCAATCTCGCGTGAGATCGCCCTTCTCTGGGAAGGCCTGTGGAGTGGTTGTGTTTAACGGATTCATATAAGTTGGGTACGGCGTCTTATCCATTGGTGCTGTCCAACTTGCTGGCAAGAATGGGGGACGTGTAATGGTTGCCCAACCTAACTTCTCAAAGGTTTTATCCATAAACCGAGGATCCACAGCGCGCGCAAAATCAATACCAGTTAACTTATTCTGAATACGCTTATTTTCATAGAGCCAGGTGTAAATAGGCTCGTTGGCACGACCCCAGAACACAGGAATTGGGTAAATATAATTTGGCTTGTACAGCAAGTTATAAGCTGTAATTTGCTGGCGCAAGATTTCTTTTGAATAATTCTTCAAGTTTGGATCTTCTTGCATTACATCAACTGCAGCGTCAGGATTTTTTCTAATCCAGAGCGTTGCCTCTGCAATTGCATCCGTAAATGCCTGCACTACGTCTGGGGCGTTATCAATAACTTCCTGACGCACATAGAAGGTACCTGCATAAATGTTGTATGGGAAGCTATCGCTGATAATCCGAGCGTTTTTACGCTCTTTAACCATAATGGTTGGAGTCGGATCCCACGGTACAACTGCATCAATTCCCTTCGGCATCGCCATTTGCTCACCTGGAGGCATGTTTTTCAGGATGATGTCCTTACCAATCTCTATTCCGTTGGCCTTTGCGGCAGCTTGAATGTAGAACTCAGCGGAAGAACCAGTCACGATACCGATAGTTGCTGGAGGATTGGATCCCTTAAAGTCTTTGAAGGACTTAATCTTGGAATCGAGCGGAACCAATACTGCGTGCATCAAGTTAGTGTTGATTACTGCAATGGTTTTTACAGGGATATTTTTATCGATGAGTGAGCTGAATGGGAAATTACCGCCATTACCAAACTGGAATCGACCAGAAATAATAACCTCATTAATTGCAGGGCCTGATGGGAAGGCTTGTAGCTTAGATTCAATACCGCGCTTAGCCAATAAGCCTTTTTTATCCATCACCAAGTTGATCGTATTTTGACCGGACCAAGGAGGTTGGAATGCAATCTGTAATGGCCACCAACCTTTTTCTTTGAGCCAAGCCACTGATTTCGCAGAAACCTTCTCATCTGCTCCCTCTGGCCAACCATAATCATTAAACTTGGTAGTGCCCTGTGCCATTGCTAGCATAGGCGCACCGGAAAGCATAGCAACAGCTAGCACTGAAAAAATACGACGTGATGCGTTAAATTCTTTCATTACGATCTCCTTAATAATGGAATTACCTGCACTAATACCAAACAGCGAACGTCTAAAACTAACTGCTGAAGCTTAACTCTATACCGCCTAATTTAGTTCTAATTTTTCTATATTCTTTTTTCATAACCAAATACTTCACTAACTCAGTAAAAGGCTGCAATACCGGACCTTGCTTCAGCGCTTCACTCGCGCCATCTTTAAGCCCCAGAGCCAAGTTCTCTGGATAAAAGGCATGTAGACTCAACTGCTCGCGACTTACTGACCGTCCCCATTTTTTTCTGAGCCCTGGCAATGCTGGCTCAATCAATTCACCAGGTCTACGAGAAGGGTCATATATGACATTGGCTCGATTCATCACTTCTGCACTAGGCGTACCAGCTAATTTTCCATAATGCCCTTTGAGATAAAGCTTTACTTCATCGGGAATCGTTTTATAACGCTCGCCCTGCATCACATTCAGAACCGCTTGAGTAACAATGTATTGAGCAAACGGGCTTACCAAAATGGGGTAACCCAAATCCTCACGCACCCTTGCTGTCTCTTCTAATATCTCGGCTTCTCTATGGGCAATTCCCATTGTTGCTAGCTGGGCCCTGAGGTTTGAAATCATGCCTCCCGGTATTTGGTGCTCATAGAGGGCTGGGTCATAACTTGCCTTTTCTCCACGAGAGAAATTATCTCGAGAGCAAACCCAATCAAAATATTCATCCACATTTTTTAATGCAGAAAGATTCATTTTGGATGCCCTACCCAGTTTTTGGGCGCTGGCATGCACATCCAATACTGATGGCAACGATGCGCCATTCGCCAAACAATTTGTTGCTACATATCCATATGAAAAACCTGCCTTGATAGCTTCCTCATACACTTGAGGCGCTAAACCTGACTGGCAATGCGAATGCAATTTAATTGGTATACCCTTTGCTGCTGTAACAATCACAGGGAAAAGCGTGGCAGCACGCTCAGGAGTTAGCAAGCCAGTAGGGTCTTTGACAGAAATAAAGTCGACACCTAACTTCACAAGCTCATGCGTTCGCGCAATAAAATAAGCATCGTCGTGCACAGGACTTAATGCGTAAGTCAACATGGCATTAATCAACATGCCATTTTTTTTGCCCACTTTTACGGAAGACTCAATATTACGGTTGTCATTTAAGGCGTCATAAACCGTAAGCACTTTAACGCCTGATTCGGCGAGCAACTCGATATTCAGTGCCACTACATCATCAGCAAATAACTCGAAGGTATAAATACTCTGTCCACGGGTTAATGCATCGGTAGGCGTAGCGAGCTGCTGGCTTAAGAACTGCATACGCTTCCAGGGATCCTCCCTTAGAAAGCGCACCATGACATCAAATACTGCACCACCGAGAATATTGATATAGCCATAACCTGCTTGGTCAATATCCGCTAATGCAGGATACATGTGCGGGGTAGTCATCCGTGTTGACCAAAGACACTGATGCGCGTCACGCAATGTGACATCAATCAGTTGGAAAGGTTTTTTAATGGCCATCAAGTAAGCTCGATCACCATTAAAGCCTGCCCAGTCTCAATCGTTGCGCCATCCTCTACCAATATTCGAGAGACAGTACCGCTGCAGCCAGCTGGAATCGTATTGAGTAACTTCATGACCTCAACAATACAAATGTCTGTATCGGGAGTGACCGAATCGCCTACCTCTACAAACGGAGCAGAGCTAGGACTGGGTCTACGATAAAAAGTTCCAATCATTGGACTGGTCACCAAACGCTCAGATTCAGAGAGGGTTATTCCTGCTAATGCAACAGCTGGTGTAGCAGCAGGAATAGGTGTGCTTACTTGTTGAATTTGCGGAGTGACATTTGTAGCACTCGAAGATGGTGATGAACCAACAGAAATTTCAATCTCAAATTCTTCGGTCTTATAGCCAAAGCTAGTAAAGGTTCCAGCATCTTTAATTAAGGCAACAATTTCCTTCACCTGCTTCATCGTAAATTCAGGCGGGACCTTGACCTTAGGCGTGACTTTAGAAGCAGGAAGCTTTTTTGCTGCCTGCTTTTTCTTTGGCAAAACTTCCTTAACTTTTTTCAAAGCCTTGGACTTTGCATTCACTTTTGAAGCGGACTTCTTTTTAATTTGCACTGTCTCGTATTTTTAGTTAATATTTTCTCTAATGAAATTTAAAGTATCATCAGGTGAAATGCTTTAAGGGTAAATACTTAAAACGACAAAAAAACTCATAAATAGCTCTCTAAATGCCAGAAATGCTCTCCCGCATAACCCCTCCCAGTGAAATATTGGAGGAATCAGCCAAATCCAGCATGGCGGAAAAGGTTTTACTCATCCTGGAAACGATTGCCCATTCAGAATTTCCGCTCACCCTAGAGACAATCTCAACTAGCACGAACCTGGCCAAACCTACCGCATTTAGACTGCTCAATACTTTAGTTGCTCAAGGTTTCATTGAACGCGATCCCAATGGCAGACGCTTTCAACCCAGCGCAAAATTACGCATCTTAGGAATTAACATTCTTTCCGTCGACTCAGTTCGCTCGCAGCGAGTCGCAGTGATGAAACGGCTGGTAGAAGAAATTGGTGAAACTTGCAATTTCAATATCTTAGATGGCAACAAAGTCATGTATCTAGATCGAGTTGAAACTAGTGCGCCTATTCGTTTGCACGTGGATGTCGGAATGAGAGTGCCACTTCACTGTACTGCCAGCGGAAAACTATTTCTCTCTGGAATGACTGAATTGCAAGTCAAAAGAGCGCTTGGACAAGAACCCTTCTTGGGGTATACCGAGAAAACAATCACTAGCTATGATGCCCTCTTCCCAGAGCTAGAAAAAATTCGTGAAGATGGCTACGCCCTGGACGAATCAGCCTTCCTAGAGGGATTTATCGGTATTGCAGTACCTGTGATTAATTCAAAACATAAGACCTTTGCCACTATTACTGCCCATGGCCCATCTTCGCGGATGCAAGAAAAATCGATCGAATTTTATATAAAGCCTTTGCAACAAGCTGCAAAGGATATTCAGAACAGTCTCTCAGAAACTAGTAATTAAACTTAACGGAGTAAATATGACAAGTCCAGTAATTATTACAGTAGCTATGACAGGAGCAATCCCTCGCAAAAAGGATTGTCCCGGTCTCCCAGTTACTACTTCTGAGCAGATTGAAGAGACGCATAAGGCCTATGAAGCAGGTGCCACACTCGCTCATATCCACGTTCGCAATCCAGATGAAACTCCAAGCTCAGACCCAGACTTATATGCAGCTGTACAAACCGGTATTCAAAAACATTGTCCTGGCATGATCGTGCAATTTTCTACTGGTGGCCGAGGCCGAGATCAAGCAGCGCGTGGGGGTATGCTCTTCCATCGCCCAGACATGGCCTCGCTGGCAACGGGCTCAGTGAATTTCCCCAACGGCATTTACGAGAACCCTCCTGAGTTTGTAGATGGCCTTGCTAGTGAAATGCTTAAGTATGAGATCAAACCTGAAATTGAAATTTTTGATTTGGCGATGCTCTATAACGCTGCTAATTTAATTGAACGAGGATTATTAAAAGCTCCGGCTCACGTTCAATTTGTGATGGGCATTCCGAATGCAATGCCAGCAAGACGCTCTATTCTGGAATTTTTAATTTCCGAACTCAAGGCGGTCATGCCTGATGCCACATGGTGTGCAGCTGGAGTGGCGCGCTTTCAACTGCCAGTAAACGAATGGACTTTGGAATTAGGTGGTCATGTCAGAACTGGCCTTGAGGACAACACCCGCTTTGATAAGACAAGGGCTGCAAAAGACAATGCAGAGCTCGTGGCACGCATAGCAGAATTGGCACCAAAATATAACCGTACAGTGGCAACACCAGCGCAGGCTCGTGAGATTTTAGGATTGAGAAAGTCCTAAATTAATATGGAACATCCATCATTCGACTACCTGATTGTCGGAGGAGGATCCTCCGGTTCGGTATTGGCAAATCGTCTCTCTGAAAATCCTCAAAATTCAGTTTGCCTGATTGAAGCAGGCCCTAGAGATTGGTCGCCATGGATTCATTTGCCGATTGGCTACGCTAAAACCATGTGGGATCCAAAAGTAAATTGGAAGTTTCAAACAGAGCCTGACCCAGGCATGAATAATCGACAAGTCTATTGGCCTCGGGGCAAAACCCTAGGGGGGTCTAGTTCGATTAATGGCCTCATCTTCATTCGCGGCCAGAAAGAAGACTACGATGGCTGGCGTGATCTCGGTAATCAGGGTTGGGGCTGGGATGACGTTCTCCCCTACTTTAAAAAAGCGGAAGGTAATGATCGATTGGGGGAGCCACTTCACTCTCAGACAGGACCCCTGAAAGCCTCATCGATTCCGAAAAAGCATCCGCTAGTTGAAGCATTTAAAAAGGCGGCTAATGCGCTTGGTGTACCGACTACGGATGATTTCAATAACCTCACCCAAGAAGGTGTGGGCTACTATCAACTCACAACCCACAAAGGCTTTCGCTGCAGTACAGCAGTCGCCTATCTCAAGCCCGCCAAGAAGCGATCCAATCTGCATATTTGGACAAACAGCCAAGTCTGTAAAGTTATTTTTGAAAACAAAAAAGCTGTGGGAATTGAGTTAATTCAAGATGGCATTAAAAAGATTGTTCGTGCAAATAAAGAAGTCATTTTGAGTGCCGGCGCAATTCAGAGTCCGCAAATTCTTCAGCTCTCAGGGGTTGGGCCAGCAAAACTATTGCAAGAATTTAATATTCCCCTCGTCCACGACTTACCAGGCGTTGGCGAAAATCTGCAAGACCACCTGCAGTACCGCCTGATATACGAATTAAACCAGCCCATTTCTACAAATGACCAACTATCTTCGTGGTTTGGGCAATTAAAGATGGGGCTTGATTGGCTATTATTTAGAGGTGGCCCTCTTTCCATTGGAATCAATCAAGGCGGTCTATTTACTAAAGTGATGGGTAACTCAAAAACACCCGATATTCAGTTTCATATGGCAACCCTCTCGGCTGAAATGGCAGGCGGAAAAGTGCATCCCTTCTCCGGATTTACGATGTCAGTCTGTCAACTTCGTCCAGAATCTCGGGGGCATGTCCAAATCCAATCAACCGATCCTCTCGTGCCACCGAAAATGTTTGCGAACTACTTGTCGACACAAAATGATCGGGACATTAGCATTGCAGCCGTGAAGTACGCCAGAAAATTAGCTCAAACCGAACCACTGCGCTCTTTAATTGTGAGAGAAGTAAAACCTAATAATCCAAAAACAGATGAAGAAATTTTAGAGTTCTGTCGCAACAATGGAGCAACCATCTTTCATCCAACCGGTACCTGCCAGATGGGTCCTGACAGTAATCCGATGGCAGTTCTTGACTCGTCTCTTCGAGTACGCGGAATCGAAAATTTACGTGTTGTAGACTGCTCGGCCATGCCAACCCTCCCCTCCGGAAATACCAATTGGCCCGCAGTAATGCTCGCTGAACGGGCTGCCGATTTGATCTTGGGGCGAATTTAATTTTGATGCGCTGGCAATTTCCATTTAGTAGATGGCTTCCTGAATACAAAATCCCCGGAACAATCCGTGCAGATATCTTTGCAGGACTGACTGGTGCCATTGTGGTACTACCTCAGGGGATTGCATTTGCACTATTAGCAGGCATGCCACCGCAATATGGCCTTTATGCCGCAATGTTGCCTTGCTTGATTGCTGCACTGTTTGGCTCAAGCCGCCTAATGGTGACCGGCCCTGCCAATGCTATCTCATTAACAACAATGGCCTTAATAGCGCCACTAGCCCTACCGGAATCGGATACTTACGTTGGCTATGTACTTACGCTTAGCTTCTTGGTCGGAGTGCTGCAATTGCTTTTAGGACTTAGCAAGGTTGGTAAATGGGTTGAAAAAGTACCTCACTCCGTCATCATTGGCTTTACCACTGGTGCGGCATTGCTGATCATTAATAGTCAACTAGGAACTCTATTTGGCGCCAGCATCCCCCGAGGAAAAAATGTATTAGATACAGTCGCCGCCCTCTTCAATGCACTTCAATTGGGTCAATGGCAAATTGCTGCGCCTATACTCGTACTATTTACCTTGCTAGCCATTCGTTTATGGAAGCCGCTCAACCGTTATGTTCCGGCCATGCTCGTTGCCGTCATTCTGGGTAGTGCAGTGGCAGCTTTACTAGAAAACACACTTCCTACAATGGGCCTTTTTAAGAAGGTTCAAGAAATTCCAGGAGCATTTCCACCCATCTCATATCCTGACCTGAGCGCCGAAACACTTCAAAAACTCTTTAGCGCCGCACTCATCATGACGCTGCTCGCTTCCACTGAAGCCATGGCAATCGCTCGAGCAATCTCTTTAAAAACAAATGATCACTTCAATGCAAATCAAGAGTTTATTGGGCAAGGTCTTGCTAATGTCTGCGGATCCTTTTTCTCTGCCTATCCTGCAAGCGGCTCATTCAATCGGACTGGCGTGAACTTAGCATCAGGCGCCAAAACGCCTCTCTCTGCTATGAGCGCAGCTATCTTTTTGATTATTCTGCTGGCTTTTGTATCACCCCTGGCCAAACATATTCCCTATGTTGTAATCGCTTCACTCTTATTGGTCGTAGCCTGGAATCTCATTGATATAAAACAGATACGACATGAGATTCACATGGGACCAAGCGCTTGGATTCCGATGATCATTACCGCCATTGGCACCATCACCATTCCATTGGAATGGGCCATTCTCGGGGGAATACTGACTTCGGCATTGGTTGGGCGCTTCTTTAAGAAGCATTAATGCGACTGGAGAATATCCAAGAGCTTTAATCGCTGAACTTTGCCTGACGGACCCCTAGGCAAATCTTCCATAAACAAAATTGTTTTAGGTGTTCTAAATTTACCGAGCTCTTTTACGCAAAATTCACGCATCTCTTCTTCAGAGCAAGTGCTACCAGGTTTTAAGACGATGCACACCATGATTTCTTGTCCATAGTTGACGTCCGGAATTCCAACCGCTGCAGCATCGAGTACCGCAGGATGCTTTAGTACCGCTTCATCAATTTCACGAGGGGCAATATTTTCTCCTCCCTTAATAATGAGCTCCTTGAGTCGTCCAGTGATGAAATAAAAACCATCCTCATCACGCATACCCAGGTCACCTGTTTTTAACCAGCCTTCGCTATCAAATGCCTTTGCTGTCTCTGCCTCAGCCTTGTAGTAGGCATTAAGCACATTGCCACCACGTAAGCAAATTTCGCCAACTTGCTGACTTGCAAGAGACTTTCCATCTGGATCGATGACTTTTGCCTCTACTCCACAAGGTAAGCCTGGGCTGCCATAGCGACGTCTCTCATCATGTGGGTTACAGAACACCATTGAGGCAGACTCTGTCATTCCCATACCCTCAATCACCGTGATACCAAATAAATTCTCAAATTCACGATGATGTTCAGGAGGTAATGGTGCGGATGCAGAACGACCAAAGCGAATTGCCTTCAACTCCTCACGACTCGGCAAAGCGCCGCCACTCTTTGCAGCATTAATTAAGTAAGCAATGATGGTGGGAACCATATTGATCCAAGTACATTGATATTGGATTGCCAATTTCCACCAGCTAGATACCGAAAAAGCATGCGGAGCAACAACAGATCCACCCGAAACGAAGGGGGTGATAGTAGAAATGACTTGGCCATTGATATGGTAAATGGGCAATGAGCTTAAGACCGTATCTGCCTGGGTAAGCGAATGCCACAAAGCCATTGAGCGTGCTGCATGCAACAAATTGGCATGGGTTAACAAGACGCCCTTAGGCGTTCCCGTAGTTCCAGATGTGTACATTAATAAAGCGGCCTGATCTGCAGAGACAGTCGGAAGAGTGCCCTGCTCACATTTCATGAATGGACCTTCGATGGCATCAGGATCTAGCTCAACTAATAAGAATTTTCTCTTTGTTTTTTCCAGAGCCGGCAATAAGCTGTGCTTCTGTTCTGGCGAATAAAACAAAACTTCGATATCGCTGTGATCTAAAACCCAGGCGAGCTGATCGGTAGGCGCTAATAAATTGAGTGGCGTAATTACACGACCACAGGCCATGGCAGCCAAAAAGATCGTGCTAGTCTGACGACCATTTTGCATATACAGACCAACATGCCCATAAGCACTAATGCCCTGCTCTTCTAACCAGGTTGAAAAGTGATGCGCCTCGGTTGCAAGTTGACCGTAAGTCAGGGTGACCTGATTTTCTGGAGCATAGAGGAAGACCTTGTCCGCCTGCATTGCCGACCAATGCATTAAGACTTCACCCAAACTTTGGCATGATGTCGTCACTGTAATACCTAAACTTGAGGAAAGCGCGCGAAGTAATCTTTTAGAAGATCTTCGACCTTCGGAATACGTTCAGGAATAGGTCGAACCACTCTCGTTACATTGAGATAATGACGATAGTTCATATTGTCTGAAAAATTATTTTTACCCCAAGTTCCACAGCCCATCGAGAGAGAAAATGGCAATCCATTTTCGAAACTACCACCAGTGGCAATAGTGTGGGCTTGGTTTACGATGACTCTAGCCACCTTCAAATTCTCAGCCAAAATAGCAGCACGTTTTTCCATGACGTCGCCACTCAAAGCGGTATGCAAACCGACTGAATGTCCGTTACCCTGATAGTTGTATACATTCGCTACCAAGTCTTGTGCCTTTGTGAAATCGGCGGCCTTCCAAACAGTAAGCACTGGGCTTAATTTTTCACCTGAAAATGGCGCTGTAGGTCCAAAGCCATCCTCTTCAACCATGAGAAATTTTGCAGAACTGGCTTTTGGATTTTGTAACTGTGCACGCTCCGCAATCACCGAAGGATATTGCGCTGTTAATGTGGAAGTGAGCTTGCCATTCTGAAACATCACACTCTCAAGACGAGATTTATCTGCAGCATCCAACATTACTCCGCCAGCTTTCTCAAGCGCTGCAATGGCATCTTCATAGACGCCCGCACAAATCACCACTCCGTTTTCACTAGAGCAACTTGTTGCATTATCAAAAATTTTAGATTGGGTAATCTTTGCAGCAGCACTATTTAAATCGGCATGCTCATCAATAATGGCGAGTACGTTACCTGCGCCTACACCAAATGCAGGAGTACCACAGCTGTAGGCTGCACGAATATTAGCCTGAGAACCGGTAGCAACGACTAAATCTGCTAAACGCATTAATTCATTAGTGGAATCTTTAGTAATGGGAAATGGCAGCATTTGTACTAAATCACGAGGCGCGTTTACCAAGTCCAATTGTTGATGCACAAATTCTAAGAGGCGCGCGCAAGTGGAATATCCCTTTGGTGAAGGTGCAACTATCACTGCATTACGGCATTTCAGGGCATTGAGGATTTTATTAATCGGTGTTGCGCCTGGATTGGTTGAGGGTGTAATAGCAGCAACCACGCCGACTGGACGTGCGTACTCAGTAAGACCCGTCTTTAGATCCTCAGAAATGACTCCAACCGTTTTCGCTGTACTTAAATCTCGAATGAGGCCAAGCGTTTTCCTGAAATTTTTCTTAAACTTGTCGGCAACATCACCAAGACCGGTATCTTTAACGGCAAGCTCAGCCAGCTCTTGGTTACGCTTAGGCTCCAAAATAGCCCAAGCTACTGCCTCCACAACTAAATTAACTTGGGCTTGCGTGTATTGCTCATATTTTTGTTGAGCTATACGTCCGCGTTCAACAATATTTTCTACTGGTGTCATATCTTCTAGTGGTTTTGTATTTTAAATTTGTTCAAACGCTATATTTACTCGGCTTTGATAGCAGCATCTTTTGCCACCTTCTTCCACTTCACAATCTCAGTTTTGACGATTGCTCCGAGTTGTGCTGGTGTACTACCAACCGCTTCTGCACCCTGGCCTAATAACTTTTCTTTCACTGCTGGCTCAGCCAAAACCTTGACGGTTGCCTTGTAAAGGGTATCAATAATCGGCTGCGGTGTTTTAGCTGGCACAAACATGGCATACCATGAGTCCACCTCATAGTCCTTGAAGCCTAGTTCAGCCATCGTTGGTACATCTGGGAAAACAGGAGAGCGCTTAACTGTAGATACTGCAAGAGCACGCAACTTTCCAGCCTTCACATAGTTGGCTGCAGCAGGAATAGATACCCAAAGCAGCGGCACTTGACCAGCCATGACATCGGTGACAGCAGGACCACCACCACGATAAGGTATATGAGTCATAGAAACGCCTGCAGAGCTTGCCATCATGGCTCCAGCTAAATGCCCTGGAGAGCCATTACCTACGGATGCGTATGAAATTGAATCTGGCTTTGCTTTGGCCATATCGATCACTTCCTTCACGGTCTTAGCCGGGAAATCAGGATTGGCTACTAATATCTGAGGCAATGAAGCGACTAAAGAAACTGGTAAAAAATCTTTTTCTGTATCAAAGGCCAGTTTTGGATAGATCGCAGGATTAATAGTGTGTGAAGACAGCGTGAATAACACGGTGTAGCCATCTGCAGCAGATTTTGCTGCAATATCTGTGCCAATGGAACCACCTGCTCCACCACGATTGTCGATGATGATTTGTTGACCTAAGGCCTGACCCATAGGCTCTTGCATAATTCGAGCAATTACGTCTGTGCCACCGCCAGGTGGATAAGGCACGACGAATTTAATTGGCTTAGTTGGCCATGATTGGGCGCCCGCAATTTGAGCAAACCCTAGTAAGCCCACGGCTATAGATAGAACAGTGACCAACAGATTGCTTCTACGCATACCTCATCTCCTGTTTTAAGCACATTTATGGACTTATATTAGTCCTTATTGGGAACTTCACATACGACAACTAATCTTACTAAACGGAACAAGTTGTTTCGTATAAGTAAAAATACTAACATTTTCCCTGGATATTGCAAATTTGTTCTATTAGAATGAACAAAATGACACAATTCTTGAGATTTACCCCCTATGCTTGAAATTGACCCCATCGAACAGTTAGATATCAGCAAGAAAGATAGCGCTAACGAAAACTCTTCTATGCTGAAAGGCGTCGTCATATTAGAGGCTCTGGCTGCACTTCAGCAGCCCGCGACTTTGGCTCAACTGATGCAAATTACAGGCATGCCCAAGGCATCCTTACATCGCACCCTAGCGATTTTTGAAGAAGCTGGCCTGGTAGCTAGAGAGCCGGGTGGTCGCACTTATGCTCCGGGTGATCGCTTGTCTAGCCTCGCAATGGCAACCTTGACGCATGACACCGTTTCCGCAATACGTCACAGCATTCTCAGAAAATTAGTGGCTGACCTAGGTGAAACCTGCAACTTGGCAGTCTTGAAACGTGGTGAGCTGTTTTATTTAGATCGCGTTGAAGCTAACTGGGCGCTGCGCTTACACCTCCCACCAGGCACCGTTCTGCCACCTCACTGCAGCGCTAGCGGCAAATTATTGTTGGCATTCAAAGCACCCGAAGAGCGCGCCAAACTCTTAGAAAATTTGCCCCTCGAGAAATTTACGCACAGAACTATCACCGATCATGATCTACTTGCATCGGAGCTCGAGCGTATTGTCAGCACTGGATATGCAATTGATAACGAAGAGTACGTATTAGGCGTATCTTGTGTAGCGGTTCCTGTACGAGATGCGATGGGTGATGTAGTAGCAGCTATCGCCGTGCATGCAGCTACCGCAAGACTCCCCCTCAATCAAGCCATGGAACACATTCCAAAGCTAAAAGAAGCATCCGAACGCATCTCACAAACGCTGTCCTAATCTAACTGATAACGGTAGACCACTAAGGCAAACCTCATGGATAAATATCCGTTATTAGAAAAAATGATTGAGGACGCTAAAAGCGATCTGCCTTTGGGGGTGGTTTATCCCCTTAGTGCGCCTGCCCTTGAAACAGTTTTTGATTTAATTAAGCGACAGTTGTGTACCCCGATTTTGATTGGCCCTAAAGAACTCATTTTGGAGTTGGCGGCAACTGAAGCGCTTTCTCTTGATGGTATCGAAATTATTGACACCCCAAAAGATCCTATCCTCGCCACCAAAAAAGCAGTAGAGATGGTCAAGGAAGGCAAGCTAGCAGTTCTCATGAAAGGCTCCTTGCACACTGAGGATCTCATGGGTCCCATAGTGCATCGAGACGGCCTACGTACCGACAAAAGAATTAGCCACCTCTTCTTGTTTGAACTGGCGCGTTATCACAAATTGCTTGGCGTGACAGATGCTGTCGTTAATATCGCGCCAGATGCCAAACTCAAAAGAGAAATCTTGGCAAATAGCCTGACAGCCCTTAAGAAGCTGGGCATTAGCAATACCAAAGTGGCCATCATTGCAGCCACCGAGGTGATTAATCCCGCCATGCAGTCAACCGTTGATGCCAAAGAAATTGTTGATGAACATATTGCAGACCCGATATTCCCCGATACTATTATTGAAGGCCCGTTTGGGTTTGATAATGCGATTTCTGCCCAGTCCGCCAGAATCAAAGGGATCTATTCAAAAGTTGCGGGTGATCCAGATCTGCTCCTAATGCCCGATTTACAAGTAGGTAATATTCTTTACAAATCATTTGTCTATATGGCTGGCGCCGAGTGCGCTGGCACTATCTTAGGAGCTCAAGTTCCGATTACGCTGACCTCCAGATCTGACTCCGTATTTTCCAGAGTAGCATCCACTGCGATGGCTATTTTGCTTGCTAAACAACCTCAATAAAATAAGTAAAGCCATGTTTAAAATATTTTCAAATGATCCCGTACATGACCCTATCAAAAAGCAAGGTCCCGCTACCGAGATTAAAAAAACCACGTGTTATATGTGTGCTTGCCGATGCGGCATCAGAGCACACTTACGAGATGGCGAGCTGGTCTACATTGATGGGAACCCAGATCATCCCTTAAACCAAGGCGTTATTTGCGCCAAGGGTTCATCGGGAATCATGAAGCAAAACTCACCAGCGCGTATTACTCAGCCATTGCTAAGAAAAGCAGGCAGCAATCGCGGCGACGGTGAGTTTGAACCCATTAGCTGGGAAAAAGCTTTTGAAATTCTGACTAAGCGTCTGAGCCATATTCGCGAGACTGATCCTAAAAAGTTTGCGCTCTTTACTGGACGCGATCAAATGCAAGCCTTAACTGGTTTATTTGCAAGACAGTTTGGCACTCCAAACTATGCAGCTCATGGTGGGTTCTGCTCAGTCAATATGGCTGCCGGAATGATTTACACCATTGGCGGAAGCTTTTGGGAATTTGGTGGTCCTGACTTAGAGCGTGCCAAATTGTTTGTCATGATTGGAACTGCCGAAGATCATCACAGCAATCCAATGAAAATTGCCTTATCTAAATTCAAAAGAGCGGGTGGCCGTTTTATTTCGATTAATCCGGTGAGAACTGGATATTCAGCCATTGCAGATGAGTGGATTCCAATTAAGCCTGGAACCGATGGCGCCCTCTTTATGGCGCTCATGCATGAGCTGATTCGTCTTGAAAAATATGATGCGCCATTCTTAAAGCGTTTTAGTAATTCAGCTCAATTAGTCTGCATGGAATCCGGCGCTGAAGAAGGTTTATTTTTATACGACCCCGATTCCGATCCAATCAACTTGGATCTACCTCACAATAAATATATTTGGGATGAAAAAACTCAAAGTGCTCAACCTTGTTTTAAACAAGGAACTGCACCCGTATTACTGGGTGAATACACCATGGGACCAGGCCCTCATCAAGGCAAGAGAGTAGTTCCTGCCTTTGAGTTACTCAAACGTCAGGTTAGCGAAACTACTCCCGAGTGGGCGGCAGCGATTACTAGTATTCCTGCTGAGAGAATTCGCAAACTGGCTTTGGAGATTGCAGATACCGCATTTGGACAAGAATTTGAGCTGCCGATTGCCTGGACCGACTCCTGGGGAGAAAAGCACGACTCAGTAACTGGAAGACCTGTTGCCTTTCATGCCATGCGTGGACTATCAGCTCACTCCAATGGCTTTCAAACCACTCGCGGCTTAGCGGTACTGATGTCTTTGTTGGGAACAATTGATAGACCAGGTGGCTTTAGACATAAAGCACCCTATCCAAGACAAGTTCCACCTAATGCGAAACCTCCGTCTTCCGAAAATGACATTAAGCCTAATACCCCGCTAGCTAAACCTCCCTTAGGTTGGCCAACACAACCAGAAGATTTAGCCCTGGATTCACAAGGCAATCCCTTGCGTATTGATAAAGCCTATTCTTGGGAACATCCTCTGGCTGCACACGGATTAATGCATAACGTCATTACCAATGCAGTGAAGGGTGACCCCTACTCCATCGATACCTTGATGATTTTCATGGCCAATATGTCATGGAACTCAACTATGAACACTATGGAAGTTCGCGAGCATCTGAATGCCAAAAATGATGATGGCGAATTTAAGATTCCGTTCCTGGTAGTATGCGATGCCTTCCAATCGGAGATGGTCGATTTCGCTGATCTGGTATTACCTGATACTACCTACCTTGAGCGTCATGACGTGATGAGTATGTTAGATCGCCCTATTTCAGAATTTGATGGTCCAGTTGATTCTGTACGCATTCCGGTATTAGAACCCTTAGGAGAATGCAAGCCATTCCAAGAAGTGCTGATTGAACTAGCCTCCCGCTTGAAGTTCCCTGCTTTCACAACCCCAGAGGGTGAGCGGAAGTTCAAAGACTACCCTGACTTTATTACTCGCTTCCAGACTGCGCCTGATTCTGGCATTGGCTTTCTGACAGGGTGGCGCGGTAAGGATGGTGAAAAGCCGCTCAAAGGAGAGCCCAATCCAAATCAGTGGCAAAAATATGCTGAGAATAATTGCGTTCATCAATACCATATGCCACCCGAGCATCAATATATGCGCAATTGGAATAAAGGATACCTAGACTTCTCCAAAGAAAATGCGCTACGGCAAAAAAATGATCCCATCATGATTGCGATTTATTCCGATATCTTGCAACGATTTAGATTAGCCTCTACCGGCAAGCGTCCTGGGGCACAGCCACCCGCTCATCTCAAAGATCGCATCTATAAATACTTTGATCCTTTGCCATTTTGGTACCCACCACTTGAGGATGAAGTAACCGATCTCAGTAAATTTACTTTGAACGCGATTACTCAGCGTCCAATGGCGATGTATCACTCCTGGGATTCTCAAAATGCTTGGCTACGCCAGATTCATAGCCACAACTACTTGTATGTCAATACTGCGACTGCCCTTCAACATGGAATTGCCGATGGCGCATGGATGTGGATCGAATCTCAGTGGGGCAAGGTCAAGTGCATGGCCCGACACTCAGAGGCGGTTGATCCCGGAACCGTATGGACCTGGAATGCGATTGGCAAAGCAGAGTCTGCATGGAGTCTTGCTGATAATGCTGATGAATCTAAAAAAGGCTTCTTGCTGAATCATTTAATTTCTGAAGAACTCCCATTCGGGGGCTTCACGGTCAGCAACTCTGATCCTATTACAGGTCAGGCAGGTTGGTACGACGTCAGGGTCAAGCTGGCTCCCGCTGGAGAAGATGAGCCACAAGAAACTTGGCCACAGGTAAAAGCATATGAAGTACCTGGCATGACTCTCAAAAAGGAGGCGAACAAATGAGCTCCAATAAACAACTCGCCCTAGTAATTGATCTGAATGTTTGCGTAGGCTGTCACGCATGCGTTACCTCCTGCAAAGAGTGGAATACCTCCGGCTCAGCAGGACCCCTCACAGATTTAAATGCCTATGGCGCTAATCCAAGTGGAACCTTCTTCAACCGAGTACAAACGTATGAGGCTGGATCATTCCCTAACACCCAAACTGTCCACTTCCCCAAATCCTGCTTGCACTGCGAGGAACCACCATGCGTACCCGTTTGCCCAACTGGCGCAAGCTATAAACGCAAGGAGGACGGGATTGTATTGGTCGACTACGATAAATGTATTGGCTGTAGCTATTGTTCATGGGCCTGCCCTTACGGTGCCCGTGAGCTAGATGAGGAACGCCAAGTAATGACGAAGTGCACTCTATGCGTTGATCGTATTTATAGCGAGACATTACCTGAATCCGAGCGTAAGCCAGCATGCGTACTTGCTTGCCCTACGAGCGCTCGTATCTTTGGTGATGTTCACGATCCAGAATCTGCTGCTAGCAAAGCGATTGAAGAGCGTGCAGGTTATGCCCTCATGCCTGAATGGGAAACACAACCTGCCAATCACTATTTACCCCGCTCGATCATGGAAACCATTGATGCAGCAAGGAATGACAAATAATGCGCCCACAATTTTCAATTATCTTTTTCACTACCCTTGCAGGCATGGCTCAAGGCTTATTATTTTTCTTGGCCTTGATTAACTTAGAGGCACCCGTCTTTTCTGCGCCATTCATATCGATGCTCGCATTACCAGTGTGTTTTATATTGCTTACGCTAGGCTTGGTAGCATCATTTTTCCATCTAGGTCATCCTGAGCGTGCCTGGCGTGCTGCCATGATGTGGCGTACCTCATGGCTTTCGCGTGAAGTGATTGCTTTACCCGCTGTAATGTTGCTTACTGCATTGACATTTCTCTACATTCACTCTGGAGTAGTGCCTGCTTGGTTATGGGCCGCTGTAATCATCGGCACCCTAGCGCTATGGATCTGTACCGCCAAAATTTATCAATGCATACGGTTTATTCAGGAATGGTCTCACCCTTCAACGCTGACAAACTTTATTTTGTTGGGTTTAAGTTCTGGTGGCTTACTACTAGAATTTCTTCTTTTGGTCTGGAATGATCCGAATATCCCTTTGGGAATCAGTCTGATCTCGGGCGTGAACTTTATCTTGTTATTTATAGCGCTCAATCTGAAGCTGTGGATATGGCGCCGCAATCAGAAGTTAAAGCCTAAATCCAATCTAGCAACTGCGACAGGCATTAAGGGTAATAATATTCGCCAAACCTCTATGGGTTTTATGGGCGGTAGCTTCAATACACGTGAATTCTTTCACCATCAAACTGATCGCGTCATTAGCAATATTCGTAAAATTATTTTATTAATGGCCTACGTAGGTCCTATGGTCTTACTTGCCTTCAGCATGAATTCACCAAGCATGACTCAAGTTGCCTTGGCCCTGCTAATGCATTATGTTGGTCTCTTAGCAGAGAGATGGATGTTCTTTGCTGAAGCCAATCACCCACAAAATCTGTACTACCAAAGAGTTTCATAAAAACACCAATACTCACCATGGATGAATTCGCCGAAAAACTCATTCATGGGAGAGTGCATGTCTCACCGAAAAGATTAGGTAACCCAGGACCAAACGAGAAACAGAAACAGCAGATCCTGTTAGCAGCTAATGCTGCCCCTGACCACGGCAGAATGATGCCCTGGCGTTTTATTGAGATTTCTGATGGTAGTCGCAGCGCCCTTGGAGAAGTCTTCTATCAGTGCCTGCTGGATCGCGATCCAAACGCCACTCCAATCCAACTGCAAGAGGCCCGCGAAAAAGCTTTGCGTGGCCCCCTACTCCTATTGGCCATACTGAACTTTGCAGATGATGCTAATGAAATCAGTAAAGATGAAAAGTTAATCTCCTTGGGATGCGCAGTACAAAATATCTTGCTCAGTGCTTATGCCTTGGGTTTTGGCTCTGGGCTGTCCAGCGGCAAAGCCCTGCAAAGCCAGAGAATGCGGGATCTTTTTAAATTAAATAATCAAGAAGATCCGATATGCTTCATCACGATTGGCGCGGTCACCAAAAATAAGCTAGGCCGTATTAGGCCCAGCCTATCTGACTATCATTCTATTTTGTAGGCACTCAATAAAAAAGCCTGGATTAACCAGGCTTTTTTATTGTTTAGAGTAGTTATCAAACGTAATCTTTGTACTTATCCAAGAAACGGACTGGCTTAGAAAGTGCGTCACGACGGAACGGGTCACCAAGTTCGCGAGTACACATGATCTCGATAACACAGGTTTTGCCTTCTTTCATTTGCATGTCGATTGCTTTTTTCAAGGCTGGACCAACTTGATCAAGCTGATCCACTACGATGCCCTCTGCACCCATCGATTTAGCAATACCAGCAAAACTTGGGCTGTCTAACTCTCCAGCAACAAAGCGGCGATTATAGAAATCCACTTGGTTCTTCTTCTCCGCACCCCATTGGCGGTTATGGAAGACCACTGCTGTTACTGGAATGTCATGACGTACAGCAGTCAAGATTTCTACCATACTCATTGCCCAGGCGCCATCACCAGCATAAGCAATAGCAGGACGGTCTGGAGCAGCCGCTTTAGCACCAATCATTGTTGGCAATGCATAACCGCAGTTACCAAAACTCATTGGGGCAAAGAAACTTCTTGGTCGCTCAAAGCGCAGATAGCTATTAGCTACTGAATTGATATTGCCAATATCGGTTGAGACCATCACATCTTTAGGCATGGCTTTTTCAAGCTCACGCAGAACCTGACGTGGATGCAAGTAATTTCCACCTGTAGGAGTCTTTTCCTGCTTCTGCTCTTCAATCATGTCAAGACTGAATGGGTCACGCTCGTGAGTCCACTCATCTAGCTCTTTTTCCCATGCTGCTTTTTCAGCGGCAATGATTTTGGCACGCTCTGCTTTAGTTGCATCACTAGCCAATGTCTTGCCTGCCAAACGCTTAGTCAAGGCAATCGCCGCCTCTTTCGCATCACCGCAAATACCAACAGAAATCTTCTTCACCAAACCAAGCATCTTGTTATCAGCATCGATTTGAATAATCTTGGCATTCTTAGGCCAGTAGTCCATACCATGCTGCGGCAGTGTGCCAAATGGTCCAAGGCGAGAACCTAAAGCAACGACCACATCAGCCTGAGAAATTAACTTCATAGCAGCCTTGGAGCCCTGATAACCCAGGGGACCACACCATAATGGATGGCTTGCTGGGAAGGAGTCATTGTGCAAGTAGCTATTGACCACTGGTGCACCTAAGCGCTCCGCAAAAGCCTTGCATTCTTCAACGCCATCAGCCATCACCACACCGCCGCCTGAAATGATGACTGGGAATTTTGCATTTGCTAATAACTCAGCAGCTTCATCCAAACTCTTCTCACCGCCAGGGCCACGATCAAGGCGATTAGGCTGTGGAATCTCCACTTCAATCTCGCCATAGAAATAATCACGTGGAATATTTAACTGGGTAGGACCCATTTCTGACATGGCGCGATCAAAACAGCGGCCAGTGTATTCAGCCATGCGTTTTGGATTATTGACATGGCCTTGATATTTGGTGAACTCTTCGAACATCGGCAATTGATTGGCTTCCTGAAAGCCGCCCAATCCCATGCCCATTGTTCCAGTCTCAGGGGTCACAATCACAACTGGGCTATGCGCCCAATATGCGGCCGCAATTGCAGTGACGCAGTTACTAATACCAGGACCATTCTGTCCAATCACCACTCCATGACGTCCACTAACGCGGGAATATCCGTCTGCCATATGCGCAGCACCCTGCTCATGTACAACCGGAATCAAACGTATGCCGGCAGGAGCAAAAATGTCCATTGCATCCATGAAGGCAGAACCCATGATTCCAAAAATATCCTTCACATCATTGGCTGCCATGGTTTCGACAAAAGCCTCAGAAGGGGTCATTTTTTGTGGGCCAGCAGGTAATTTAGCGCCAGTCTTGGACATTCAGTTCTCCTAGTTATTCAATTAAACGGAACATTTTGTTCTACAATGACTATATTAATCGTGAATTTTCTGCTATGTCAAGCATAAAAACCCCAATATGGAATATATTTGACAACGCATTAAGACTCTTAAAGGACGTAATATGGCTGCCAGCCCCTCATCCATCGATTTATTGAATTTTCGACCCGATCGGATGGTTTCGCTTCATGACGTCTTTCCTGAATGCAAGGGATTTGCAGACTTCCAAATCCCCGCTTTTAGTCAAAAATCAGACCTAGTACCAACGATTGACTCAAGCTATCAGTTAAATCCTCAAGCTAGCGTAGCTATCCTGGCTGGCTTTGCCTTCAACCGCAGGGTCATGCTCCAGGGTATGCATGGCACCGGAAAATCCACTCACTTAGAACAAATAGCTGCTCGTTTAAATTGGCCGTGCTTACGGATAAATTTGGATGGGCAAATTACTCGAATGGATCTCATTGGAAAAGATGTAATTACCCTTGAAGATGGCAAACAGGTAACCCAATTTCAAGAAGGCTTAATTCCGTGGAGCCTTCAACGCCCTATTGCTCTGATTTTGGATGAGTACGACGCCGGTCAAGCAGATGTCATGTTTGTGATTCAACGCATGCTGGAACGTGAAGGACGCCTCACCTTACTTGATCAAAATCGAGTGATTGAGCCCAACCCCGCGTTTCGCATATTTGCGACTAGCAATACTGTAGGACTGGGCAACTGGAATGGACTCTACCAAGGAACACAATTGCTCAATCATGGGCAAATGGACCGCTGGGATATTGTTGCTGCCCTAAATTATCTAGAGCCAGCAGAAGAAGAAAAGATCTTGCTCGCTAAAGTTCCCGAGCTCTCACCAGAAACTGCCAGCCAAATGATTGCCTTGGCTAATCTCACCAGAAAGGGCTTTGAGGCTGGGGATATATCAACACTCATGTCTACCAGGACTTTAATTACCTGGGGGGAGAACTGGCGAATCTTTAAGGACCTGGGGCTTGGTTTCACTTTAGCGTTTTTAAATAAATGTGAAACCGAAGAAAAAATATTGGTCGCCGAATATTATCAGCGCTGTTTTGCTCAAGCGCTTTGATCAATTAACCCTAGATTACTATCAGCGGCGAATCTTGCAAACCGAATCTCACAATGAAGTAGAGCTTCAAAATCGCTATGGCGCCCTGATACGGTCGCTATCTGGCGATACTCATATTCAAATTCGGGATTGGCAACTATTTCATAAAAATCTCCCTCTCAATGCCCTTGCTCCGCATCTCAATCTAAATCACTTGCAAACCTCATGGGCTGATCCAAGAGGAATTCTTGATGGCATTGCATTACGTCTACGCTACTCAGACCAGGATCTTCATTTAGCACTCTCACCAAATGGCTTGATTGAGTCACTTGTCTTTGAAGTTCTGGAGCAAATACGAGTTGAAAGCATCTGTCCAAAGGGATTAAAAGGCAGCAAGCAAAATATTGAAAATCAATTTCTTGCTTGGATGCAAGAGTTTATGGCCAGCGGTGGAGTTGAAGGCAGTATCGGCCTACTTTTACTTTCCATTTTTTCAACGGTCTGGGTTAGGTTAAACCATCGCCCTATCCCTCAATTAATGCAAGATGTTGTGGAGGCCACTCGAGCAGGACTCGCTGAGGGGCTAGGCCCTCATCTTGTCAAACTCAAAGCAAATCAATTAAACCAAGCCGAGTATGCAAATACCTCACTTGAGATAGCGCAATTCGTTTCACGCTTGATTGAAGATGAATATCAAAATGTTTCAAGCATTCGCACAAAGCAAAAAAATATTCGCAATAGCTTTTTGAAAATTGAATGGGCACAACCGCCAACTCAAAATGGCAGCTCAATACAACATCAGCATCACTCTGTACAAGAATCCAAAAAGTCCTTAGAGCGTGCATTAGAGCAATACATAGTATTCAACGCGGATTACGATATTGAGATCGAAGCCAAAAAACGAATTCGGCCAGCACAACTCGCCATTTACCAACAGCAATTGAATGAAGAGATCGGCAAACTCAATATTCCCTGGGGGAAATTAAGTAGGTCATATCAAAACATCTTTCTTTCTACAACAAATAAAAGATGGCAAAACTCTGAAGCAGAGGGATTATTAGATCGTCGCTTTCTCACCCGCATTGCAACTGCACCACTCGATCCCATCATATATAAGCACCCATCCCAAAAGGTAGAGGCTTTGGGCCGAGTAAGCCTATTAATCGATTGTTCTGGCTCCATGAAAGAACAGCGAATGAAGATTGCCGGGTACGTAGATTCGCTTGTCAGAATATTAGAGCAAGCCCATATTCAAACGGAAGTACTTGGTTACAGCACAAGCACCTGGCAAGGGGGTCGCCCTTTCAAAGAGTGGCGAAGAAATGGTCAAGCACCAAATCCTGGGAGACTCAATGAGCGCGCGCACTGGATCTTTAAAGACTTTCAGACCAACTGGCGCCGAGCAAGGCCAGGAATAGCGGCACTACTTAGACCTGAAATTTATGCGGAGAGTATTGATGGGGAAGCGCTATTATGGGCCGCAAAACGACTGCTAAATCAAGATAGCAATCAGATCACTCATAACAAACTCATTTTATTTTCTGATGGCTGCCCCATGGATAGAGCCACCATTGAAGCGAATGGCGAAAACTTTCTCAAAAATCATCTATTGCAAGCTATTGAATGGTGCGAACAACAAGCCAATCTAGAGTTATGGGGTTGCGGAATTGGCGAAGAATTAAGACCTTACTTTCCACATCGCTTAAGCTGGGATCAAGAAAGTGATTTAACAAGCGATTGCCTCGTGAATTGGGCAAAAGAATTAAAAACAAGCAAAAACTAGGTTACCAACTCATTAAAGTATTCGTGGTGAGCAGTATTTAGTGTAGAAACACGCCACTCAATTGGTTCATCTTGAATATCCAGAGCTACTCTTCGAATATGCAGCACCGGGGAATCTGGCTTTATCTTTAGCCAAGCTGACATTTGCTTACCAGCTAAACCTGCGCGCAATCGCTCATTCGTTTTTACTACCGATTGACCGTAGCGCATCTGATACAACTGATAGATACTGCCTTCGCGCTTATCAAAATCAGCGCGGGTTAAATTCTTAAAACGCTTTTTATCTAATGTGATGTGATCAATCATCACACATTCATCCTCAAGATATAAACGCGTGACAATGCGCCAAACAGAGGCGCCCTCTTTAATATTTAACTTAAGAGACTCTTCTTTATTTGCCTGTGACATTCCGAAAGAGGCAGTTTCTACACGAGGATAGGTTTTTTTATCTACATCCCAACGCACTACATGGAAAAAATAATATAGTAGGCGTTTTGCATCATGTTCTGCGACATAGGTTCCCCTGCCTTGACGGCGGACAACAATTCCTTCCGCAACTAACTCATCTACCGCCTTGCGCAGGGTTCCTATAGATACATCCAATTCTTTGGCTAAATCCTTTTCAGCAGGTAATGCCTGCCCCATTGGATATCGCCCCCTGACCAGATCTTCGGTGATCTTCTGCTTAACTTCTTGATAAGCGGTCAGGGTTTTCATACTTTAGTGCTTATGCAGACTCGTACAAACGGGTCATTACAAACTCACGGTGGCCCAGGATTTCGGCAGCCGTCAATTCGCCGTTTGCAGTGCGGAGAAGCGCATCGAGAAGCTTCTCGCCTGCTGTGTCCAAGTTTTCTTCACGACGTAAGATGCCAGAAACGTCTACGTCAATGTGCTCAGACATTGTGCGTACAGTTTTTGGATTAGCACACAACTTAATCACTGGAAGAATTGGATTACCAATTACGTTACCTTGTCCAGTTGGGAAGAAGTGAGCAGCAAAACCTGCGGCAGCACATAAAGTCACCATCTCAGCAGCAGCTGATGAGGAGTCCATGAAATGCAAACCAGGAATGGTTGGAGTCTCTGCTTTATCAAGCACGCCATCAACAATACATTTCTTGCCAATTTTCTGGATATTTCCTAGGGCCTTCTCTTCGATGGTTGTGAGACCTCCAGCAATATTGCCTTTAGTTGGCTGTGAATCTGATAAGTCACTGGTTTTATTCTTCTCAATAACATCTTGATAACGATCAAACATAGCGCGGAACTGTTTCTTCACCTCTGGAGTGCGGCAACGTGCCTCAACCAAATGTTCGCCACCAGTTAACTCGGTAGTTTCACCGAAAACCAGAGTTGATCCAATGTCGTACAACTTATCAAAAGCATTACCTACAGTTGGGTTAGATGCGCAACCAGAAGTAGTGTCAGATTCACCGCACTTGGTTGAGACCCAGAGCTCTGATAACGGAGCAGATACACGTTGTTGCTTAGAGGCATGTTTCATCATGGAGTAAGCAGCTTTGCTGGCGCTAGCAATAGTTGCTGTGTCGCCGTTACCCTCAATCCAGAAACCTTCTACTGGCTTACCTGAAGCTTTAATGCCATCAACCACAATCTTGGTCCACTGTGGCTCAATACCAATCACCACTACTCCAGCTACGTTTGGATTGCAGCCAGCACCAATCAGAGTCCTAAAGTGCAGTTCTAAGTCTGCGCCGAACTGAAGACGACCGTAAGGATGCGGAATAGCAATAGTGCCTTTAATATTATTGGCAACCGCTTCGCAGGCTGCATTCGACAAGTCATCTAAGGGCAGAATAATGACGTGGTTACGAATACCCATACGTCCATTTTCACGGCGGTAGCCCATAAAAGTTGCTTCTTTTAAATTAATCATTTTTTATCTCTCTTAATATCGTAGTGAACACTCGTATCGATTACCAACGCTTGGTCTTAACATTTTGAACATGGGTATGTTCACCTTTTTTGATAGGTGCAACTACCTTGCCGATATCAACGCCATACTTAATGATGGTGTCGCCGGCTTTCATGTCTTGCAATGCAATCTTGTGGCCAATCGGAATATCACTCTCAGCTTTAATATTGACAGTACTATCACCATCCATTACCCAGCCGATTAAATCGGTACCAGCCTTTACACCCTCTACCACGACAACGCCTACGACGTCCCCTGGTTCATGCACGACAAAATGAATCATTTCTTTCTCCTTATAAATCTGGTTTGAATACTACCCATTCCATGACTGACGAATACCAGCCTGAATTTCTTCTACAACGACATCCGAAACATTGACACCCTCTTTAAAACCCACCGCTCTTTGTTTAAAACGTCTGCGTCCTGGAATTCGAGTTCCAGTATCTGCTGCTAAGGTTTTCAAAAACCCTTGCATCTTGCTTGCAAATACTTGGCTACCTGCCAATCCTGGATCAATAGTCAATAGAAGTTGACCAATACGTGGTCGATTTCCCTTGGCATCAAAAAATGAATCAGCCTCATAAGAAAATCTACTGCCCGATAAACCAACCACCAATAGCTCAATCATCAGCGCCAATAAAGCGCCCTTATCTCCGCCCAAAGGAACCATTAATCCCTTCAATCCTTCATTAGGATCGGTAGTGGGCTTACCTTCAGCAGTGAGAGCCCAGCCCTCAGGAATGGACTCCCCTTTTTTGGCTGCTACCAGTAATTTTCCACGGGCAACTGCAGACAAAGACATATCGATAACCAAGGGATCTTGATTTCCAATTGGAAATGCTGCTGCTAAAGGATTGGTTCCAAACAAGGCCTTACTACCTCCAACCATGGGCATTGCAGCAGGGGTGTTGCCAAACAATAAGGAGATATAGCCTGCTCGAGCCGCCGCTTCAGCAAAATGTCCAGCAACCCCAAAGTGGTGGCTATTAGTAACTGCAACCAGACCAACGCCAGTTTTAGATGCCAGATTGACTGATAAATCTGTTGCAAAACGTAATGCAGGAAATGCGAGGCCATCACAGGCATCTACCAAAGCAGCTGATGACTTAAAAGGGCGAACTTTAATTTTAGGAGATAGCTCGACTCGACGATTTTTGGCATGTCCAGCATATTGAGATACTCGAGCCAAACCATGGGAAGCCAAACCATCTAATTCTGCAAGCGCTAAAAACTGTGCTGTTTCAAAAGCTGCCTTCTCCCCTATGCCGGAAGCTTGCAAGCCTGCAGATGCCAGTTGAACCATCTTTTCATAGGACAAGTTCATTTCAAAGCTCCTAAATACAGATTCACCTCATCGGCAATCATTTGACTAACGCGCTCGTTGCTCTCATGGGTAACACCAGCGATGTGCGGCGTAAGGATGAGATTTTCAATTCCTGAAAAGTGACTTAAGTCCTTAGCAGGTTCGGCGGCAAAGACATCAATCGCTGCGCCACCAATGCGTCCTGAGCGCAAGCGTTCTGCTAGCGCCAGCTCATCAACTATCCCGCCACGCGCAGTATTAACAAGGCATGCGCCCTCTTTCATCAGATCTAAGGTTGTCGCATCAAATAAATTTTTGGTTTCAGGTAAATAAGGAAGATGTAGCGAAACCGCATGACTTCTAGCGAGTAATTCACTTAGTTTGAGTAGGGGTACTGAAAATCCCCCAAGATCTACAGCCTCACCAGACAGCATCGGGTCGTAGGCAACGCATTGCAAACCAAAGGCATGTGCTTTTTTAGCCACCACCCTACCAATGCTGCCAAATCCAACAATACCTAAGGTTTGACCTAGAAATTCATGGTAGCCAGAAAAGCGAGGGCGAGGCCAAGCACCATTCAGAGTTGCGATGGTTGCTGGAATAAAACCACGGGTTAGTGCAACTGCAGCCCCTACAACATATTCGGCCACTGATTCAGCATTGGCTCCTGTAGCAGGAATCACTTTAATGTTGCGTTTAGCGCAAGCTGGCAGCTCAATATTTTCAAGCCCAACCCCAAGGCGTCCAACAACCTTCAATTTAGAGGCGGCAATCAAGACCTCCTCATTCACCTGCGTCAGATTGCGAACTACCAGCGCATCAATATTTTGCACAGCAGCAATTAGCGCTGGCCTATCCTTGTACAAATCAGGTTCGTAAATAACGTCGTGCCTAGAACGCAGGGTTTCTAGGGCTTGACTAGTAATGAACTCACAGATCAAAATAGTAGACATATTCATATCATATAGATGATTTAGATCACTTGCAAGTAGCAGGACCATTTTTTAAAGAAACAGATAAGCTTATTACTATTAAATAGTGTCTATTCAATGCAGTAAAAGATAAGATAAAAACATAAATAAATGGAGGAGCATGATGTTTAAGAAAGTTCGCTTTACCGCTATAAAGTCCGCGCTCATCAGCATAGGGGCATTACTATATTTGACCTCCCCTTCAATTACTCAAGCTCAGAGCTGGCCAGATAAACCAGTGAAACTAATTATTCCTTTTGCTGCAGGTGGAACCACCGATATCCTTGGAAGAATCTTGGCGCAGCAAATGACCACCATCCTAGGTCAGAATGTGATCGTAGAAAATAAGGGTGGCGCAGGCGGCAACATTGGTGCTGAGGTTGTTGCTAACTCTCCACCGAATGGTTACACCTTATTGCTAGCATCAGGCAGCATGATGACAGTCAATCCTTATTTATATAAAAAGTTGCCTTTAAATTACTCTACCGATTTAACTTACATTACTGCTGTTGCTGGTGGTCCAATGTTGGTATCCGTGAGTCCCAACCTGCCGGTAAATAACTTAAAAGAATTTATTGCTCTAGCAAAAACAAAGGAACTCACCTTTGGCTCTGCAGGAATTGGCAGTCAAGTTCACATGGCAGGCGAAAACTTCACCTATGCAGCTGGAATTGGCGCAACCCATGTTCCATATAAAGGTGAAGCACCTGCGATCAACGATTTAATCTCAGGTCAAATTGACTTTATGGTTGGTAATTTGCCTGCAGCTGCAGGCTTTGCTAAAGCCGGCAAGATTAAACCTCTGGCCATTACTAGTAGCAAACGAGTTACTCAATTGCCTGATGTCCCTACCGTAGCAGAGGCAGCTATCCCTGGATTCGTGAACGTTGGTTGGTATGCACTTGCTGCACCATCTGGCACCCCAAAAGCGATTGTTGACAAAATTTATGTTGCAACTCA
>CANCIL010000017.1 GCA_947378095.1 Betaproteobacteria bacterium
CATCACAAGCACTGTTTATTGTCTTATTGAGCATGGCGCAGCTCTTCAACATAACTTGGCTCAGGATGCAATGTATAGGTAGACCCTGCTTTTGCGACTTGACCTGGAACTTCGTGACCAATAATCTTTGGCAACTCTTTAGCAAGCAGCAATAACTTCGTTAAGTTGATGCCCGTGTCATAGCCCATAGCATCAAGCATGTGAATGGCGTCTTCGCTAGAAATATTTCCACTTGCTCCAGGCGCATATGGGCAACCACCTAGGCCACCTAGCGATCCATCAAAGCGCACAATCCCAGATTGGACTGCAGCCAAAACATTAGCCAAACCCATGCCCCTGGTATTGTGAAAGTGCAAGGTAAGTTGAAGACTTGGAACGCGCTTTTGCATAGAATCACATATCTTTTTTACTTGATCTGGATTAGCCATTCCAGTTGTATCGCAAATCGTCAGGCCTCTAACTCCGAGATCAGCAAAGCGCTGAGCAAAACCCTCCACGGTATCTTGAGGTACTTCACCCTCCATAGGGCAGCCAAAGCTAGTAGAAAGCGAAACATTGATTGGTGTTCTGCCGTCAACATATCGAATCACTTCTGCTAATCCTGCAAAACTTTTTTCCCTTCCCATTCTGAGGTTTGCTAAGTTATGGGTTTCGGAAGTAGACATCACGAGATTAAATTCATCAGCCTTAGATTCGAAGGCGCGCTCTGCACCCCGAAGATTTGGCACCAGCACCGTGTACTCCACACCAGGCACTCGTTTAATACGGCCCATGACCTCTTCAGCGTCCTTAAGCATTGGAATAGCCTTTGGCGAAGTAAATGATGTCACTTCTATTTTTGCGAAGCCGCAATCACTGAGCTCATCAACTAGCTTAACTTTGTCATCGGTTGGAATAAAGTGAGGCTCAATTTGAAAGCCATCCCTTGTCACCACATCATTGAAGTAAATTCTGCTCATAGTCTTTATTCATTAATATTAGTAAATGCGATGCCGCGCTCTTTTAACGAGGTAACTTGGGATTCATTTAATCCAATGCTTCTTAAAATCTCATCGGTATTCTCACCAATATCTGGTGCAAGAGTCTTAATGGAGCCAGGCGTACGAGAAAGTTTCGGAATCACACCAGGGACATCCAATTTGGATCCATCATGCATTTGAATGGTTTCAATATTTCCCCGAGCTTTGTAATGCGGATCATTGGCAATGTCAGCTACGGTGTAAATTCGGCCAACAGGAACAGCAACGGCATCTAGAAGTTCCAGGGCTTTATCGGTGCTAACTGTTTTAGCCCACTCACCTATAGCCTCATCAAGCTCAGCTACGCGCTTTACACGGCCATCGTTGTTTTCTAGCTGAGGGTCTGTGCCCAAATCTTCGCGATCAATCGCCTTCATGAGACGCTTAAAAATACTATCGCCATTGCCAGCAACCAATACATAACCGCCGTCGGAGCACTGATAAGCATTGGATGGCGCAATTCCCGGCAAAGCACTTCCAGCAGCTTCCCTTACCTCGCCAAAGGCGCTGTACTCTGGCAATAAACTTTCCATGCAATTAAATACCGCCTCATACAAAGCAATATCAATCACTTGACCCTTGCCACTGCTATGTCGCTCCTGTAAGGCCAATAGGATGCCAATAACACCATGCAAGGATGCCAAGGTATCGCCAATACTGACACCTACTCGAACGGGCACCCTTCCCGGCTCAGCTGTGAGATGACGTAAGCCCCCCATTGCTTCTGCGACTACGCCAAATCCTGGCTTATCACGGTAGGGGCCTGTTTGTCCATACCCACTGATACGAAGAACAATAAGTCGCGGATTAAGTTCTAATAATTTCTGCGGATCAAGGCCCCACCCCTCCAGAGTTCCTGGGCGAAAATTTTCAATTAATACATCCGCCTCTTTAAGCAAAGATCTGACAATGTCTTGCGCCTCGACTTCCTTTAAGTCTAGCGAGAGAGATTTTTTATTACGCGATTGGACTTGCCACCAAACTGAGGTTCCATCTTTAAGCAAGCGCCACTTCCGCAATGCATCACCCACCTTAGGTGGCTCAATCTTGATAACATCAGCACCAAAATCAGCCAGGGTTTTTGCAGCAAATGGACCGGCAATGAGTTGCCCCATTTCAACTACTTTTAATTTTGATAATGGTTCCATGTAATTCCCTCTACTATTTACTGCCTCAAAGTTACACTATTTACCAAGGCAATACAGGCAATACCGGTTTGAGACCCGCCTTTTGAATGGTGGGCGCAGCCTTAGGTGAAGCTAGAAATGCAATGAGGTCACGTGAGGCATTGAGATTGCTCACGTTATTAGTAATACCAGCAGAAAACAAGACCGTCTTTTGCGCTTCTGGTGGCAGCTCGCCAATAAACTCTACGCCAGGAATTGGCAGCAACTCGCTCACTTGTTGAAAACCCAATTCTGCATCGCCTCTGGCAACTACTGAAGCAACGCGTTCACTATGTATCTTGCTGGCTTTTTTATTCATGTGCTCAGAAATAGCCATCTTAGGGAATAACTCGGTAGATAAATAGATGCCGCTAGCACTTGCAGAATGGGCGACTGTCTTGGCATTGAGTAATGCCTGTTTTAGACCAGCCATAGTACTGATATCAGGCTTAGGTGCTCCCGCTTTTACTACCGCACCCATCACGGAAGCTACTAAATCAACGCGGGTCCCAGGCTGCACTGCTCCGCTTTTAATAAATCCATCTAAAGCCGGGCTTGCCAAGATGAGGACGTCAAATTTTTCTCCACGACCTAATCGAGTCGGAATGGAGTCGTGCGCCGCCCCCATTGATGAGCCATATGAAATAAGGACCTTATTCGGCGACTGCTTCTCGTATTCAGGAACCAAGGTTTTTAATGCTTCGGCAAATGCGCCTGAAGTAATCACATGAATATCGGCAGCAATTGCATTTGTTGCAATCGAAACAAATAATAAAAGACCTAGAAATAGCCTCTTCATAATGATCTGCATTTTGCATCCTCCTTTTATTGTTTCTTTATGGTGCTATTTACTGATCTTATCAATAGTCACTCAAGTAGTGCTTGAACAAAAAAACCACCCGAAGGTGGTTTCGAACTACTGGCGGAAGGGGCGGGATTCGAACCCGCGGTAGGCTATTAACCTACGCACGCTTTCCAGGCGTGTGACTTAAACCGCTCATCCACCCTTCCGGAAACCAATGATTATACGATTGCCGAAAGGGTTTTGCCCCAAATCCTAGTAAAGACGGCTTATAAAGACTCTTTAAGCTGATCCAAGATATGTGGGTTTTCCAAAGTAGACGTATCTTGAGTAACTTCTTCACCCTTAGCGATCACGCGAAGCAAGCGACGCATAATTTTGCCGGAACGGGTCTTAGGCAAGTTATCACCAAAGCGAACATCTTTTGGTTTAGCGATTGGACCGATTTCTTTACCAACCCAGTTGCGCAACTCAGTTGCCAGCTTTTTAGCGTCTTCACCTGTTGGGCGACCACCTTTGAGAACCACGAATACGCAGATAGCCTCGCCAGTTAACTCGTCAGGACGTCCTACTACCGCAGCTTCAGCAACCAATGGATTGGCTACTAAGCAAGATTCGATTTCCATCGTACCCATACGGTGACCAGAAACGTTTAATACGTCATCAATACGGCCGGTAATCGTGAAGTAACCAGTATCTTTGTTGCGAATAGCGCCATCACCAGCGAGGTACAAATTCCCACCCAATTCTTCTGGGAAATAAGACTTCACAAAACGATCGGCATCATTCCAAATGGTACGAATCATTGAAGGCCATGGACGCTTGACTACCAAGATACCGCCATGGCCGTTTGGAACATCTACACCTGCTTCGTCAACAATCGCCGCCTGAATGCCTGGCAAAGGCAATGTACATGAACCTGGAATCATGGGTGTTGCACCTGGCAATGGGGAGATCATGTGACCGCCTGTTTCGGTTTGCCAGAAGGTATCTGCAATTGGGCAACGTGAACCACCCACATTTTCGTAGTACCACATCCATGCTTCAGGATTAATCGGCTCACCCACAGAACCTAAGAGACGCAGTGATGACAAGTCATAACTCTTCGGATGCACAGCTTGATCATTGCTCGATGCTTTGATCAAAGAACGAATCGCTGTTGGTGCTGTGTAAAAAATACTGGCTTTGTGTTTTTGGATCATATCCCAGAAACGACCAGCATTTGGATAGGTTGGCACACCTTCAAACACAATCTCCGTAGCGCCTACTGCGAGTGGGCCATAAGTAATGTATGAGTGACCTGTTACCCAACCAATGTCGGCAGTACACCAGAACACATCGTTTGGTTTGATATCAAAGGTCCACTTCATTGTGAGAATCGCCCACAATAAGTAACCACCCGTGGAATGCTGAACGCCCTTTGGCTTACCAGTAGAACCAGAGGTATACAAAATAAATAAAGGATGTTCTGCACTGACCCACTCTGGCTCACAAGTAGCAGCTTCATTGGCAACAATTTCTTGCATCCAAACATCACGACCTGCAGTCATTGGAATATCTGCACCCGTCCGTTTGCTGACGATGACATGTTTTACTTTAGGACACTCACCAGTAGATAAGGCTTCGTCGCAAATTGCCTTTAATGGCAATGCCTTACCGCCACGGAACTGACCGTCTGCAGTAATCACTGCTACCGCACCGACATCCATAATGCGATCACGCAAAGCTTGGGCTGAGAAACCACCAAATACTACGGAGTGAATGGCGCCGATACGCGCACAGGCTTGCATCGCCACAATGCCTTCGATCGTCATCGCCATATAAATAATGACGCTGTCACCAGACTTGACGCCTAGCTTACGTAACGCATTTGCCATTTTGCAAACACGTTCCAATAATTCTTGGTAAGTTACCTTAGTAACCGTTCCGTCATCAGCTTCAAAAATAAGCGCTGTCTTATCACCCAAACCATTTTCAATTTGGCGATCTAAACAGTTATATGAGGCGTTTGTAGTGCCATCCTCAAACCATTTATAGAAAGGTGCCTGAGACTCATCCAAGACCTTAGTAAATGGCTTCTTCCAATAGATGTTCTCTTTAGCGAGACGTCCCCAAAAAGCGTCATAATCCTTATTAGCTTCATCGCAAAGCTTGTTATAGGCGTCCATACCCGGAATAGCAGCGTTTTTTACAAAGTCTGCTGGTGGGTGAAAAACGCGATTTTCTTGCTTTAATGGTTCCATGCTTCACTACCCTCTATCTAATAATCAATAATCTATATTTGCCAAAATGTCGCAAAATGATGGTTTTAGACCCTCAAGACCTTAGAAGATAAGTGAAAACACTCGGGATTTGCTCTATGGCAAACCCTTAAAATAGGTCAAACCTTACTAATAATGTGGAATTAAACCAATAAACCATGACAAATATCAAACAAAACGACCTCATTCAAAGCGTTGCGGATGCCTTTCAGTTCATCTCCTACTACCATCCTAAGGACTTTATTACGGCCATGGGCAAGGCCTATGAGCTAGAGGAAGGTCATGGCGCCAAAGATGCTATCGCCCAAATCTTGACGAACAGCCGGATGTGCGCCGAAGGCCATCGCCCACTTTGCCAGGACACCGGAATTGCCGTGGTGTTTTTAAAGATTGGTATGAATGTCCAGTGGCCTGATGCCACCATGAGCGTCACCGATATGGTGAATGAAGGCGTGCGTCGTGCTTACCTCAATCCTGACAATATGTTGCGTGCCTCAGTATTAAGTGATCCCGCTGGCAAACGCAAAAATACCGGAGATAACACTCCTGCTGTGATTCATTATGAAATCGTAGCTGGCGATGATGTCGAAGTGATTTGTGCTGCTAAAGGTGGCGGATCCGAAAACAAAGCCAAGATGGTCATGCTCAACCCTTCTGACTCGATTGTCGATTGGGTATTAAAAACGGTTCCCACAATGGGTGCTGGCTGGTGCCCTCCTGGCATCTTAGGTATTGGTATCGGCGGCACTCCAGAAAAAGCCATGTTGATGGCAAAAGAATCTTTGATGGGCCCGGTTGATATTCAAGAACTCATTGCTCGTGGCGCCAATTCACGCGCTGAAGAACTTCGCCTAGAAATCTATGACAAGGTCAATAAATTAGGTATTGGCGCTCAAGGTTTAGGCGGTCTTGCGACAGTATTAGATGTCAAGATCATGGAGTATCCGACCCATGCCGCCTCCTTACCTGTGGCCATGATTCCGAACTGTGCGGCTACACGTCATGTGCACTTCCATCTCCATGGCGATGGTCCAGCTAAATTAGAAATCCCTTCCCTATCCGATTGGCCTGATGTCACATGGACCCCAGACGTTCAAAAATCAAAGCGCGTCAATCTAGATACTCTCACTCCAGAAGAAGTGGCGAGCTGGAAACCCGGTGAAACCCTTTTACTCAATGGCAAAATTTTGACAGGTCGCGATGCAGCTCATAAACGCATTCAGGATATGTTGGCTAAGGGCGAAGAATTGCCGGTCAGCTTTAAAAATCGCGTGATCTACTACGTAGGACCAGTTGACCCAGTGCGCGATGAAGTAGTTGGACCAGCAGGGCCTACAACTTCTACCCGCATGGATAAATTTACTGAAATGATGCTATCTAAGACTGGCTTGATTTCCATGATCGGCAAAGCGGAGCGCGGACCAGAAGCCATCGAAGCTATTAAGAAACATAAATCTGCCTACCTCATGGCAGTCGGTGGCGCTGCCTATCTAGTATCAAAAGCAATTCAAAACTCCAAAGTAGTTGGTTTTGCGGACCTCGGTATGGAAGCCATTTATGAATTTGATGTGAAAGATATGCCAGTCACTGTGGCTGTGAACTCAGAAGGCATCTCCATGCACCACGAAGGCCCTCGCGACTGGCAAGCAAGAATCGCCGGTATCCCAGTCAAGATTATCTAATCTAGTTAAAAAGCAAGCATTGGCACTCATCGGCGTATTTGATTCTGGCGTAGGAGGCTTATCCATTTTGGATGAGGCTCTTCGTCAGTTGCCAGAGCACAATTACATCTATTTAGCCGACTCTGCATATGCACCTTATGGGGAGCGTTCTAGCGATTGGATTGCCGCCAGAAGTTTGACTTTATGTCGCCATCTTTTCAAACAAGGCTGTGATGCGATTGTAGTTGCATGCAATACTGCCACTGCCGAAGCGATCGCCCAGATTCGAAATGAATTGGCTATTCCGGTGATTGGGGTTGAGCCTGGTATCAAGCCGGCAGCAATGCAATCTCAAAATGGGGTTGTAGGTGTCTTAGCAACCGAAGCCACCTTAAAGAGCGATAAGTTCAACGCTCTATTAGCAACCCTTCCAAGTAACTGTCAATTTATCAAGCAAGCCGGCGCAGGCTTGGTGCCGCTGATCGAAGCAGGTGATGCAAATAGCGAAGAAACATTGGAACTACTTGCCCAGCACCTTGAGGCGATTCAAGATGCGGGCGCAGACACCTTGGTCTTAGGATGTACTCACTACCCTTTCTTACGTAAAGCCATTCGCAAGCTGCTAGGTGAGTCAGTTACCTTAATTGATACGAGCGAAGCAGTAGTAAGGCAACTCAAGAGACAGCTGGAAGCTAAATCCTTTGCCCAGGGAAGTCATCAAAATCTTGAACTCACTTTTATCAGTAGTAAAGATGAACGCAGTTTGTTAGATATGGCTAACGACTTGATGTTGAGCGATATGTCGTCACATCATATTCAAAGCAAGTTATTGAGCGATATCTCATGAGCTCTCTTTTACAAAAATTGGATGCTCATATTCCGTTTAATAAAACGGAACGCATCATTATTGTCATTGTGCTACTGCTCCACGCATTACCTGCGTTAGAGTTTTTTCAATGGAACTCCAAACCAGATAAAACGGATGATGATGCGCGCGTGATGGCCAATCTCGTCAGTCCAGAGGCAGCAAATAAGAGCCAACAGCCACCTGCTCCACCGCCACCTAAACCCAAGCCTGAGCAGAAAAAGAAAACCGTTGATGAAAAATCAACCGAAAAGCCCACACCCCCTCAAACACAACAGGCCACACAAAGCCCACAGACCAGCCCTCAGACTAAGAGTGAATCTACCCTCCCAAATGCCAGTGTGGCGCCTGCCACTGCTGGTGGCGCGAGCGGCACACCGATTCAGACTGACATTGGTAAACTGGTCGTGGTCTACCAGCCAGATGCTGATGCTTACTACCCCTCCTTCTCCAAGCGTTCAGGTGAACAAGGTGAAGTGGTTGTCCGCTTGATTATTGATGAGTCGGGCTCGGTTGAAGATGTTGCATTACTTCGATCCAGCTCTTACCCGAGATTAGATCGGGCAGCATCGGAAATTGGTAAACGTTATCGCTTTAAACCGTTTTTAGTAAATGGATCACCCACCCGAATTTCTACCAACCTTTTAATCAAATTTAATTTAAAGAATTAATTATTATGAATACACCATTTGGTTTAGCAAATCTCTGGCTTGAGGGCGATGCCATTACGCGCTTTGTTGCGATTGCCCTGCTTACTTGCTCAATAGTCACTTGGGTCATTTTGCTAACTCGCTTTTGGGATCTGCGTAATCTGCGTAAATTAACACCCGAGCTAGAAAAATTTTGGCATGCTACTTCTTTTGAACAAGGCATACAGGGGTTTAGTGATCACGCCAATAATCCTTACTATCAAATTGCCAAGGCCTCAACGGAAGCTTCATTGCATCATCAAAGCCAAGCGACCAATCACCGCGAACTATTACAAACATTGAACTACTCTGAGTGGATGGCTAGAAGCATTAAAAATAGCATTGATGCGGTGGCAGCCAAATTACAAAAAGGACAGACCTTCCTAGGATCTACTGGTGCTACAGCCCCATTTATTGGTCTCTTTGGTACCGTTTGGGGCATTTATCATGCTCTCATCGCGATTAGCAGTTCAGGTAGCGCACAAATTGATCAAGTTGCTGGCCCTATTGGTGAAGCGCTCATCATGACCGCTCTAGGCTTAGCGGTAGCTATTCCAGCCGTGCTGGGATTTAACGCCATCAATCGCGCCAATAAATTACTGGTTGCCGATCTCAATCGCTTTGGAAATGACTTGCTCGCCTATTTTGTTACTGGCGCACGTGTTCACTCCGGAGAATAAGTATGTCTTTTAATCTGCCAAACGATCAGAACGAAGACAGCATCATGGCTGAGATCAACATGACGCCCATGGTGGATGTCATGTTGGTACTCTTGATCATCTTCATCATCACCTTACCGGTCATACAACAGGCAGTCAAGGTTGAACTTCCCAAGGCGAACAGTGTTCGCAACGAGGTCAAACCCGAGTCGGTTCAATTATCGATTGATGCGAATGGTCAGATTTTTTGGAACAGCACACCAATTGATTTAAAAACCTTTGATGGCTATGCTGAAAAGGCAGCCCAAAAAGAGCCGCAACCTGAGATCAATTTGCGTGCAGACAAATCCGTCAAATACGAATACGTTGCTCAAGTTCTGGCGGCCTCCAGACGAGCAGGCTTAACGAAGTTGGGCTTTGTTACTGAGCCTAATTAAGTTTTTATATTTAGGGCTGAGTTACGCACTGCTCTTCATAAGACCTAGTGCCATCGCCTAGGTTTTTTCCTAATATGCCACCTTGGATGGTGTCGACCTTGCGTAACTTTCCGGTATCACGATCGATCATCACCACCGACATTACGCTGCCAGCAGAGTAGGCAACGCCTTCTAGAACTTCCGCTTCAAACAGGGTGCTTATTAAATACGATGCCTTTTGCTTGGAAATCAAGACGTTTTTTACAGATTGCTGGCTATCAGGCCCAGTACGATCCAGGTCACGCCCATCCAAAAATACTTTTCCTTTTGCAGCTCCTGGGCCTGCAGTGACCAACTTAAGTTCATAAGTCTCAGAAAAATCCCGCTCAGTACGGGTGCAAGTGAGGATCAGGGATTCAGCGAGCAACTCAGAGGTAACGAAGCACTGCAGTAAAAACAGTAGCCATCGACCGTGAAGAAATGGGGAATGTTTCATATAGTATGAATAATAAGGAATTTTTAGATCCTCAAACCCTCTAGGCGAGGTCAGAGCAGCAAAAATTCACCTTCATGCCTATTGAAGAATTTACAGATAAACTCCATCAATAAGATTAAATAAAACTGGTAATGAGACAAAAAATGAATCTACCCTTTAGTAAATTACGACACTCCCTTTTGCTTTTGACCTTAGTCTGCATTAGCTCACTTAGCCAAGCCCAAGATGCTGCGGCAACTTATCCCAATAAGCCGATCAAAATCATCAGTCCATTTGCACCTGGGGGTGCCACTGATATTTTGGCGCGGATCTTGGCTCAAAAATTAGGTGATGCCTGGAAACAAACTGTCATTGTGGACAACAAGTCAGGTGGCGGTGGCGTTATTGCTGCAGCCGAAGTAGCTAGGGCCGAAAAAGATGGCTACACCCTCTTGTTGGGTTCAGTTGGCCCCGTAGAGGTATTGCCTAGTGTGATGAAAAAAGTCAGCTACGACTCTGAGAAAGATTTTGCTGGGGTTGATATCTTGGTCAACGTTGAAAATGTCGTGGTAGTGAACAATCAATTACCAGTAAAAAATATCCCTGAATTAATTGCTTATGCCAAAGCCAATCCTGGCAAGCTACATTCAGGATCATCTGGCATTGCCACAACCGGCCACCTCTCCCTGGAAGTTTTTAATCAATCAACCGGGGTCGATATTGTGCATGTTCCTTATCGCGGTGGTGCTCCTGTGACCACAGCATTACTGGCGGGCGATATTCAGATGAGTTTCTCCACGGTACCAGCTTCTATTCAGTACATTAAATCAGGCAAACTGCGCGCCATTGCCGTCACTGGTGATAAGCCCCTTGAAACATTGCCTGGTATCAAGCCGATCAAAGATCAAGGCGTCCCCGGCTTTAAGATCAGCTCTTGGTACGGCATCTTGGCACCCAGCGGTACTCCACCTGCAATCATTAACAAGATTAATCTGGAGTTAGGAAAGATTATTGCCATGCCTGATGTGAAAGCTAAGCTCCTCGAGCAAGGATGGACAACAGTGCACACCACTCCAGCCCAAATGAATAAGCAAATTCAGACAGAGATTCAAGACTGGAAAGTCGTGATCAATAAAGCTGGCATCACCCTAGACTAATTATGAATCTTGACCTAAACGCTGCAGACCAGAAACAACGCTATAAGCTGCTGATGAGCAGCATCCTGCCACGTCCTATCGCCTTAGTGACTACCCAAGACCTAGATGGCAGAGTAAACGCCGCCCCTTTTAGTTTTTTTAACATCATGGCAAGTACGCCCGCAATAGTAGTGCTGGGCATTGACTCTAAAAGTCCCGGCGTTCCTAAAGATACCGTGCGAAATATGCAACTCACTAAAGAGTTTGTAGTCAATATGGTGTCAGAGGATATCGTTGAAAAAATGAGTCTATGCGCAAGCCCTCTTCCAGCGGGAGAAGATGAGCTGAAATACTCCGGTCTAACTGCAGCACCATCCATTCAGGTGAAGCCTCCTCGAATTGCAGAGTCCCCTATCAATATGGAATGCAAGATTGTCGACATTATGGATATTGGGCACGACCGCAATATCGTGATTGGCAATGTGATTCATTACCATATCGATGATCAATTCTATGATGCTGAAAATGGATACGTTTTAGTAGAAAAGCTGGGATTAGTAGCCCGCATGCATGGGAAATCCTTCTACCTACGCAGTGGTGATATTTTTGAAGTAGAAAGACCCGTCGGATCTTCGTCCCTGCGGTAAAAGCCTAAAGATATTCGATTGGTGCCCGAGGCCGGAATCGAACCGGCACGACTTTTTTGAGTCGGCAGATTTTAAATCTGCTGTGTCTACCGATTTCACCACTCGGGCTCGCACTAGCAGGAACTGCCGCGCTATATAAATCAAGACAAATGAAATTTTAGCATGCAAGCGCACGAGACCCTACGAAGCCCTGCCAAGCCTAAAACCACTAAACTAAGCCCATGAAATCACCCGTCAACACAAGCAAACTGCTTAGGCGCCTGAAGCCGCTTTTATGGCTTGTAGTGATAGCTTTGGTACTCATTTTGCTTGGCGTGATTGCGTACTTATTCTCCGCCCAGACCTCCATTTCTGGAAAGCGTCAAATTAAAAACTTAGGGGATTCGGTTGTCATTAGCTTTGATGAAAGCGATATTCCTCACATCAAAGCCAATTCTCCTGCTGATGCGCTTTTTGCCCTAGGTTATTTGCACGCCACCGAACGCTCGTGGCAAATGGAAATGAATCGCCGCATAGGTAGTGGGCGTCTTTCAGAAATACTGGGTAAAGATACGGTGCCAATAGATCGCTTTATCCGCACTCTTGGTATTAAGCGTGCAGCTGAGCGTCAATACGATCGCTATCCCGCTGCTACCAAACACTTATTGCAGTCCTATGCAGATGGTGTTAATACCGGTAATGCTCACCTAGGCTGGGCATTACCCATCGAGTATTTTTTAACTGGATCACGCCCTGGTCATTGGTCGCCCACTGATAGCGTTGCTTGGATGCTCATGATGGCCTACGATCTGGGCGGTAACTGGCAAAAAGAATTGCAGCGCCTTGAGTTGGCCCAATTTTTATCAACCAAGCAAGTATGGGAAGTGATCCCACTACACAATCAAAATGAAACTCTGAGTAATCTGGATTTTGCAAAACTGTATCGAGATTTAAAAGTATTCAACCCAAAAACTGGTCCAGCCGAAGGGAAGTCTAAAGATCTTCCTGCTACCGAGCTTGCGATGCATGAACTACCAGGCGGCAAGGATGGCATTGGCTCTAACAATTGGGCTCTCAGTGGAAAACTCACCTCTAGCGGCAAGCCTTTGCTAGCTAATGACCCTCACCTGGGTCTTTCTGCTCCTGCTATTTGGTATTTTGCCCATCTTGATGCGCCAGGCATGAATGTGATTGGTGGAACACTCCCCGGAATTCCGGGAGTGGTCTTAGGGAGAACTGATCAATATGCCTGGACCTTCACCAATACCGGACCAGATGTCCAAGATCTCTATATAGAACAAATTGACCCCAAAAATCCATCTATGTATCGTGGACCAGATGGTCCGTTGTCCTTTAAGGTGCGCCAAGAGATCATTGATATCAAAGGCTCCCCTCCTCTGACCTTTCTTGTCAAAGAAACTCGGCATGGTCCAGTCATTTCGGACGCCTATGCACGAGCCAAACGTACGATTGATACCGATCACTATGCATTAGCTCTTCGTTGGACTGCGCTCGATATTGAGAATCAATCTGTCGCTGGTTTGTTAGCCTTAAATCAAGCAAATAACTTAGATAGCTTTAAACAGTCTCTACACAAAAATTATGCGCCTATGCAAAATGTCGTTATGGCAGATATTGATGGAAATATTGCCTATCAGGCTGCCGGCATTGCACCCAAGAGAACAATACATCAAGGTCTCTATGGAGTCGCTCCAGCAATTGGTTGGGAAAAGCAATATGACTGGGCCGGCTATGTACCCTATGATCATTTGCCATCTAGCACTAACCCTGAACAAGGCTGGCTTGCAACGGCGAATCAAAAAATTATCGCCAACAATGATCCCAATCCACTGACCGGAGACTGGGATTTACCCACTCGCTATGACCGCATCGTTGATCTCATTAAATCGAAGAGCAGTCATACCCTAGAGTCTATGAAAACCATGCAGGCAGATACCCTATCACTAGGGGCAACGCCATTACTCGAATTATTTAAATCTAGCTCACCAAGTCATTCTCTCGGAGCGCAAGCTTTACAAATTAGCCAAGGCTTTAATGGTGATATGAAAGCGGATAGTGCTGCTGCATTAATTTTCAATGCATGGGCTGATCAGCTAACGCGTAATCTATTTTCTAGGTTGAGTTATTTATTCACAGAAAATTATGGTGCTCGCCACTTTAGACTCCCGCTCATCACCCAAATACAGAATCCGAATAGCCCTTGGTGTGATGATCCCAAAACAGCACTGGTCGAAACTTGCCAAGACGCCTCTAATAAGGCTTTTAATAAGGCTCTTGACTACCTAAGCAGTGAATATGGCAAAGATCCAAGCAAATGGTCCTGGGGTGTAGCTCATACCGCCCTTTCTGAACACCGCCCTTTGACCAAGGTGCCATTTTTGGGATCACTCTTTAATCTGAAGACGCCATTTGCGGGCGATAGTTTCTCCATTAATGTGGGCAGATTACAGCTATTAAGATCCAGCAATCCTTATGAAACACTGCAAGCAGCAAGCCTGCGCACAATTTATGATTTATCAGATCTAGAGCAGTCGGTCTTTATTTATCAAACTGGTCAATCAGGCTGGGTGCAAAGCAAGCTTTATCGCAACATGAACCCGCTATGGGCAAAAAACGAGTATTTGCCACTGCAAATGAAACCCACCAATATTACCCGCCAACTTGAGCTCAATATCAAGTAGAGCATTCGGTGCTCTAGGCTTTAGAATGATCGCACTAGGCTATTGGCCATAATAGGATATGAGAATGATGAAAAAGCACTTCGCCACCCTAACTGCTGCCGCATTTACCCTTACCTGCGCAGGAAATGCAATGGCTGCCTGGCAAGAAATTGGCCAAAATGAACAAACGGTTGTCTTGGTTGATGTAAGCACATTAAAAGTAGATGGCAATAAAGCACAAATGATGTCTATGCTCAGCTTTAAGAAAACGGGCAAAGATCCCCAAACGGGTGAATTTGTAAATTCCATTGTAGGTCTCAACGAATATGATTGCAGCACTGCTCAATACCGCCCGCTTGAAGTGAAATTATTTCCTAGTAGAGATGGTAAAGATATTAAAGTTCCACCCACTGTTGTTCAAAAACCTTATGTCTTTGAAGCGGTAAAAACACCTGATAGCGCTTTCGAGCCAATTGAAAATGGTTCATGGGCTGCGGGAGTATTTAACGTTGCGTGTCGCACTAAGTAACCCCAAGTCACTCTGCTTCCCTAGCCTCAAGCTAGCGGGCGCCTTACTGATCACTTTTCTGCTCAGTGCTTGTGCAGCTCCATTGGCGGCTTTGGGAACCGCTAGTACTGCCTCTGCCAGTACTGCAGGTACAGCCGCAGGTACAGCTGCCGTTGCCAACCCCGCTACAGCAGCTAGCGTTGCATCAACCGTGACTACAGGTAAATCACCCTTGGAGCATGCCACCTCCGCAGCTACCAAAATGGATTGCAGTTTATTTAATCTGGTTGGCGGCAAAGCAATTTGCGTTGAGGTTACTATGCCGGCTATCAAGGATAAGAGCGAGCCTTATCTAGGCCCAGCAGATCAAGCCAGCACAAGCGCTAGGCAGTAAGCTAAGTCCAACATCCTGGCTACTTTGACTGAACAGTCTAAAATTAGTCTTTGAAGCAATTTATGAATGTAGAAGTCATGTCCACAGAAAACTATTACCTTACCCTTACCTGCCCCAATAAGCCCGGTATCGTCGCAGCAGTCTCCACCTATATTTTCAATGCTGGTGGCGACATCGAAGAGGCCCAACAGTTTGATGACAAGGCTTCAAAACGTTTTTTTATGCGAGTCAGTTTTAGCTGCCCAAGTGACACAGCAAGTTTAAAAAAGGGTTTTGTCGATATTGCAAAGCAATTTGAATTAACTTGGGATCTGCGGGCCGTCAAAGATTTAAAACGCGTTCTCATCATGGCATCCAAGCTTGATCACTGCCTAGTAGATTTACTGTATCGCTGGCGGATTGGTGAACTACCAATGATCATTTGTGGAATTGTTTCTAATCACCCTCGTGAGGTTTACTCCAGCATTGATTTTGCTGACATCCCTTTTTACCACCTCCCAGTGACTCCAGAAACAAAGCCTGCACAAGAAGCTAAATTGCTTGAGATCGTTGACCAATCCAAAGTAGATATGGTGATCTTGGCACGCTATATGCAAATTTTGTCTGATAATTTATCTACTCAATTATCTGGTCGCTGCATCAATGTACATCACTCTTTCTTACCAAGCTTTAAAGGTGCCAAGCCCTACCATCAAGCGCATGCACGCGGAATTAAATTGATCGGTGCTACTGCTCACTTTGTCACGAGCGATTTAGATGAAGGGCCCATCATTGAACAGGACGTTACCCGCGTTACTCACGGTGATACGCCTGAGGACTTGGTCCGTAAAGGTCGTGACTTGGAGCGTACCGTGCTCTCCCGCGCATTGCGTTACTACCTGCATGATCGCGTCTTGATTAATGGTGCAACATCAGTGGTGTTTTCAGACTAATTCTTAGTAAAGCTAAGGCGTCAAGGCCTTACCCCCGGAGATTCCAAGGGCATCCCACGTGCACGCCACATGAGGAATAACTCTAGTTGCGCCATTTCTGGGGAGCCGTACTCAAATTGTTGCGCTCGGACTCCACTCATGCAATTACGTAGACGACGCTGAACGGATCCGAGCGTTTGCCATTCCAAGCGATAGATAGGGTAGGCATTAGGATGGCCTTGTGGAATGAGGCTACCCCCTAATTTGAGACCCGCTCTTTCTTCATGACATTGCGCACAAGATAAATTAAGCTGACCCATACGCTCATAAAACCACTTACTACCCACCTTTAGGTCTGCTCGATTAGCGGGTGTTTCTTTCACGGTAATTGGCATACCTTTTGACTGAAAGGCTATGTAGGCAGTCAGCGCCAGAAGATCTTTACTTTCATAAGCCAATTTGGGTAAGTCCTGCCTGCTCTCGCGACATTGATTAATTTGCCCTTCAAGAGTTTGCAACTTACCTTTCACAATTTTGGGAAACTGGGTTGCCACTCCTCGCATCGATTTTTTAGCGTCCTGATGGCAAGCCGCACAGTTCGATTTATTGCTGCTGGGCTTGGCATTCCATAGATTTTCTCCATCACCTACCCAGAACATGGCGGGGTTGAGCGTGGCATCGTCCTGCATCGCCTTATTTTCAGTTGTCATCAACTCGTAGCTAGATTGTTTCTTGCTAGAGTCTGCGGCAGCCATTGCCAGGGCTGATTGATATGAAATCAATAGCAGACATAAAAGGCTTAGAAAATGAAAAGGAGAAGGTTTTTTCACGAAACCGTTATGCGCGCCTGATTGCTAGCCTCATAATCATCATCACCTACCCACTTAAACTCTAATAACCCACTTTCAGTAGCGATCGTAGTGAAGATGATTAAGGGGTTTGCACCAATTCCTGAATAAAAGTCAGCCTTAAAAACTTCGACGTTATTGTAGGTGCACGTGAAGACGCGAATGATATCCCGTGGAATCAACTTTCCGCCCTCCGTATATCGAAAGCCAGACTCCATATCATGCTGTGCAATGGCTCTGATTTCAATAATGGCGCCCTTTTTAGCTTGGGCAGGCACGGTAATAGATGTACGTGATGTTTTACTCATACCATCTCCGTACAGGCTGAGAGAGTGACCAAGGTTTCAGCAGACCCCTGCCAAAAGCTACCATCACTTAACTGTGCAATTGCCCAAACCCGTTGACTATCAGCTAAGCGCACACGGGTAGTAATAGTGGCAGTCCCCGAGCGTGGCGTCAGGTATGCAGTAAATATATTGGGCAATGGATTACCTTCAGCAATCACATGAATCATCTTTACATAATCATTCGCCGTCATCGGACTCTCGACACTCACTTTGAGAACGACTAAATTGCCATTCTCTACTAAAGGAGGAATCACTAGTTTGACTTTCCCCTCCCTTAGGGTGGCTCCACCTGTGACTGCTTTAATCGCTACATCAGCATCTTCTGGCTTTGCAAAGACTGTAAGTGGACTGAACCAAGCACCTAATCCAAGCAAGCCAAATTGTTGGAGGCGACTTAAGCAACGACGTCGCGCTATAGTGAAAGATGGGTATAAATATTTTCTCATTGCGTATTCGATTTATTCAGAGTGACTAGAAAAGCAACTACATCCTCAATTTCTTGTTCATTGAGAATAGATTGATTCACAAATTTTGGGGCAACACGCACTAAATCTTGCGCTTTGTAATAGCTCGGCATGATCGTGCCGGGGTTGAAGCGGCTAGCGTCCACAATGCGCGCACGAAGTTGTGGTGCAGTTAGTCGGCCTGCACTAAGACTCAATTCAGGCGCTAGATTTCCTTGAAAGCGCTCCTCTGGAAAAGGTCCGCTATGGCATAAAAGACAAAGGCCAGTTTGACGGCTGGCAACAATTGCCCTCCCTCGTACTGGATCACCTGGAGAGCCAGACAGAGATTCCATCTGAGAATCTCCTTTCAGTGTTTGAGCGCCGACGGACCCCAGATTGAGGACGACTAGTAAAACTGCTACTAGTACATTCCTCGCTCTCATTGCAGCCGAAACACAGCAGTCTCTTAGACTAGCTTAAAGCCACTGTTCTTCAAAGGCACAGTGCGTAAACGCTTACCTGTTGCACGGTAAATTGCATTAAGCACTGCAGGTGCAGCTACGGCAATTGTAGGCTCACCAACACCACCCCAATCCTTACCGCCACCCTGAATCAAAATAGTCTCCACCTTTGGCATTTGATACAAACGGATCGAACCGAAAGTATCAAAGTTCTTCTGGACTACGGCACCCTTTTCAATGGTAATTTCTTCCTCGAAGAGTGCTGATAAACCGTACACAAACGAGCCTGAAACCTGGCGCGCAACTTGTGCTGGATTAACCACATATCCTGGATCTGTAGCCGCAACGAAGCGATGAATTTTGACTTCATTACCATTGGTAACGGAAAGCTCACAGGCAGCTGCTACATAACTTCCAAATGAGCGCATTTGCGCAACCCCTCGAAATACTCCAGGAGGCGCAGGCTTAGACCAGCCAATCCCCTCAGCCACTGCCTTAAGAACGGCGATCGAGCGTGGATGATTTCCCATATGCTTAATACGCAATTCAACCGCATCTTCACCAGTAGCCTCTGCAATTTCATCCATAAAGGTTTCAATAAACACGGCATTTTGATTCACATTTACACCCCGCCAGAACCCTGGAGGTACGTGCGTATTACGCATAGCATGATCAATGGTGATATTGGGGAAATTGTAGTTAAAGCCGTGCTCACCAGAATCTTCTAATCCCTGGAAAGCCAAAGGATCTTTACCTTTGTTTGCAGCTACTACTGCAGGACGCACAGCTGCCAAAATAGATTGGCCAGATAAGCGCATATTAATACCGGTGACATTCTTTTTGTTATCCAATGCTGCCGTCAATCTACACATCATCACTGGGTGATAACGACCCTGAGTCATATCCTCTTCACGAGTCCAAATCAATTTGATATGGGTGCCAGGCATTTGCTTGGCAATATTGACCGCTTGTGTCGTGAAGTCCTGGAATGCACCACGGCGACCAAAGCCACCACCTAAATTAACCTTGTATGCCTGGCACTTTTCTGCGGGTAAACCTGAGGCAGCAATTACAGCTGCTAAGGAAGCTTCGCCGTCCTGGGTTGGCACCCATGCCTCACATGAATCAGGTGTCCAGCGAGCGGTTGCCGTTTGTGGCTCTAAGGTTGCATGGTTTAAGAATGGATAGAAATAAGTTGACTCTATCTTTTGATGAGCACCAGACAATGCTGACTTGATATCGCCAAAAGTGTTGTGCACAAATCCATCCGGGTGCGCAAGTCCATCTTCTAGCATTTTTTTAATTGATGTACTAGATACATTGACGTTAGGACCACTATCCCAAACGATATTGACTTGCTCTAGGGCTGTCTTTGCCTGCCAGAAGGTATCTGCAACTACCGCTACTGCAGTATCTCCAACCTGCACAACTTTTTTAACACCCTTCATCGATTGGGCTTTGGCTGCATCATAACTTTTAACTTTGCCGCCAAATACTGGAGACTCTTTAATCGTTGCGACAAGCATTCCAGGGAACTTCAAATCGATCGCATAGATTTGCTTCCCTGTGACCTTATCAGCTACACCGTCGATACGATTAACGGATTTACCGATCAACTTCCATTCCTTAGGATCTTTCAAGACAATATCTTTAGGCACTTCAAGCTGCGATGCAGCTACAGAAACTTTACCGAAGGTGGTCTTACGCCCTGTAGGTGTATGAGTAATAACGCTATCCCTGGCAATACATTCTGATACGGGAACATTCCATTGGTTGGCCGCAGCCTGAATCAACATCATGCGCGCCGCAGCGCCACCCTTGCGAACATACTGTTCAGAAGTACGAATACCGCGACTTCCACCCGTTGAAAAACTACCCCAAGCGAGTTTACGTTTCAAATTATCGGAAGGAGACGGGTATTCATAACCCACCTTTTTCCAGTCACACTCAAGCTCCTCGGCAACCATTTGTGCGAGGCCAGTAATCGTACCTTGACCCATTTCTGAGCGGGCAATTCTCACGATCACATCGTCGTTTGGCTTAACTACGACCCAGATACCAATTTCTGGATTCGTTAATGGGGCCATCGCGGTAGTTCCAGTACCCATCGCTGCATTAGCTGAAGACATCAGAGCAAAATCAAAACCGATCGCAAGTCCCGTTGCAATAGCACTAGAGCCAACAATAAACTGGCGGCGTGAAGTATTCGTAGTTGTTGTCATGTCTTTCCCCTTATGCCTTGCTCACAGCGTGAATCGCTTCACGTACTTGCTGGAAAGTTCCGCAACGGCAAATGTTAGTAACTGCGGCATCAATCTGCGCATCTGTTGGTTTTGGGTTATTTCGTAATAAAGCGGTGGTTGCCATCACCATGCCAGATTGGCAATAGCCACACTGCGGCACTTGATTGTCAACCCACGCCTTTTGTACCTTGGAGAGTTGGCCATTCTTTTCTAGGCTCTCAATGGTTTCAATTTTCTTGCCTGCAGCAGCAGATACTGGCAACGCGCAGCTACGCAATGCCTGTCCTTCAAAAATGACTGTGCATGCTCCACAAGTACCAATTCCGCAACCATATTTTGTGCCGGTTAAACCGAGTTGTTCACGAATGACCCATAACAATGGGGTATCTGGATCTACATCTACCTTGTACTTCTTGCCATTGACGTTTAAATCGGCCATGAATGGTCTCCTGTTGATTTTCTTGTAATTGAGGCCTATATATAAAGCCCCTGCTTTTGATGTGTTTATCTTAACGAATAAATAAATTATTGCTTTGCAACATAAATCAGGGGCAGTAAGATCAAAAGATGATTTTTGGTCTCGTACAAATCCTGCTCTTTCAAAGTCTTGGAGAATTAATCTCTAAATTTTTGCTTCCCACCCTACCTGGTCCTGTGATCGGATTAGTACTCCTGGTTGCATGGCTTGTGATCCGTAAGGGCGTCAACACTGAACTGGCGCTGGTGGCTGATGGATTTAGCCAGTACCTTGGACTACTATTTGTTCCGGCCGCGGTGGGAGTAGTACTCTTCTTGCCACAATTAAAAGCAAATGCCTTAGCCATTATTAGTGCGCTCATAGGTAGCGTGGTCTTAACGATCGCCTCAAGTGCCATCGTGGCACGTTTACTAAGTAAAAGACCAGCCAATGAATGAAAAACATTCCATTGTAGAAATCTGGGTCTACCTATCTGGCAGCCCCTTATTTGCCCTTTTCATCACTTTAGCCGCCTACCAAATAGGTCTATCTATTTATAAGGCAAGTAAGCAAAATCCTTTAGCCAATCCAGTTGCGATTGCTATTCTTATTGTTGCGACTACCATTCAGTTTATCGAAATGCCTTACTCCACCTACTTTGAGGGTGCGCAATTTATTCACTTCTTGCTAGGCTCGGCTACAGTATCTCTGGCCATCCCAATTTATAGAGGCCTTCATAGCCTGAAGGGTCGCTCTATTCCGCTGGCATTTTCTTTGGCCACAGGAGGCCTTGTTTCTATTATTAGTGCAGTTGGCATTGCCACGCTCCTTGGCGCTGACTCAAGCATTACGGGTGCGATGTATCCAAAGTCTGTCACCGCTCCAATTGCCATGGGTATTGCTGAGCGTATTGGCGTCTCTCCTACACTGACTGCCATTTTTGCCGTCAGCACCGGCATCATGGGTGCTATTCTGGCGCCCTTTGTGCTCAATGCACTTGGCATGAAAGCCTGGTGGCAAAGAGGCTTTGCCATTGGCGTAGGGGCTCATGGCATCGGTACATCACGGGCTTTTAGCATTCATCCTGAAGCAGGCACCTACGCTAGCTTGGCCATGGGATTGAATGGCGTCATTAGCGCTGTAGCAATCCCAGTGATCTATCACCTCTTTAATAATTGACTTACTATAGATATTCATCAATCGACATTAAGTAATCATTAAATGACTATCCCAGATCCAATCCTACTTACCCAAGATTTAATTCGCTTTAATACAGTAAATCCACCAGGTAACGAAGATCAACTGTGCGATTACTTAACGAAACTACTCGAGTCAGTCGGTTTCGAATGCATGAATGTTGACTTTGCCCCAAGAAGACGCAGTGTCGTCGCACGCATTCTAGGATCCTCTAATAATCCGAATATTTGTTTTACAGGTCACGTGGATGTCGTTCCTCTAGGAGATCGCCAATGGGATCACGATCCTTTTGCTGGCGTAATTCAGGATGGCAAGCTGTATGGACGTGGTTCTAGCGATATGAAAAGCGGTATTGCTGCATTTGTTGTCGCCGCAATGCGCACTGCCCAAGCAGCAAAAAATGGCAATGGTATTAGTCTCATCATTACCGCTGGCGAGGAAACGGGTTGCGAGGGAGCCTTTTTTATTGCTGCACAAAAACAGGTGATTGATTTTATTGGTTCAGTAGGATGTTTTGTGGTGGCAGAGCCAACCGCAAACGAGCCCATCATTGGCCATAAAGGTGCTTATTGGTTGCGTGCAAAAGCAAAGGGAGTTACTGCTCATGGTTCTATGCCAGAGCGAGGAGACAATGCCTTTTACAAAATTGCTAAAGGCGCACTCCTTCTAGAGAATTACCAATTTGATAGCCCCCCTCACGAGTTAATGGGACAAGGTACTTTGAACGTGGGCACAGCTAAGGCCGGACTCAATATCAATTCGGTTCCTGATGCAGCCGAGATGACTTTAGATATCCGCACAGTCCCAGGGCAAAGTCATAAACACATTTATGGCTGCCTGTGCAAAGTATTAGGCCCCAACATTCAGCTTGAAACTATTATGGATGTAGAGGGCATTTACACCCCGCCCGATCACCCTTGGATAAAAACCGTATACGCCCATTGCCAGGAAATCAATGGCGTAGCAACGAGTCCAAAATCCATCTCCTACTTTACCGACGCTTCTGCCCTAAAAGGGCTTATTGGCGATCCTCCAACAGTAGTCCTGGGGCCTGGACAGCCGGAGATGGCTCATCAAACCAATGAGTTTTGTTTTACTGAAAAAATTACCCAATCTACCTTGCTTTTTGAAAGGCTTATCATTGATTGGCAGAACAACGGATCACCAGAAGAGGTAAATAAAAAATGAAAATTGAGACTTCACAATTTAAAGATTCAGACCCATCTTCCGCAAGCATAAACATGAATGCTTATTGGATGCCGTATACCCCTAATCGTTACTTCAAAAACAAACCAAAGATTATGGTTGAAGCAAAGGGGATTTACTACACCGATGACCATGGCCGTAAGCTATTTGATGGTGCCTCTGGTCTCTGGACCTGCCCTCTAGGTCATGGTGATCCACGGATCATTGAGGCTATTCAGAAGCAATATCAAAAAATGGACTATGTGCCTGCCTTCCAAATGGCAGGACCAGAAACCTTTCGTCTAGCTGAAAGAATCGTTCAATACGCTCCAGCCGGTTTAAACAAAGTATTTTTCGTGAACTCTGGTTCAGAAGCAGTTGATACCTCACTAAAAATTGCCATAGCCTATCATCGCGCCAAAGGTGAGGCGACTCGCACTCGTTTTATTGGTCGTGAGCGCGCCTATCACGGCGGCTGTATCGGTGGCATTTCAGTTGGGGGTATTCCTACCAATAGAAAGAGCTTTAGCAGCATGATGGTTCCAGGGGTAGATCATCTTCCCCATACGCTTAATCTCTCTCAAATGGCATTTTCAAAGGGTATGCCAACATGGGGTGCTCACCTAGCCGATGAATTAGAAAAAATTGTTGCTCTACATGATGCAAGCAATATAGCAGCCGTTATCTTGGAACCGGTTCAAGGTTCTACTGGTGTGATCGTGCCGCCTGTCGGCTACTTACAAAAAATTCGTGAGATTTGCGATAAGCACGGCATCTTGCTCATTTTTGATGAGGTAATCACTGGCTTTGGTCGCTTGGCTTCGAATTTTGGAGCAGATCGTTTCGGTGTCAAGCCTGACATGATTACGTTTGCAAAAGCGATTACCAACGGCGTGATCCCTATGGGCGGCGTCATTGTGCGTGAAGATATTTACGAAACCATCGTCAATGCGGGCGGCCAAGAGCAACTCGTTGAATTTTTCCATGGCTTTACCTACTCAGGACATCCTATTGCAACAGCAGCCGCTCATGCATCCCTCGATATTTTCGAGTCTGATGGAATCATCGAAAAAACCAAAGTGTTAGAAAAAGTATTAGAAGATGGCGTGCATTCATTTAAGGGAATGAACGGAATCTTGGACATTCGTAACTGCGGTGTTTCAGCAGGTCTTGATCTAGAGCCAATTGCTGGTAAGCCTGGCTTACGCGGCATGCAAGTATTGGAAAGCTGTATCGAGAACGGTATCTTAGTCCGTATTACTGGAGATACGATTGCACTAGGCCCACCCTTTGTCGCCACTCCATCTGAATTAGAGTCATTTATTGGGACCTTTGGTAAGGTTCTCAAGAACGCTTTTTAGTATTGGCGGGTATGAATTCAATACTCGATCTGCGAGTTCGTGGCGATAGGCTTGGTAATGCACTTCTTGATTTAGCCAAAATCGGCGGCACCCCTAAGGGTGGTGTTTGCCGACTAGCCTTAACCGACCTTGATCAACAAGGTCGCCAATGGGTTATTGAGAGAGCCCGTCGACTGGGCTTAGATATCTCGACGGATCAAATTGGCAATACCTTCATGCGCCGCCTGGGCAAAAATCCCAAGCTAGCACCCATCATGACTGGAAGTCATATTGATACACAGCCGACCGGCGGAAAATATGACGGTAACTATGGTGTCTTAGCGGGCCTAGAAGTTATTGAAACTCTCAATGATCATGGGATTGAAACAGAAGCGCCTATTGAAGTGGTTTTTTGGACAAATGAAGAAGGCTCGAGATTTACGCCTGTCATGATGGGCTCAGGTGTATTTGCCGGTGTGATTGGTCTTGAGCAAGCTTATGCCGCTACCGATATTGATGGCAAGAATGTCAAAGATGAATTGCTACGCATTGGATTTTTAGGGGAAGAAAAACCTGGAGATCATCCTTGTGGCGCGTACTTCGAGACGCACATTGAACAAGGCCCTGTTCTTGAGAATAAAGACAAAGTGATTGGTGTCGTTCCTGCAGTAATGGGACTGCGCTGGTTTGATTGCACCGTACATGGCTTTGAGGCGCATGCAGGCCCCACCCCAATGGATATCAGGGTGGATGCCCTGCAGATTGCCCTGAAGATCATGCAAAAGGTAGTTGGAATCGCCCATGAATTTGCACCACATGGTAGAGGCACTGTTGGAATGGTTCAAGTATTCCCCAACAGTAGAAATGTCATACCAGGCCAAGTGCAGTTTTCAATTGATATTCGGCATCCAGACTCTTCAACACTGGATCAGATGACTGCTACTCTAAATAAATATATTCAGGAAGTTTCAAAAGAGAAACAAGTAGCAATAGACTTAAAAGAGGTTTCCTATTTTCCGCCCTGCAATTTCGATGATCAATGCATTGAGGTCATTCGCAAGTCGGCAAGTGAGCTTGGCTACTCTCAAATGGATGTAGTTTCAGGGGCTGGCCATGATGCCATTTATATGAAGCGTCTCGCTCCAACCGGTATGATTTTTATTCCTTGCAAAGATGGTGTCAGCCATAATGAAATTGAAGATGCTAAGGCGGAACATATTGAGGCTGGAGCAAATGTATTACTTCACTCTATGCTAGCTTTTGCTAAGCCAGTAAAAAACTAAAAATACGACAGGAATCATGGGAGAGAGAAAAAGTTTGGGCAAATGGGTGATTGCGCGTTTTCAGCATGAGACTAATACCTTCTCACCCATCCCCACTCCACTTGAGGCATTTAATCCCTATTGGGGCAAAGATGCCTTTCTAGATCAAGAGCATGCTAGAACAGCGATGGGTGCATTCATCCAAATCGCTCAACAAGAAAATGTTGAAATGATTACCCCCGTCTGCGCCTTTTCCAATCCAAGTGGGACGGTAGATGGAAAGGCTTATGAGCAGATTTGCAATAGCATCGTAGAGGCAGTCAAACAAGGTTGCGATGCCGTTTTACTAGATCTTCATGGTGCCATGGTTTCAGAGTTTTCAGTTGATGGCGAAGGTGATTTGCTCAAAAGAATTAGATCCATTGCACCAAACACCCCCATTGCTGTTGCGCTTGATCTACACGCCAATGTCACTACTACAATGATTGAAAACAGCGATGTGATGGTGAGCTTTAAAACCTATCCCCACATTGATATGTATGAAACGGGATTACATGCAGGTGAACTCCTACGAGATAGGCTGCTAGGAAAGATCCAGCCTAAGCTAATCTATCGCCAGATACCCCTGCTCTCTCACACACTCAGAAGCAATACCAATGAAGGTGCAATGCAAGCCGCCGTTCAGTCAGCTATTCAGCTGGAGAAAACACCCGGTATCCTGGGGATTTCTATCTTGGCCGGCTTTAGTCTCGCCGACTTTCAAGATGCAGGCATGTCAATCATTGTGATTGCAGATCAAGACTTGCATGGCGCAATGGATAGAGGTAATGAGATTGCCAATCAGCTGCAAGAGCAGATTTTGTCGCAAGCTGATGGATTCATTTACGAGAGCACCCCTATCGCGGTTGACCTGCGGAAAGCATCTGAACTCACCAAGCTAAGCACACCTGGACCCGTATTGCTGCTAGACCATAGTGATAACGTCATGTCTGGCGGCCCTTGCGATACGACTGATGTCTTAGAGTCCGCACTGGACTATGGGCTTCAGAATATTGCTGCTGGTCCTTTTGCCGATCCTGAGACCGTACAAAAACTGATCCAGACTGGACTCAATCAAACCACCGAGATTGAGCTTGGTAATAAGTCCGGCTGGACCTATCGCGGTCAAATCAAAAATCCATTAAAGCTCACCGGCACAGTTAAGGCCATTAGTGATGGCAAGATCAAAGTCACTGGCCCGATATTTAATGGCTCCATCTTAAATATGGGTCCTAGCGTTCTATTTGAAACCGATACTGCTCAAATAGTTATTAGCTCAGAAAGAGTCGAGCCCTACGATATCGCCGTTATGACCAGCCTAGGAATTGATTTAAGCAGCAAAACCTATGTTTTACTGAAATCCAGAATGTATTGCCGCCCTGTTTTTTTCCCACTCAGCAAGGGCTTCGTTGAATGCGATTCCGATCATGGCGGACCGACTAGTTCTAATTATGATTGGTTTGATATTCAACATATCAGAAGACCAATTTACCCCTTAGATAAAAGCGCTGAAAGCTAACTTAATTGATGAGCATACTGTCAATTTTTAGCCTCAATGAATTCATTGCATTGATTTTCTTTTGTGCTGCCATGTCTTTCTCCCCCGGCCCCAATACTATGCTGACGACCGCTATTGCAACCAATGAGGGATTCAAGCGCACTATTCCTTTTGCACTCGCTGTTCCAGTAGGATGGCTCTTGGTCATGCTCTCCTGCGGCTTTGGCATCGGCGCTCTTGTTGCCGAAATTCCAGCGATACGCCTTGCGATCAAAATACTGGGCTGTGTCTATTTAATTTGGCTAGCCTTAAAGCTTTGCAAAAGTAGGAAGCTCCAAGAAGTGAATCCCAATAGACTCAATATGAACTTTATTAAAGGGGTTGCGATACAGTTTTTAAATATCAAAGTCTGGTTATTAGCCATCACAATTATGGGTTCATGGATTATTTATGCGGAGGGAGAGCCTAGCACTAATCCAGATCAACGTCTTATGCTGGTCTGCGCCGTAGTGATGTTTTTCGCATTTATAAGCAATATGAGCTATGCCATTGCCGGCGCCTTATTTAAGTCCTGGCTAGGCACAGGAAAACGTCTAGTCGTATTTAATTACCTGTTAGCTGGACTCTTAATCGCTACCGCAATCTGGACCTTAACTATTTAACGGACTAGGCATTTAATTTAAAGTGGCAAGCAACGAAATGTCCAGGAGAAATCTCCTCTAAACGTGGCTCTTCGACCTTGCAACGCTCTTGAGCATAAATGCATCGAGTGTGGAAATGGCAACCGCTAGGACGATTAATAGGACTTGGCACATCTCCGCCCAACACAATCTGTTTGCGCTGGCGTGTTGGGTCAGGAATCGGCACAGCTGACAGCAATGCTTCTGTATAGGGATGCGATGGCCGATTAAACAATTCTGAGGTTTCAGCTAACTCCACAATACGACCCAAATACATTACGGCAATACGATGGCTAATGTGCTTCACAACTGCTAAGTCATGAGCGATGAACAAATAAGAGACTCCAAACTCTTTCTGTAAATCGCCCAATAAGTTAATCACCTGCGCTTGAACAGAGACGTCAAGAGCAGATACTGGCTCATCACACATAATCAGCTTAGGTTTAACCGATAGGGCTCTGGCGATACCAAGGCGCTGTCTCTGGCCACCTGAAAACTCATGTGGAAAACGCAGCATCTGATCTGGGCGAAGGCCAACCAGAGCGAATAACTCCTTAACTCTCTCCCGACCCTCTTCCTTGGATAGCGCTTCAAAGTTTCTCAAGGGCTCAGACACGATGTCAGCAGCGCGCATGCGGGGATTTAATGAAGAATACGGATCCTGAAAAACCGCTTGAATTTCTTTACGATAAGGCCGTATTTGTGCTCTAGTTAATTGATCAATTCTTTCGCCACGCCAGTATATTTCTCCAGCACTGGGATCCATTAAACGCAAAATGGTTCGGCCTACTGTAGATTTTCCACAGCCACTCTCGCCTACAAGGCCTAGTGTTTCACCTTCATAAATTGAAAAGCTCACACCGTCTACAGCATGGACATAACCTGCGATGCGACTCAACAAGCCCTTGCGAATAGGATAGTGTTTACATAAATTTTTGAGCTCTAGAAGCTTCGTTTTGCTCATGTACTAGCCCCATAAAGTACTGGGTTCCAGCATGCTACCCAATGTTGATTTCCAAAATCCATCAGCACGGGTGACTCCTGAGTGCATCGCTCGCTAGCAGAAGAACAACGTGGTGCAAATGCACAACCAACAATCTCAGTACGCATAGAGGGAACCATACCTGGAATCTCTACCAAACGCTTAGAAGCCGAATCATCGAGTCGCGGCATTGAATTCAATAGTCCCAATGTGTATGGATGCATTGGCTTTTCAAATAGATCAATGACATTCGCTTCTTCTACTTTACGACCGGCATACATGACCACTACCCGCTGCGCCATTTCAGCAACGACGCCTAGATCGTGTGTGATCAAGATAATAGCGGCTCGCGTTCTATCGCGTAGCTCTCGCATTAAATTTAGAATCTGCGCTTGAATAGTCACGTCCAAAGCGGTGGTGGGTTCATCGGCAATCAAGATCTCTGGATCACAAGCCAAAGCCATAGCAATCATGATGCGTTGACGCATACCGCCAGAAAGCTGATGTGGATACTCATCAATTCGGCTCTCGGGCTCAGGAATATTTACCATCTTCAATAACTCTAAGATTCGGGTGCGAGCCTCTTCCTTAGTGCAATGACGATGTAACTCTAAAACTTCACCAATTTGCCTACCAATAGTGAGAACAGGATTGAGAGAGGTCATCGGTTCTTGAAAAATCATAGAGATCTTATCCCCACGAATATCGCGCATCTGCTCATCTGTGAAGTCTAGTAAATCTTTGCCATGAAACTTAATGGATCCAGAAACAATTTTTCCTGGTGGCGATGCAATTAATCTCAAAATAGATAAGGAGGTGACGCTTTTACCGCATCCAGATTCGCCAACAATCGCCAAGGTTTCGCCTTGCGATACTGAAAAAGAAACGCCATCAACCGAACGCACTACGCCATCACGCGTATAAAAGTAGGTCCGTAAATCATTTACTTCAAGAATGGATTTACCCGTAGTTTGATCCATGATTTACATCCTCCTGGATAAACGAGGGTCTAGTGCATCGCGTAAGCCATCGCCTAGATAGTTCACAGCTAATACAGTAGCCGACAAGAAAATAGAAGGGAAAAGAATCAGGTACCCAGCAATCTGAAATAGGCTGCGAGATTCAGCCATGATGTTTCCCCAACTTGGAATATTGGGCGGCGTGCCTGCTCCAATAAAAGACAAAATTGCTTCAGTAATCATGGCAGAAGCACAGATATAGGTTGCCTGAACTAAAAGTGGTGCAGCAATGTTCGGAAGAATATGGCGGATGAGCGTCTTTAATAAAGGTGTTCCAGAGGCTGCTGCTGCTTCAACGTAAGGCTGCTCTCTCAGGCTTAATACCAAACTGCGCACTAGACGAACCACTCTAGGAACTTCTGCCAAGGTAATGGCGATGATGACATTCTCCATGCTGGCTTTTGTTAAAGCCATTAAGGCAATCGCTAATAGGATGGAGGGTATTGACATGAGGCCATCCATAATGCGCATCACGATTGGATCAAGCCATTTAATAAAACCAGTCACTAAGCCAATGGCCATACCAAC